>JAIXRB010000016.1 GCA_027485405.1 Leptospiraceae bacterium | reverse complement strand
GGGTGACCAAAGGCAAGAAACTCTAATGAATCGTTTATCAAAGCTTCATCTGAATCAAAGGTTGCTAATTTTACTTTTTCATCTTTACCTTTGTATTCAAATTTTCCTTCCGCGTTTTTCGATAATTTTCCAGGCAGAGACTCTGTCGACAAAAGAGAACCAAAGTAAATCACCTCTTCCAGGTGTTTGTTGTTTAGCTCTCGGTCTTCTAAGGTATGATCATAATAATCTTTTAAGTTGAAGTCGATTACTTTGGGAGTCACAAGTGAATTTAGTTTCTCAAATCCTTTCTTTGCCACTTGGATTCGCAAATCTAGTTCTGAGTCCAATTCTTCTTTGGTTTTGGTTCCGGTGATGAACTTCATAAAACTGGAATTGAAGTCTAATTCTTCTTCAATTGTACCAAGCAGTTCATCCGAAGCTCCAATGGACTCCTCAAACAATCTAATCTTATTCGTAAGGACTTCTAAAATTCGTTCTGCCACAGTGTCTTTCGATGCAAAATTAAAAATGTAAACATTGTCCTTTTGTCCAAAACGATGGATCCGACCTATCCTTTGTTCAATTTTTAAAGGGCTCCAAGGAAGATCGTAATTAAACAATATGTTTGCAAATTGTAGATTTCTTCCTTCACCGCCTGCTTCCGTGCAGATGAGAATTTCAGAATCTTCTTTGAAAGCTTGTATGGCTTTTTCTTTGTCTTCCATACTCAAAGAACCGTGAAACGAAGAAACTTTGAATTCCGGAGATAAGAGTTGATCCAGGCAATCTTGGGTAGTTCTGAACTGAGTAAAAATAATAAATTTCTTATGCCCTTCTTTTTTTAATTTGAGTAGAGTTTCTAATAGCTTTAGGCTTTTTTTATCTTCTTTGATTTGTTTGCCGAGGTGAATTAAGCGATTGAGTGTGAACAATTCTCGTTTAACACGTTGGAAATTACTCATTTCCTCATCTTCTAGGTCAGTAATGAAATCTTCGACTCCTTCGGTTTCGTCTAAATCCCAATCTTCTAGAGTTGTTTCGCTTTGGCTTAGATAGTGGAATTTGCTCTCCAACATAAATTTTCTTTTTTGCAAAGCAGAAAGAAGAGCTGTTACTGAGGAATCCAGCAACTTCTGAAAAACGATCATTACAAATCCAACAGCTCGGTTTTTTGTTCCCATTGCCAAATTGTATTCTCTTCGAACATAATTTGTGGTTTCTTCGTAAAACTCTCTCTCTATCGGAGATAATTCAATTCGTACCGTTTTAGCAAACCGCTTGGTAAATCCGCCAACTTCTACTTTTCTTCTGCGCAATAAAACTTTTGAAATTTTTTCACGAAGGTCAGTTTTGCCACCTAATATATAATCATTGATAAAAGTTTGGTAAGGACCCAAAATGTTTGGATCTACTAGATGGAGTAAATAAAAAAGTTCTTCGAGTTTTCCACGAAAGGGTGTTGCTGTTAAAAGGAGTAGGCATTCTGTTTTTCTAGAAATCTTCTCTGCGAATAAATAACTTCTTGTTATCTTAGAATAATCTCGTCTCAATCTATGAGCTTCATCGAAGACAACAATGTCCCATTTTACTTTTAAAATTTCTTCGGCATACTTTGGATTTTTAATAAAGTCGATGCTGGTGATTGCCTTAGAAAAGTTTCTCCAATAGAGATCTCCCGATTGAACAAAATTCTTTCGCCGAATGATTTCAAACTCTTCGTTGAATTTGTTTTTCATTTCCTGTTGCCATTGGATGAGCAAAGGAGAAGGAGCTATGACTAGAACTTTTTTTAGTCCACGTCGAAACATCAATTCTTTGATAGCCAGACCAGCCTCAATGGTTTTTCCCAGTCCAACTTCGTCAGCTAGAATGAAGCGAGGTTTTAGGCTGTTCGCAATTATGAAGGTAGATTCGATTTGGTGAGGAAGAAGTCTAGTTCTTGAGTTTGATAAAGAAGACAGTTTGTCAAATCGATGCGTTATTTTGAGTTGCTGGGCAAGTAATGCCAGTTCCATGGACTTGGGCAGGGACTCTAATTGGTTTAAACAGGCTGGATACTCCGATAAATAGCGGAGCTGATTTGAGTTTTTTGGAACAGAAAAAAAATCTTCTTTTGCGGGAGAAAAGAGTTCTACATTTTCTTTGTCTTCTCGAATAACTTTTGATATGCCAAGGTCAGGGCGATCCAACAAAAAAGCAAAATGGTGTTCAGGCTTAAATGGAGAACTGCTATCAAAATCTAAACTGAGTTGTGTCGGTAAATTCATTAAACGCCTTTTTTTTCTCCCCAAATGACTTTGTGAATTTGAAGCGACAATCTAGCCTTAGGGGGATTTTCTTTTTTAATCCACTCGGCAAGTTCAATCGGGTCTAGTTCACCAAAGACGGGGGTATAGAGCACATTGGTTCCAGGAGAGAATTCGCTCAAAAGGGAAATGCTTCTCTGAAAATCGATACCATCTCGAACCACAAATTTCAATTCGTCAAGATAATTATGTCTCTTTCTTAGAATTTGTAAATTTTCTAAATTCATATGCTCTTCCATGCCCGATCCAGGAAGTTTGTAATCGAGGGAAAAAACGCAGTGTTCTAGCCCTTCTATGGATTCTTTGCCGTTGGTTTCGACCCGTGAAAGAGGAAAAGGTTTGTCATTGGTTTTTCGCTTTTTGTAAATAGAGTTGGAGAGAAATAAAACAAAATCTCTATTCTTACCTTCCAAAGGCTCGCCTCCAGTGAAAAGGATTTGCCTGTCTTCGGTCTTATCGAGTTCCAAGATTTTAGAAAGAATTTGATCAAAAGATAAAGCTTCGCCTTGTTTCGGGCCTAGAGCATAGGGCGTATCACACCAAAGTTTCTTGTTTTCGAGTAAACCACAACGTAAGGAGCATCCAGCAAATCTAACAAAGACAGTTGGGATTCCAGTAGAAGTGCCTTCACCAGATAAAGAATCGTAGATTTCGTGGATTCGACCTTCCATAGATGCAAAGAAATTGTGATTGCGAGAATTGAAAATAAGGAAAGCATCAGGTACGAATGGAATTAGAGGCTAAATTAGAATTTCCCAACATTCTCCCAGATTCAAAGCAAACAAATCATCTTCTCATCCGAATAAAATCCCCACAAAATCCGACGGAAACCCATAGACAGCCATTAGTTTTAGGAATCGCGATAGATAAAAGTTGGTCCATGAAAGGGGAAAAGATGGAATCCGTGCTAGAGGCTTCTAGTGCCTTGGTCAATTGGCTCACAAGACACGATTGGATATCCATCATAGCTTATAGTTCCGATGTGCAAATCATTCAGCCTTTAGTCAATGTTATAGAAAAGGTAGCAATTACTGATAAGGTCAGATCCATTGAAGTGGCAACCGCAACCAATCTAAGCGGTGGCTGGTTATCCGCCTTACATGCTGTAGAAACAAGCAATGTTGAAAACGCCTTTAAAAGGGTTATTTTGTTAACAGATGGCAATCCTACTATTGGAGTAAAAGACTCAGCTCTATTGAATCAGATTGCTAAAGATCACCTAGCTCGAGGTATTTCAACTACCGTCATTGGAGTCGGTGGTGACTTTAACGAATCTATTCTTGCAGATATAGCCAAGGCGGGCGGAGGGAATTTTTACTTCGTTGATAATCCAGATAGTGCCGCAGACATTTTCTTCGAGGAATTTGGCGAATTAGGAGCTTTGTACGCACAAGCGATTGAACTAAACCTAGATTTTGCTCCCGGAATCACGGTGTCGGATGTTTTAAATGATCTTCCTTTCCAAATCTCGGAAAGCACTACTCAGTTTGCTGGAAATTCCTCTTTTAATTCTTCCCAGACTGTAAAAGTACAGATAGGTGACATGAGGAGTGATGATCTACAATCGATTGTAATGCGAATTGAGGTTGACTCAAGATCTTTTTCGCCTAAGCAAGATCTTTTGAAAGCCAATGTTGGTTTCTATAACTTGCAGGACAGCATGCATTTCGAAAAAACAGAGATGAAGTTTCAAACAGAGTTTGGAAATGATCCTGGCATTCAGGATCCTGATGTTTTGGTTGAGTTATTGATTGCAAAAGCTCATAGATCTTTAAAAGCAGTGAGTTTGTTGATTCAATCTAAAAACACGGAAGAAGCCAACTCAATCTTATTTGGTGTTATCCAAGAACTTCAGAAATCAAAGAACCATGCACCATCGGCAATCGGTGCCATTCTCTCGCGATTGGAAATTGCGCAGAGCAAAATCAAAGACAAATCCGATTTTCTCTCAAAACACATATTAGCGGCAAGTTCTGATCTGAGCAGAAATGTTCAGATAATTGATACCAAAGGTTTAAACCTACACAATCGGATTTATGAATACCACACAAAAGGAGATATCGATCTTTACAAATGTCCTGAGTTGAGATTGGACGTTGAAAAAAAGTTAGATGAAGGATTCCGTTTTATGATTTTTAATCTTTCTGAAACTGCCTATATGGATTCTTCAGCTATTGGAACATTGATTCAAATAGTAGGATGGTTGAGAAAAAGAGGAGGAGAATTTGTAGCGATTAACTTAAAAGACTCTGTTCGAAAGGTATTTGAAGTCACTAGGCTTTATAACCATATTCGAATTGCAGAGTCTAGAGATCATGCTCAGACTCTGCTCGAAAAACTAATTTTTGCTAGTGAAGGAACGGACTGAAGAAATTTTAAGCCAGTCGCCTTTCTGCTTCTTCTAGTGCTTCTCGCAACATAGGCACCAAGTCAGGAGAGATAGAAATCCCTTTCTGAGTCGGTTTGTACTCACCAGTTGGATCGGTATACCAGATTCGAACATTAAAAAGAGTAGCACCTTTGTATTCCGAGATTTCCACTCGGACGACTTCACCTCTTCCTTTGTCGATGTCTTTGATGATTCCGATTTTGCTCATGTTAGTATGTCTCCACTAATAGTCTGTCTTTTGCTTCTAAATCTTTTTTGAATTCATCTACGCTGGCTGTTGTCTTGGAAATAGAATGCAATTCTTGAATGATACCTGTTTCCATGCCTTTTGGGCCTCCACAAATATAAAATCGACTCTGATTTTCTAAGGATTTTTCTATTTCGTTTTTGAGCTCGCGAACTCTATGCGAAATGTAAAGTTTTCTGCCGTCAAATTGATTTTTGTCTTCCCGACTAATAGCCGTAATAAAATGTACTTGTGGAAATTCATGAATCAAAGCTTTAAAGTAATCCTGAAATACGATTTCATCTGAGTAAGGGGCACCGTATACAACGAAAATTCTACCTGTGAACTGAATGAATTTGTGACGAAGCACTTCTTCGATCATTCCGATAAACGGAGCTATTCCGGTACCTGTTGCAAAAAAATACAGATCATCAGAAAAATCAACATTTGGCAAAAGAAACTTTTTTCCGGCTGGGCCTGTCACTTGAACGGAGTCACCTACTTTCAAATCACACATATAATTTGAACAAGCTCCTTGGAATTGAAGCTCCCCTTTGGAGTTGTAGACATTGTCTCTTTTTATGATAAAATCTATAGTGCTCCCATCCTTTTGGAATCCAAAAGAAGGTGAGGCAATGGAATAAAGTCTAACGGCGTAACTTGTATCTGGAAGTCCCTTTTCGACCTTTTTTGGATCAATCCCTGGTAAACAAATCCCTGCGCTTTGTCCCACCAAATATGGATAAGCGCTGTGGTCGATTTCCAATCGGATATGGTGGATGTCTGATTTGCCCTCAGAAGCAGGTCTTTTCCCGGAATCTGGGGTTAATTTAACATTGAGAACCACCTTAGCTGGGAGGGGTGCTGATTTTTTAAACAGATTGATCTGAGGATTTCTCGGATTTGACATACTCGCCCAGGAAAATGCCGGTGCCTGGAGCGGTCAAGTCCAGTGGCTCAAAAAAATTATGTCTCTTGGTTGACTCTGGAATGCCAAAAAATACTCTAATGCAAATCCCCAAATCCTGTCGACTTTCTGAGGAGGAGAACGTTCCCAATATGCATTCTACCAGCAATCTTTCCATACCCCATTTGCAGAAAAAAATCGAAAAATACACAGAAACATTTCAAAAGTCGCTCTCTGAACCTAGTCCTTCATTCCGTTGGGCAGTTGTTACTCTGCAAGGGGAAATCATAGATTGCGGGGATACCATTCCTTTCGAAAACGAAACCACCCTTTTTTCAACAGAAAGATAATGAATCGATTTTTTAGTGCTCTTATCCTATTTCAATTAACTGCTTTTAGTGTAAGTAAACTTTATGCTGGGAACTATGGAATGGCTGGTTGTGGACTTGGTTCTCAAATTCCAGCTTGGAAGAATGATATCGGCCAAGTATTAGCGGCGACAACTAACGTAGCAACTTCCTCTCAGACCCTAGGAATCACTTCTGGTACATCGAATTGTACCAATGATGGAGTTGTAAGATCAGAAAAAGCTCAAAAGCTTTTTGTTCATTACAACTATCCTACTTTGATTTTGGATTTTTCCAGAGGTGAGGGTGAACGGTTGCAAGCTCTTGCCACTTTAATGGGATGCCCATTGCATTCCAAAGAACTTGGTCTGGTAACAAAGTCTCAATTATCACAAATTCTCACTTCGGGAACAAAGACTGATTCGGATCTGATTCTTTCGAATGTCCAAGAGTTGGTTAAGAAAGACCCAATATTAAGCAAGGCCTGCAATTTTTAAAAACCTACGCATCAATCTTTCTTTTTCTATTCCCCATTTTGATTCTTTCCGCTGAAGAAAAGAATCAAAATGAACTTAGATTCGAAGATTGGAAAAAAAATCTAAACACTAAATCAGTTTCTTTGGTTTTTAGTTCGTACTATATGGATGCGCCAGCGTCTATGTTCGGTCATACGCTCTTAAAATTGAACAATAAAGACTACGAAGATTCGGATCTTTTAAACTATGGAATCAATTTTACTGCAGATGCCAACCCAGAAGATCCGTTTTATCTATATGCACTAAAAGGACTATTGGGAGGTTATTCAGGGAAATATTCAATTTTTCCTTATTACACCAAAGTCATCGAATACAATCATTGGGAAAGTCGCAATATTTGGGAATATCAACTGAATTTGACAGAAGAGGAACTGGAACGCCTATTAAAAATTCTTTGGAATTCAGGAAGCAACAAACAAGGATATTACTTTTTAGATAAAAACTGTGGATATGGTCTTGCTACCGTTTTGGATGAGGCAAGGGGAAACCAAGAAATTCAGAAGAATTTGCGTTGGCCCATTTCGCCTTCAGACTTAGTAAAATCTATCAATTCTATTCCAGGGTTTGTAAAACGAAAGAGATTTAGAGCCTCTGATTTGAACCTTTTGATGCAAAGGATTTCGGAGTTACCTGATGTAGAAAAAGCGGAACTCGAGTCTGTTTGGAAACAATGGAAATCAAACTCAGAAAAGAACAACCATACGGATGTCAGTTTAGAGAAACTATCGACCTCTACTTTGGATACCCTTGTTTCCTTGCAAAGTTATGAGTTATTGAAAGCGAGAAAAGACCCATTAAAAAGTGATTCTTTTCAGTATTTACTGATCCAAAGGAGTCTCCGTACCACAGCAAATCTATCTCCAAAAGAACCTCTAAAAGAATCTCTCAGTGAATTAGAAAACGGTCCAGAAAAAGGTCATGGTTCGTATCGAATATTGAGTGAAGTTGGAAATTCTTCTTTGGGTACTTTTGCCAGTGTAGAGGGTAGACTTGCTTTTCATGACTTAATGAACTTAGAGAAGGGATACGCAAAAAATGCAGAGGTTCAATTCTTAAACCTTGGATTGAGAAGATATCTAGAAGCCGAAAAATGGGAAATGAATCATTTCCAAATTTTGAAAGTTACTTCTATTGCCCCTTACAATTATATTACGAAATCAAAAAGTTATTTGTTAGATTTGGGATTTGAGAGTATTTCCTTCGAAACTCAAAGTAAGAAAGATATTCGAACCATAGCTTCTAAGGTTGAAGGAGCATGGGGAATTACATTGGATGGATCACAATTTGGATCCAAGCTAGTTCCACAATTATCTTTATTAGGTGGAATGAAAGCAAACCAAACAAATCTATTGAACAATGGCGGAAGAGCAGGTTTATCTGGAAATTTCTTGGCTCTTTGGGACTTTGGGGCTTGGAAATACCAAGCTCAATTCAGTTACTATGGATTTTCTATTTCAGAAAACTCCAATGACTATAAGGTAGACTCTACATTGCGATATGCAATCACAGACAACTTGGAAGTTCGTATACGATACGCTAAGACTCGTTTCTTCGAAGAAAGTGGTTTGGCATTTCATTTTCTGTTTTAGAATGTAGCTTGTAAGCCGCCATAGAAAAACCGAGGGCGTATTGGGTTGTAAACTAGTTCATACCTGTCTAGGACATTGTCGCCACCAATGAATACAGACATTCTACCATCAAAGAATTTTTTTTCCAGACGCAAGTTGAGCAATGTAAAAGCCCTTCCATAGACCACTGGTGTTGGATTGAGGGGATCCGATTCTATCAATGCAGTGCTTGCTCCAGCAAAGCTTTGAGTAGTACTATAGAACGGCCTTCGATCTAACCATTTCGTACGAATGGCAAACTCCCATCCACCGGGGAGACTAGAAAATACATTTAAAGTTGCTTGGTGTAATGGACGGCCTTCTAATGGTCTATCGGTCGTTAAATCTCTAGTATCCGTATGATTGTAACCCACTTCAATAGAATAATACTTTAATAATCGATATCGCATTCCAAGCTCGCCACCCCTCGTATACGCTTTGTTTACATTTTTCAATTGAAAAGTAGCAAACTCGGATCTTCCTGAGCCAAAGTCGTATTGAATGAGGTCAGTTATGTCATTCCTAAAAGCTCCTATCGATAAACTTAAATTCTTGAGCATAGCATATTCCAAATCTGCATTTACCGTTCTCGACTTTTCAGGTCTTAGGTTTGGGTTTCCTTCCACCACATAGCCAACACCTGGATTCTCGAAGCGAAGGAAAAGTTCTTGAAAAGATGGTGGCCTAAAACCGAATCCATAGCTTCCGCGCAAAATAAGGTCTTTAGTAATGTCCAAACGAGTGGCTAGCTTAGGAGTTGTTTGGCCACCAAACTGAGAATCAATGTCATGCCGAATTCCTGGAACCAATCGCCAAATCATTCCATTGCTGAGCACTGTCCATTCATCTTGAAGGTAAACAGCTCTTCTGGTTCGATACGCATTTTTTCTAGGAAGCCGATCAGACTGCAATTCATCTGCAAAGGTTTCCATACCCACAGTCAAACGATGTTTATCCGCCAATTCATGATCGAGCTGAATGATTCCTTGGGAGCTAAGCTCCGAATTCAACTCTTTTGAATCGAGTTCATCGGAACCTCTTTGGTTTCTTCGAAACAAGTTTTCCCATTTTGAGATGTTGCCCCTAAAAGAGATCATGTTTCTTTTTCCGTACAGATATTCCAAAGCCGTGAGGCCTAAAAAATCGTTGGTTCTATTGGTTCGATCAAAGACCCCACCCGCAGTGGTAGAATCGACTCCTTGTTGGTTTCGATTTAGATAATTGATTCCCGTTCGAACTCTGAAATTTCCATCCGGATTGAACAGCATGTTCCCCGCGACGTTAGCATCTTGGAAGGCATTCCCGGAAGTGGCAGGAGTGCTTTTATCTAAGTCATAGCCACCCGATTGATTGAAACCGCCAGTAAAGTTAGAAGCCACAAAACTGTTTCGAAAACCCACATCGGCAGTCATGTTTTTCTCGCCTTGTGTTCCAAATTGATTCAATCTTCCGTTGCCGTAACTGGTTCTAAATTGGTACTGCTCCGCTTTTTCAGTTTGTCGGGTGATGATATTGATAACACCGCCTATGGCATCGGCACCATACAAAGCTGAAGATGATCCCTTTACAATTTCAATTCGTTCGATGTTTTGAACTTTAAATCGAGTTAGGTCTACTGTGTTGTTCAATTTTCCTGCAAACCTTTGCCCATCCACCAGAAACAGGACGTATTTAGAATCTAGACCGAGCATTTGAACTTGCGAACCTCCAAAGAACGGAGTGATGTTTACGCCCAATTGAGTTTCTAAAGCTTCGCCCAGGTTCCTAGCTCCTGTTTGCTCGATTCTTTTTCTGGAAATGACTTCAGTAGTGACAGTTGAGTCTTTGAGTCTTCGTTCCCCTCTACTCCCAGTTATGACAATTCCATTTTTGTTCTCTATTTCCGCTAAAGGATCTTCCTCAGGAACTGGAAGAGCAGTTGGCTTTGTCTCGGACTTGGGAGGTTCAACTTTAGGATTTTCACTTTTCTTTGTCTGAGATTGAATAGTCCCGTTGGTGATTAGAACCAAGCCACAAAGTGTGGCAAAGTAACCAAATCTGTTCACTTAAGGAATTTTTCTCCAGCGAAACAATGGATAGCCAGAAGTACCAGCTTCGCTGTAATAGTTTTCCATTCTAAAAGTGTAAAAACTAGAACCGTCTCCAGAGCGAATGATGAAAATTTGGTTTTTCGTAGTTAAGTTCCCTATTTGATAATTAAACCAATCCGTTAGTAAAGGATTTCCTACGAATTGACCAGCAACTCCACCTATTCCTTGTGTCGTGGCATTTCCATCCACTACAAATGCCGAAGGAGGGCAATTTTGATTGGCAGGAGATGTAGTCGATGCTTGGCTAAAGTTCGTTAGATTTGATAAACAGACTCCACCTCGTCCATTGGCATTGGTTGCACCGCTATTCGATGCCAATTTGTAGCGATTGAAGGCAACATCCCAGGTAGTACTTCCAGCCTGTGAGGCTGGAAGTTGTTTGTTCGTCGTTAAGCTAAAGTAAATATAAAAGTTCTCATTGGTCGCATTGACTCTGGTAAGAATTGACCCGTCCGTTTCGCTTCTTGTCAGCACTACCTTGTCTACAGCGTTCGGATCCACAGAACGAATTGCGGTGAGAAGCAATCCTTGGACCAATTGATCCGAATCTGTTAAAGGCTGATTCATTCGCATACAATTTGCGAACGAAAAGCCAAGTAAAAGAAACAATGAAATTCGATTTATCACTTTTATCAATTACCGCCTGTTATTGCATAGGTTATTGAACCAGATTGATTGCTTCTTGGGATTTGGTAGAAAAGATAGTAAAAGGTTCCAGCTCTAGTAAATGTAATCGTGGAAGAACCATCAATTTTGTGGGAACCCGTGAACTCAGCATTTGAATCAGTGGCTCCAGCGGTCAAAACATAGCCTTCCCCAATAGCGCGCAGACCCGACGTAACGAGCGGGCAAGAATTGCTTTCATAAACAATTCCAAAGCTTCTCGTATTGGAAAGCGCTACGGTCGTACCTACGCTTGCCTGAATTTTCAAGAGGGAAGTAATATGATTCACTACCGGAACCAGGGAAATTTTAGAAATAACTCCCGATTTTGATCCTGTCCCAGTTGTGTCTGTGACAAATGTCGTCAGATTTCTACCAGCGGCGGAAACAGTACAATCCCCTTGCATCGTGCCAAGACTGAGCAAAGCCAGCAACTGAAGGTTTTCTGTATCAGATTTCTCATCTTTTTGGCAAGAAGCCGCAAAAAAGCTGAATGTTAGTAAGAAAAGTAAAGTTTTGCATTTCATTTTGGCTATTATCCTCTTTCGTCAGAATTTCTAATTGCGACTGCGAATCAATTTCAAATTGGATTTGACCACTCTCTTTTTGTAAACACCCTGACATTTGTGTGACATTCCTCTATGATTGAGAATTTCAATGGCCATTTTGATGCGTTAGGTTGTCTTTTGAGTTATTCAAATTCTTTGAGCGGAGTATAAAAAAAAGCATTCCTATTGGAAAGAAAAAAATCTATCCTACTTAAAGAGATATGCTTAAGTCCGAGGCAAAGCTTTACTTTCACCCCACAGTTCTTTCTTTGGCAAAAGAGATAGAAGGGGACATAAAGAACGCTGTCAGTCTAACTGCGTTTCCGTCAGAAAAAGAGATAGAGTCTGGAGATTTAAAGCCAGGTGTGTTTTTCTTCTGGGAAACAATACCAGAGCAAATTCTATCTTCCTCTCAAGAATCAGTAAAAGACTCATTTTTCTTATTACTTAGCCCTGGTAAGGCTTTGCCAAATAACAAAAAATATGATAACCTTGGATCTAGAATTCATTTCTTTCCTAATGCTCAATTTGAATTCCAAAAGTTTGAGACGATACTAAACCAGGCAACCCTCTTAATTGAAAATATTCGACTAGAACAGGAATTGAAAAAGGTGCAGGGCAGACTTGTCCTTTTCGAAAACACTTACGAGGACTCTTTGGATATGATGATTCAAATTGATCCGACTGAAAAAAGAATCATCAGTGCCAACCGAAGAATATTGCATACATTAGGCTATGAGTCTGAAGAACTTATAGGTAAAGAGTTTTCTCTGATAGTTGGTGCTGATTTGGAATCGGGAGAGAGTTCAGTCGAAGATAACGCTATTTCAGGATCGCTTTTAAAATCTAAAAATGGCGAGACAATATCCGTAGAAACCTCCTTTCGGATGTTTGACTTAGATGGCAAACTTGCTATCTGGGTAACTTTTCGAGACGTTACTGAAAAGCGAATGGCTCAATTAGAGTTAAACAATCAGAAAGCTTTTTACGAATTCATTTTAGATAACATTGATTCTGATATTTCCGTTTTGAATGAAAACAAAGAGTACGAATACGCGAATAGAGTAATGTTTTCACACCCAGAAATGAAGTCTTGGATTAAATCTAAGACTGACATAGAACTCGTTAAAAAGATAAATCTGCCTGAAGAAATAGCTCGAATGCGAACAAACTTTTTAGACCGAGCAATCCGTGAAAACCAGATAGTAGAATTCGAAGAGCTTGTGAGTCAAGGAACACAAGTAAAGAAATACCTCCTTAGGAAATACATTCCCATCCATGATTCATACAGTAACCAGAAAAGAATCATTAGTTATGGAATTGATATAACTGATAGAAAAAGATCTGAAGAACGAATTGGTTACTTAGCTTTCTATGACTCTCTTACTGGTTTATCCAATCGAACTTTATTTTCCGACCATTCGAATCAGGCACTCAGAAACCACCAATCAACCGATAAGTTTATAGTAATTTACTTTTTTGACATTGATAATTTCAAGTTCATCAATGATACGCTCGGGCATGCTAAGGGAGACACTCTGCTCCAAATGGTTGCCGCTCGGTTGCAAAAATTCAAGAACGAAGTAGATACGATTGCACGTTTTGGTGGAGATGAATTTGGGATTCTACGAGTAAACGTCCAGGACCAAGATGATGCCGCTCAATTTGCCCTTCAGGTATTTAAAATTCTAAACCAGCCTTTTCGAATTGCAGATCGAGAAATTTTCACATCGATTAGCATGGGGATTGCTATGTCACCGACTGATGGTGATTCTACGAGTCAATTATTGAAATGTGCAGATTTAGCGATGTATAAAGCTAAAGAAGTCGGGAGAAATACTTTTAAGTTTTATACGGATGAATTGAACCAGAGGTCTGAAAAGCGCTTAACTTTAGAATCGGCACTTCGCAGAGCTCTTCAAAACAAAGAGTTTCAGCTTTTCTTTCAGCCTCAAATTCGACTTCAAACAGGAAAGGTATCTGGTGCTGAAGCTCTGATACGATGGAAGCATCCGGAAAAAGGATGGGTTTCCCCAGTAGACTTTATCCCAATTGCCGAAGATTCCGGCTTAATTGAAAGCATCGGCGATTGGGTTTTAGAAGAGGCGTGTCGAATCAAAAAAGAGTTTAAATCCAAATACAAGGACGATTGGTTACTCAGTGTAAACGTAAGTGGAAAACAATTGGCGCGTGCTAGTTGGGCACAAAAAGTTGAAACAACGATTAGAACCGCTGAGGTAGACCCTAGCGAAATGGAAATTGAGCTGACTGAAAGTTCAATCATGGAAAATCCGGAGCGCAGTATTGAGTCATTTCAATACTTATCTACACTAGGAGTCAAAATCTCGATTGATGATTTTGGAACCGGATATAGCTCGCTTAGCTACTTAAAAAAAATCGATGCGGATTACTTGAAAATAGACCGCTCTTTCATTATTGACATAGAAGAAAACGAAAACGACCGAGCTATCTGCCGGGCCATTATCAATATGGCTGTGTCCTTGGACATGGAAGTTATTGCCGAAGGAGTAGAAAACGAAAAGCAAAGAGACATATTGAAAACCATGGGGTGCCATGTGATCCAAGGCTATTTTTATAGTAAGCCAATTCCGAGTGATCAATTCTTAGCTTTTTTGTTGGGACAAATTCTATAGTTCTCCGACTTTCATAAAGTGAAACTAAGCAATACTTTTTCAACTTTAGCCTTTCTACCGCTTTTACTGTTCTTAACTCTTCCTAGGCTTGGACATTCAAAGGATTTAAGGGAAGGAAAAGAACAGAAAGGCAAAATAGTCCAAAAACGAGCAGAAACTAAGTCAGCCAAACCAGTTGCTCAAAAGAATCACTCAAAAACTTACTTTGAAAACGAAACGATTACTAAAAAAGAAAACAATTTTACTCTTCATCTAGAAGCTAGACGTTTTGCCCAAGGTGAGGTGATACTTCTTCGACTAACTCCGAACGATTCCAAATGGATGGAAGAAACATATAAACTGATTTGGATGGGCAAAGAAATTCCAATCACAAAACAATCTAAAAGCCAAATTGCCTTTTTACCAATCCCTCCTGAAGCAAAACCTGGCACTACGATTCTTGAAATACAATCAAAGTTCTTATTTCTTGAAAGTGAATCAAAACAGTACGAAATTGAACTATTGCAAACTCAATACACAATAGTCAAAAAGCATACAATAACAGTTGATAATAAATTTGTGACTCAAGAGCTTTCTCCAGAAACCCTAGCCTTTATTCAAGAATGTGTAAAAGCTAAAGAAGTTGCATTTTCAAATTCCGGAAGTCTGGCTTTCCAGGAAACCTTTACTCAACCATTAGAAACCATTTTTATAACTAGCCCTTTCTACATTCGACGAGACTATAATTTGAAAAAAGGAAGACCTCATGGCGGAGTAGACTTTAGAGGGAAGGTTGGAACACCAATTTTCGCAATCCAAGACGGAACAGTTGTTTTAGCTAAGACTATGTACTATGAAGGCAATTTTACAATCCTAGACCATGGAAACAAGATCTATACGCTCTATATGCACCAAAG
Organism: Leptospiraceae bacterium; assembly: GCA_027485405.1. GTDB lineage: Bacteria > Spirochaetota > Leptospiria > Leptospirales > Leptospiraceae > Leptospira_A. The sequence goes on along the minus strand of JAIXRB010000016.1, from coordinate 13,541 downwards.
TGAGATCAATGTCAAAGAAGGTGATAAAGTTAAAAAAGGTCAGGTGATCGGTAAAGTTGGAAACACTGGAATGTCTACTGGACCGCATTTGCATTTGGGAGCAAAGGTTGCAGATGTATTAGTAAATCCGCTTTCAATCATTGCCTTGAAAGGGATCAGAGAACCGAATCGACCCTAAGAGAGATTCCATCCAAGGCTCATGGTCTTTTCCTTTTTCCAGATTTTCAGTTATCTGGAGCAGAACGGAGTCGCTGTTAGGGGTCTCTACCAAGATGTAACCTGTTTTTGCAAATCTTGGTCTTAAGGAGTCATAAAAAGTCCAAAAACGATAGCCTACATTCTCGAAAATCTCTTCTTTTACTGTAATTTCTTGTAAATCTTCTATCTCTTGTTTGCTGACTTTTGTTTTTAAATATTCAAACATTTCTCGATCAGCCTCTTCTTTTGAGAATTTAATAAAAGAAGGCAAAAAGAAAATTCGCACACTGGGATAGCGATTTGGATCTGAGTCACTAGATCCTATTACGCCTGCTAGCTGTCCAATCCCAGTTTTGTCAGCAAGCCCTAAATCCTCGGGACGAAAAAAGTAGCCCTCTTCTGGCAAAGTGAATCCAATCGAAATGGCAGGATTCCAATAAAATCCATTCTCTTTCTGAACCCATTCATTTGCCTTGGTCTCTGGAAATGGATATTTGTTTTTATAGAGAATATAAGAGGCTAGGATTTCAAACCCTTGCATAGCTCTGAAAGTAATTATGCCATTTCCCGAAATCAGTAAGCCAGCTAAAGCTAACTTAGCAAAAGTTTCTATTTTCAGAAACCGCACAAAGAAAAGTAAAGAAGAAAGCATAAAAAGAAAAACTCTTCCGGCTCTGAATAGAAAAACTTCAGAAAGCCAAAGAGCTAGTATAAAGAAAGAAACAGAAATCATTTCAATCAAAGGATGAAACGGATTTTTCCAATAAGACTGTAAGAGAAGGGCACTTGCTACCAAGAGTGAAACGCCAACGATCCAAGTTAGCAATGTAAGAATAAAAATATAATGAAAAGGAAGATGAAATTCGTGATAAACAAAGAAAGGAATGCTAACAACTGAGTAGGCGATTAGAAAAGAACGAAGCAAAGATTGTCTGAAAAAGTTAAAAAAGAAAAATCTTGCTTGTTTCCCGAAGGAAGTCTTACTTTGACCCATGGCGTCCATTTTAGAGTTCTTTGAAAAAATCCAATCCCAGATCCAATCCCTGCAACAATCTATCCAAGAGATCCAAACTTCTTGGCAAAAATTCAGCGAATTCTGGGATTTGTTCTTCGCGATCGTTCCCTGGGAAGTTATCCTACTCTTGATCTTTTCTGTCATTCTCCTTTCTTTGTTTAATTCAGTGTCACCTTCTACTCCAAAGTTGAACTTAACGATCTCGATTCTCTTGCTTTCGGGCTGTTGGTTCTATTTTTGGTCTCTTTTTTCAACCCAAGCTTCGATTTGGTCGGTCTCCAAATCTGCTCTATACTTGCTCGTTCCCATTCATTTTATGAGTTTGTTCGGGTTTCTGTATCGATTTTTACGGAAACGGTGGGAAAAAAAATTAAGAATTCAACCCAAAGATTGGAATCTTGCCATTCATTCAGTCAGCAAGTCCTTTCATGAATTCTTATCGTTAGCTTATTCCTCAGATCAATTGAACCTGGACCAAAGAAAACAATTGGAATCAAAACTTTTAGAGATGGAAGAAGCTATCTCTGGGGTAAAGAAGACGATTTCAGTTTAGAATCCAAAAAATTCCCGAGAGAAATTAAACTCTTGGATTTTTTCGGATCCGTCGATAGTATTCAATAGGTAGAGCACCTCAAACTTCATGCTGAACAAAAAGCCAACACTCACTGGAAGGCAGAAGGCCGCTATTTTCTTAGTAGCGGTAGGAAATGACGTAGCTTCAGACATTTTCAAACATCTCCGAGAAGACGAGATCGAACAAATCACTTTCGAGATCGCTCGTCTCGATAAAATTACACCGGAAGACAAAGAAAAAGTCTTAGTTGAATTCAACGAGCTAATGATGGCTCAAGAATTCATCACCAATGGTGGTATTGACTTTGCTCGGGGACTACTTGAAAAAGCCCTTGGAAATCAAAAAGCTATCGATATCATCAATCGTTTAACTTCTTCACTTCAAGTAAGACCCTTTGACTTTATTCGTAGAACTGACCCAGCTCACCTTTTGAACTTTATCCAGGGTGAGCACCCTCAAACAATTGCTTTGATTCTTTCTTACTTAGATCCACAGAAAGCATCCAACATTCTCTCCAATCTACCTCACCAAATCCAAGCAGAGGTAGCAAAACGAATTGCAACGATGGACCGTGTATCTCCGGACGTTTTACGCGAAGTTGAGCGAGTGCTAGAACGAAAACTTTCCACTCTAGCTTCTGAGGATTATACTTCGGCGGGTGGTATCGATTCAGTCGTTGAAATTCTAAACCTAGTAGATAGGGGAACTGAGAAAACAATCATCGAGGCTCTTGAAGAAGAAGACCCAGAACTCGCAGAAGAAATCAAAAAGAGAATGTTCGTTTTCGAAGATATTGTACTTTTAGATGATAGAGCTATTCAAAAGGTTATGCGAGAGGTGGATAACACTGATTTAGCAAAAGCTTTGAAGTCAGTTGATAGTGAAGTGCAAGATAAAATCTTTAAAAACATGTCAAAACGAGCCGCAAACCTCTTAAGAGAAGACATGGATTTTATGGGGCCTGTTCGGTTAAAAGACGTAGAAGACGCTCAGCAAAAGATTGTAAACATTATCCGAAAACTAGAAGAAGCGGGAGAAATCGTGGTGGCACGAGCTGGCGAAGACGAGCTTGTTGTCTAAACTCTTCATTCAGAATAAGTTGCTTTTCAAGATTTTCTAAATTCGTAAAATAGCTTTTATGAAACGGCTATTTTTCATCTTCCTGACCATTTTCCATCTTGTAGACTGTTCTACGGCGCAAATTTCTGTTGAACCGATCCGTTCCTCTTTAGACCTGCAAGGTCATAGAGGCGCTAGAGGGCTTAAACCTGAAAACACCTGGCCTGCTTTTGAAGCCGCTATAAAATTCAAAATGACTACCTTGGAACTAGATACGGTTCTTACCAAGGACGACTATGTTGTCATTCATCATGATTCCGATACGAATCCCTTGATTTGTCAAAACGAGAATGGAACTCCTATCGAAAAGGTCTCACTATATGAGTTGAGTCTCAGTGACCTTAAAAAGTTGGACTGCGGATCTCTAAAGAATCCAAAGTTTCCCGAACAAGAAACAGTTCCTGGCACAAAGCTTTTAACTATCGAAGAATTTTTTCAGAAGGCTATAGAAGTTGAAAAGAAAGAAAAGATCAGTCTATTTTTCAACATAGAGACTAAGTTTCCAGACAATGGATCAGCCTCTCAAGAAAAAGTAGAAAAGCATACATTAGCATTGCTTTCTGCCATTTCTAAAGCAAAAATGGAATCCAAAACGACCGTACAATCCTTTGATATGCGAACGCTTGCATTTATTAAGAAAATCAAAGCCAAAGTAAAAACTTCTGCGCTATTTGCACCAACGTATGGACAAGGTTTTAAAATGACTTTTGGCTTCGGTGATTCTCATCGAGAAGAAATTCTATCGATCGCAAGTGAATTGGGCGTAGAAGTAATCTCACCTTATTATTTGTATGTGACACCTTCCTTCGTTCAAAAAGCTCATAGTAAAAAAATGGAAGTCATCCCTTGGACTGTAAACGAAAAGACAAAGATGAAGCAATTATTGACTTTTGGTGTGGATGGAATCATCTCTGATTACCCAGATCGATTGAAAGAAGTTGCAGAAGAGCATAATTCTTCTCAAAAAAAATAGACTTATTCTGGTTTTGTCAATCTTTCGCAGACTGAAAGCATGGTTGTTGCTTTCAGTTTTGGTAACTGTTTCTTGTTCTTATTCAGTTCGTTATGCTGTAAAAATGGTTTCTCTAAAAATCCAGAATTGTCCATCTCGAATGCTTTGGATAGATGTAATAAATGAGTCTTTTAAGCCGACTTCGCCAGATTATTTAACTACCTATGAAGTCTCTTTCGATAGAATTCCTAGCAAACTGCTTTTAAATTCCTATGCTTCACAATCTCTCTTATTGGCTGAAAAAACCAAAGATGAAGACATACATACAAGAATTTTCTGCAACAATCGCGATGGCGTTCTCCTCTTTGATTCAAAGAAGTCTGGATATGATTATTACGATTCAAAAGGAAGGAGATACTATGTGGATGGTTTGAACAGTATCCATTTTTTAGATGATCCTTCTCAATTAAAACTAATTCTTCAGTCAAAAGATGATGGAGATTAGAAATCAAGTTCCTTTGACTATAGTACAAAATTCAGTATAAATCAAAAGCAATTGATAAATTTCTCTATCAATGGAATAAATTTTTTCAATATTTCCTTGTTCTGCGGCAGACTCTGTAGATGCGTTTCCGTTTGTGTAGAAGAAACCTATTCGTTTTAAACAAGATTTGCCTAATTTAAACTTTTCAGGTTCCTCTAACTGATGTGCTGGGCTAACGGCAAGTCTGTACTTCGAATAAATGAAACCAGTAGGTCCCTGTCCTTGAGGAAAACCCAGATTTAAGCAGTTAAAGAAGAAAAGAGTTGGAATTAAAAATAAAAAGTAAGGCGATAGTTGGGATTTACGAAGTTTCGATTTCATTGACCTGTCACCACGGTGCAAAGCTCCGCATATAAGCCAAAAATGCTTCTACTCTCAAAGTCGATTGTATACACCGATTTTAAATTGCCTTGTTTCTTTGCTTCATAAAGACTTGAGTCACCTAGGGCAAAAAGCCCTAGATAACTTTCCACGCATGCCCGACCAATTTTTGGTCCGATTTTTCCATCAGCATACTGAGCAAGGGTAGTACTGGTGGCAAGCCATCCAGGAGTTCCGATCCCAGATGAAGCACATCCGTTACCTAAAAATCCCAAGAAACTCAAGATAAGAAGTATCGAAAGTCTAAAGAAAGATAAACGACACTTGTTCATCGCAATCCGATTTGCTCCTTACTTGCAGTGCAAACCTTTTCGCGATCTCTATGCTTCATTAACTCCTTTCGAACAATAGGAGAAAGGTTAAAATTCCAGAAAAGAAAAGAATCTAAAGATCTAGTATTCTTCTTATCACAGCGACTAATAGCCATACTCTGAGTATAGCTTGCTACAAAATTCTCATCATAGGTCTCATCGAATTTCCGAAATGAACTATAAATCGAATTCTGGAATTCAGATTCCAGATCACTCTGGAACATAGGAAAAAGTTGGCTAGCAATGCTTTTCAAAGTGCTAAGAGAGAACTGTTTGGAATTAGGTTCCATTAGTAAACTGAAGAATTTCTGTTTTGTTTCTAAATTAGGAGAGATAGCTTCAAAGATTAATGCACTATTCTTTCCTCGGATAGATGTATCCTTCGTTGTTTCATTTGTAAAAGCGGCTGTCAGCTTGTCTTTGTCAAAGCCCAGAGCGCTCAATTTGATTAAAACAGCCCATTTTTGATCTTGGTCTAAATCCAAATCTTTTACAATCAATGGGTTCTCATACAAATTCCAAAGTTTTTCTTGACCTTCTTTAGAAAAAGTAACTTCTTTTAATGCAGAAAGCCAATACTTCTGAGAATCAGATTTAGGTTCTGCGGATTGTAGCCCCGACCATGCATAGTTTTCTAACTCTAAAATATCCTTGTTACGATCAGATTCAGGCAACCAAAAGCGAGTGTATAAGTAACTAAACGAACTATCAGAAGAAATCTTTGTCAGCAACCATCTTTTTAATTTAATTGTGTTCTCTTTATTGAGTTCTAGTTTTGCCCTTGCATAGAAATCGTTTATGGACAGTCTTCCCAATTCAACCTGATCAAAATAACTATCCCAAAGCATAAACTTCGTTAATGGATCTTTCTCAATGCTTAGTGCCGATAGGAAACTTTCTTCCATCTCCTTTGACCATACAACAGTTACAAAATCATGATCTTCAAAATTGGCGAAAACAAATTCAGGACAAAACTCTAAATCCAGCTTCAATCGGGAATGTTTTCCAGAATAATAGATTGGTAAAAGTTGCGATTTGCTTTTTCCATAGAATTTTAAAACAGTTCTGTGATTTCGATAAGTTCTTTCCCCCTTTTTAAATCCTTGGACCACTCTGAGATCTAAATGATTAGCTGAACAATTCCAACTCAAAGCTATCGTATTGGTTCCCTTCTTTTTGAGCCATTGATTTGACCATAAGTCTAAATTATGATTGCTCACTCCAGCAACGGAAGAAAGAAAATCAGAAAGAAGCGTATTGCCGAAAGAGTGTTTTTTCAAATAGTCCCGCACTCCAATTCTGAAATTCTCTTCTCCTACAAAGAAGGCAAGTTGCTTGAGAACAGCCGCTCCTTTTCCATAAGTAATTCCATCAAAATGCGTAGATGCTTCTTCCGTGTTTCGAATCTCTCCCTGAATCGGATGATTCGTGCTATATGAATCTTCTTCATAAGCCCATTCTTTCATCCGTTCAGAAAAACTTTCCCAACTGTCCTTAAACTCTGTATTTTTAGATTGAGCCAAAGTTGCCATAAAGGTAGCAAAACTTTCGTTTAACCAAAGGCCATCCCACCAATCCATGGTGACTAAGTTTCCAAACCACATATGAGCCATCTCATGTAAGATGACATTGCTTATGTTTTCGCGTTGACCTAGAGTCATAGAACCACGGCTCACAAATCGTTCAGAAAATGTCACTGCCGCTACGTTCTCCATGGCACCAAAATTAAATTCAGGGACTATGAGTTGATCATATTTCTTAAAAGGGTAAGGAATTTCAAAGTATGCTTCAAAGAATTCAAAACCTTGCTTTGTGAATTCAAACCATTCATCTGCCTTTACAAATCGAGCCATGGATTTTCGCGCAAACAAACGCAAAGGAATTTCTTTGTATTGGTCTTTCCAAGAGAAATACGGGCCAGCGTGGATTGAAAAAAGATAAGTTGAGAAGATATCAGATTCACTGAATTGAACTTTCTTGAACAATGAATTTTCTACGGCGTCTATACTCTTCGGCAACGTGGAACTAACGACCTCCCAACTTGTAGGGACAATTGCATCCAAAGTGAAAGTGGATTTAAGGTTTGGTTGGTCAAAACAAGGAAAGACTTTATTTGCATGAAAAGATTCGAATTGCGTATACAAATATGTTTCACCGTCGTCCGGATCTTTGAACCGATGGAGTCCATTACCGCTTCGTGAGAAAGGCGAAGAGTATCGTATTTCAATGCTGTTTTTTCCTAATTGCAATGAGCTCTTAGGAATTTGAATATAGCCTGGAAACAGAAGAATTTCTGATTCTTTTTCGTTAACAATGAGTTTTGAAACCTTTCCATCAAAAAAATCAATTCGCAATTCGCCTAAATCGATTAGATCAAAGATAATTTTTTCTTCGCCTTCAAAAAAATCTTCTTTAGTTAGGTCTAGTGAAAGCTTGTATTTAACATTTTTAATTAATTTGAAACGATGATTTGCCTCTGCTTCTGTTAGGAGAATGCTTGAACTTGGTTTTTGGCATGCAACTTGAAAAGCAAAAAAAGCACAAAGTCCCAATAACGCGAATAGGTTTTTCAAGGTTGAAAATCTTTGAAAAGTATAGCCCAATTCCATTCTAATCGATTTTTCCATTTTTCTTCCTTAAAATAAACTCCACCAGTTTCAGTGAGAATAAGCTCCATATACTCTTCCCCAGGATCAAAATCCTTTGCATTCAAAAAGATGGAACCACCCCATTTCTTTTTCGCTTGGGTATGGCTATACACTCCAGAAAAAGCAGTGATGTCTTCATTCTGTAAACTGAACTTATAAAGCTGGGAGAGCTCAATAACAAGCTTCTTTACTTTTTCTATTTGCTCTTTTTGTTTCAATAATTCAGCAGTATCTTTAGCGACAATTTCAACTTGGATACAATTTTCATTGGTGCCAGCGGCGGCAGATGCTCGATCCTCTAAACTGTCTAACAATTGATACGCAAGCCCATTCTTATCGACCATTAATGTTGCCGTTAAACTACGGGATTCTAAGATGCGCAAAGATTCCATATAATCAGGAATTGCTGTAAAGTGGAGAACAACACAGGAGGGTTTGATTTTTCCTCTATGAACGTATTTTACACGATGAGTTTCTACTGGTAAACCGTCTGAGTTTTTTTCGACGTTGTTCAAAACCGATTTTTCTGGAACTGAAATTTCACGACCATTTGTTGGTTTGAATGATTCTTGGATTTTTTGCCGATTTTCTTTCTTAAGAACCCAGCCACCTTCAAATCGATTCTTCCAATTTTCTTCTTCAAAGAATTTTCCGTTGATCTCCGTGAGAACCAATGAAACAACCTTTTCGTTTCCGCAAGGTGTAAAATCAGCAAAACCTCCAAATCTACGTTTTGCTTGGTTATGCGAAAAAATTCCTTTTTTCCCGGCAATGTCATAGTTACTCGCTGGAATTTTGAATTTCTTCTGAAGAAAATCGACAAGTTTTACTAAGTTCCTTTTTTGCTCAGGGTTTTTTGCAAGCGAGGTTGCCGATCCTTCGTATCCAACATGAATAGCCGCCTCATCAATTCCAGGTGCGGCAACAAAAACCTTGGTTAGATATTTTGGATCGTAAATGATTTTTCCTGATTCAGTAACTATTGCATGTACCGAGAAACCATTGGAAATTGTTAATTTCATATATTCATCTAGTTTCCGAGTTTCTGATGAATGTAAGACGATGGCATGAATGTCTTTCAGCTTTCTGTCTGAAAAGGTCAAAGCATGTTTCTCGAAGCTTTCCGAAATCGCCATTTCCCAAGTTTGGTAGTCCGAGAGGGGAGGTGGTTCTTTAGCTTCGCTGTATCGAAAAAAATCCAGGCATGCGTGAAAAAAGAAGAAAAGAGCTATAAAAGGAAGAAATTTTAAGTTATAGTGCATATAGGGGGAATCTTAGCTTGGATTTTATTTCTTCGTCAGAATTTACTAGAAGCCGCTTTTTAAAGCTCCTTTTGAAATGCTTTGCCTTGACCTCAGTTTCGGCAAGCGCAATCGCTTGCAAAGAATCCAGAAAGGCCCCTGACTTACGAGGACTTTCACCAGAACACTACTGGAACTTTAAGTCCATCCAAGAAGTATTTCTTCAAGATAATCCCGTGCCCGAATTCGATTTAGGTTTGGCTCTGGATCAATACATGTATGGACATCCTTCTCCTATAGAAACCGAAAGTGTTATATTGTTGTTAGCTGGAATTCCTTCTTCGGTTTTGGCCGCCATTGCTTTGGATTTTTCTTTTGTTCCTCTATCCTCCTTGTCTATTGCTGATAGAGAGGAGAGACTCAAATCTTGGAAATACTCAAAATGGCAAATCAAACGCGGAGCTTACACTATTCTAAGACAAACTAGTTTTTTTCTTTTAAGCTCTAACAAAGAGTATCAAAGATTTGTCGGATATTTAAAGTAAATAAACTAAGGTTAAACTATGGGAATTCCTGCCGCAAACGATAAAATAATTACTCCAAAAAAACATTCCTCGCTAATCAAAAAAGAATCTATCAAAAATGGGAAATGGAAAGTTCAGTTTGATGCCATTGTCATTGGTTCAGGGGCTGGCGGTTCAGTTGCCGCGGCGGAGCTTTCTCATAAAGGTTGGAAAGTTCTACTCATAGAGGAAGGAAGTTACTTTACCCCAGCAAATTTCAACTCTGACGAGTTTTTATCGCACGCAAGATTGTACCGGGATGCAGGATTCATTGTTTCAGAGGACCAAACCATCAATATTTTGCAAGGAAGGAGCATTGGGGGCTCGACAACTGTTAATTGGCAAACTTCGCTGTTTCCTCCAGACTATGTTACTACTGAATGGAAAAATCGGTTTGGATGGGAAGGGTATGCAAAAAATGAAATGTTGCCTTATATCAATGAAGTTCATGAAAGACTAGGAGTGCATGAAGTTCCTAACCCTCTGATAAACCCAAATAATTCAGTTCTTCTGAACGGTGGAAAAAAAATAGGTCTCAATCCAGAAGTACTGTTGAATAACAATCGAGGCTGTATTGGTCTCGGTCGGTGTGGATTGGGCTGTCCTATCAATGCAAAGCAATCCGCCTTTTTAACTTGGATTCCAGATGCTATCAACTCTGGAGCAACTGTTATTTCTAATATGCGCGTTGTTAAAATCAAAGATGGAAACGTCAAAACAGTCATAGCCGAATTCACACCTGACGCCTATGAGCAGTCACCAAAAGAAATCATAGAATCTATGGAAGCAACGGCACCAGTAGTTATTGTAAGTGCTGGAGCCATCGAAGGACCCGCATTGTTGCAAAGAAGTGGACTAGGGAACAAATGGGTTGGCCGCAATCTAAAACTCCACCCGACTTCTACGGTATTTGGAAAATTCAAAAATGAGATCAAAATGTATGAAGGTCCACCGCAATCTATTGTTATCAAAAACGGCCATAACTTGGACAATACTGGATATGGGTATTGGCTAGAGGCGGCACCGTACCGACCTAGCTTGGCGAGTTCCTTGGTTCCTTTCAAAGGAAAAACTCAATTTGAAGTTATGAAGGATTTCAATCATTACAACGCTGGAATCGTTCTAGTTCGAGATGGTGCCGATGGAGAAACAAATGCCAACGTGGAATGGAGTTGGGGCAGAAGAAAGGTCAATTTTTCACTCACTCCAACCGATGGTCAAAATATGTTGCGAGGACTAAAATCACTCTGTGAACTGACTGTTGCCGCCGGTGCCCACGAAGTTATAGTTCCTTTTACTCGATTCGAAAAGCCCATAGCGGTAAATGCGCAAACCTCCTGGGATTGGATCTTACAAGAGAGTTTCGCTCCAGGTTTCATGGCTGTTGGTTCTGCTCACCCCCATGGTTCCATCCAAGCCGCTTCCGAAGAAAAATTAGGCGCTGTAGACATGAACTTTGAGCTCTATGGTCATAACAATATATTTGTCATGGATGCTTCTTTGTTTCCAACTGGGCTTTCTGTTAATCCTCAAATTACCACAATGAGCATTTCGCTTCGTGCGGCAAGAAAGCTTGCCTCCGAAAAGGACAAACGAACAACTATTTAACGAATGCGCTTTACTTTTGGTTTCATTTGCATTTTTCTTTGGTTTAGTTCCACACTATTTCCAGTCGAAGACTCTGTTCTAAAAGACGCTAAAAAAGCGTTTTCTAGAAAGGCGTACCAAGAGTCTGTAAAAAAGTTCACTCAGTATTCTGAAACGCATCCGAATGATGGCGTGCCTTTTATGTATATGGGTTACATTTACGAGTATAAAAAAGACTATCCACGATCTATTCTTAACTTTCGTAAAGCGGCTGAACTCAACTTAGACAAGGAACAAAAAAAGACAGTTCTTTTGAAACTAGCTTTATTCTTTAATTTCCACCAAGACTGGAATCTAGCGGCGGTTTACTCTTCTCGTTTTTTGAAATACGATCCAAAAAACGAAGAAATTGGCAAGATTTACAATCGAGCTGTCGGAAACAGAGGCAATCCAGGCACTGCTGTAACAGTTTCTTCTATTGAAAAGCCAGCTGAAGCCCGCCCTTCCGCCAGCTCAAGAAAAGAAGAAAACGAGAAACAAGAAAAACCAGAAAAGCAGGAAAAGTCCGAAAAGAAAGAAGACCTAAATGATACCGCAAAACAACCGGCGAGTGTTTATGAGAAAGCCTTACAAACCAATCCTAACGACGAAGATTTGAAATGGGAATATGCTCTTGCCCTCTTTGAAGAAAAGAAATGGGACAAAGCAGAAAGCATTCTTAGTTCATTGTTAGAAAAGGATCCAAATAGAAGTCGGTATCTTTATAAGCTTGGCATGATCAAACTCAGAAAAGACGATCCACAAGGGGCAATCGACAATTTTGAAAAAGCAAAGAAAAACCCTTTTTCCAAAGATACTAATGTTTTCTTTTACTATCTCAACTTAAACCAAGGCTTGGCGTATCAAAAACTAAAGAAAACGAACGAAGCCGAAGATTCCTTTAAAAAGTCCTTCCAGCAAGTAGCAAAGGATCCCCCTTTATTAGCGTTGTCTCGGTTGAAGTTTCAGCAATCTGCTTGGAGCGATTGCGCGAAGTTTGCCGAACAAGCAGTATCTTTAGGTGGTCAGCCGGAAGCACATATGTTCCGATTCATTTGCAGTGCCGAAGATGGAAAAGGAACTGAAGTCTGGGATTCCAACTTTCAACAATATTACAAATTTTTAGAAAAGAATTTTCCAGAACCAAAATCAGCTCCAGAAAAGTATCATATTGGTTATTTGCGGCTGGCTCGGCAATTGACTGCCTCTGGAAAACCAGAAAAGGCAGAGACCTACTTTCAGATATATGCAAACGATAAAGAAGTCAATCAAACCAGAGAATACCTGTTCTATAGAGGCAGAAACCTATTCTACTTGGGAAAGTCGGACGAGGCCCTGAGTTTGCTCCAACAAGTTCCCAACTCGTCAGCTACCTATTATTTAATGGCAAGGGCTTATGCGAAGAAAGGTGACTTCGCCAAAACAAAGAGCTTAATCCAAGAAGCCGCTAAACTGAAAGCAGAGTATTGGGATTTTGCAATAAAGGAATCAGATTTCGCAGAACCGAGAAAAGATCCGGGCTTTCTCGAGTTTTTAAAGAATAAAGGGCAGTAGCAAAACGGAACTATTCTGGTTCCGGTGTTTCTTCGACTTCTACTTTACCTTTTCCGGTACCTTTGAACAGATCGGCTCTTAGCTTTTTGAATGTGTCGATTGAAATCTGACCTGGAGCTTTTGCTTCGCCAATGGTCATATACGTGTAAGACGATTTGAAGTAATCCCCAAAAACCCTAGATAGAATTCCAGATTCACCCATACAGATCCCGATCATGGTGTTTGATTTTGCAAGAGACTTTATGTCATTCATAAACTCTGCTGTTTCTTCAATGTCCTCAGGAGTAATGGCAAATTTGTAAACGGGGTTTTTCTTTTTTACTTGCTTTGAGTTCTCTATAAAGTCTTTCATCTCTTTGGCGGAGATGATCTTTTTAAAAGAATGATAAGAATAAATGATTCTAAAATTTAACTGATGATAATCGGTGAAGATAGAGTCTTCACGGTTTAGTTCGATATCCAAGTAATTTGAGTTATCGTTGAAGTCTTGCAGAATCCCTTCTACGTCCTCTGGGAAGAGTTTCACGTAAGATTTCATACTGCTGTCTTCCGCTCTTCGGTATGTAAAAAGAGCAGGGATTGCTAGAGATTTGATTTTTTTCTTAATTTCTTTTTGGATGTAGTTTCGAGAGAAAAGATCTAAACGGATCTCGAGGACATCTATGTCCTTTATGTCTTTTTTTTGAAGATTTCTAATATCGTCTTCACCAACAGAGGCTATGATCTTATATTTCTCAGGCATACTTACAAACCTTTCTGCAATAGGTCGTGCACTGTGACCATACCAACATGGTACCCATTTTGGTCAACTACGG
>JAIXRB010000207.1 GCA_027485405.1 Leptospiraceae bacterium | reverse complement strand
CACTATACCTTCCCAAAACTAGGGATCAAAGTACATTTCGTGGACCAAAGCAACCCAGAAAATTTCCGTAAAGCGACAAACGATAAGACAAGAGCCTACTATGCAGAAACACTCGGCAATCCAAAGCTTGACACCTTAGACATAGAAGGTGTTGGCAAAATTGCCAAAGAAGTGGGAGTTCCTTTGATCATTGACAATACGATGCCTTCTCCTTACTTAGTCAACCCACTGAAACATGGTGCCGATATCGTAGTTCACTCATTGACAAAGTTCTTAGGTGGTCATGGAACTTCCATCGGTGGAATCATTGTAGATGGTGGAACTTTCAATTGGGGAAATGGGAAATTCAAAAACTACACAGAAGCCGATCCTTCCTACCATGGACTCAAGTTTTGGGATGTATTTGGAAAGTTCGAACCGTTTGGTGGTGTCAATATCGCTTTCATCATCAAAGCTCGAGTGCAAGGATTGCGTGATTTAGGCCCTGCCATTTCTCCTTTCAATGCATGGCAAATCATCCAAGGTGTAGAAACTCTTCCGTTGAGAATGGAACGACATTCCAGCAACGCACTGAAAGTTGCCGAATTTCTATCAAAGCACCCAAAAGTAGAGTGGGTCAATTACCCTGGGCTTCCAACAGACAAAAACTATGCAACGGCAAAGAAATACCACCATAGAGGACTTTTTGGAGCTATCGTGGGTTTTGAGATCAAAGGTGGAGTCGAAAAAGCGAAGAAGTTCATCGATTCACTCGAGCTCTTTAGCCTTCTTGCCAATATTGGAGATGCGAAGTCGCTGGCCATTCACCCGGCTTCAACAACGCACCAACAGTTGACTCCAGAAGAACAGCTTTCGGCTGGAGTGAGCCCAGGCTTTGTTCGATTGTCCGTCGGTCTAGAGAACATTGATGATATTCTCACAGACTTAGAAGAAAGTTTAAAAACTATCTAAGTCGATTGCCAATCCCAACCAAAACCCCACCCTGGCGAAAGACCTAGGTGGGGTTCTCGTTTTTATGGATCCAAAATCTGTCGGAATCATTGAAACAAAAATTGCCAAGTTTGACTCTTTGGCTTTGGACAATGGGGAAACCATTGAACCCCTTGAAATTGCCTACGAAACCTACGGAACCCTTTCTTCCAATAAAGACAATGCTATCTTAGTTTGCCATGCCTTATCTGGAGACGCTCATGCCGCCGGTTACCATGAAGGGGAGAAGAAACCTGGCTGGTGGGATTTTTATATTGGGCCAGATAAAGCGTTTGATACAAACAAGTATTTTGTTATTTCCACCAATGTAATTGGTGGTTGCAAAGGTTCTTCCGGACCTCTTTCAATCAACGGCAAAACGGGAAAACCTTTCAAGTCCAGTTTCCCTTTTGTGTCTATACACGATATGGTGCGAGCTGAAGAAAGACTAGTTTCTAGTTTCGGAATCGAGCGACTGTTTGCCGTGGCAGGGGGTTCTATGGGAGGAATGCAAGCTTTAGAATGGTCCGTCGCCTATCCAGATAAAGTTTTAAACTGCATTGTTATGGCTTCTACTTCAGAACACTCTGCTCAACAAATTGCTTTCAATGAAGTCGGAAGACAGGCAATTCTTTCCGATCCATTTTGGAATGATGGAGACTATTCTGAAGATTCAAAACCTTCGAAGGGTCTTGCTTTGGCAAGAATGATGGGTCATATCACTTATCTTTCTGATGCAATGATGCGAGAGAAATTTGGGAGAAAACCTCCCAAGGGAAACATCAAATCAACGGATTTTGCGGTTGGAAGTTATCTGATCTACCAAGGTGAGAGCTTTGTGGATCGCTTTGATGCCAATTCGTATATTTACGTAACCAAGGCTTTGGACCATTATAGTTTGGGTCTGGGGAAAGAACTAACAAAAGCTTTGTCAAACGTGCGTGCTCGGTATCTAGTAATCGCTTATACTTCTGACTGGCTGTACCCTCCCTATCAATCAGAAGAAATTGTTAAAGCCCTAGAAGTAAACGCAATACCAGTCACCTTCTTAGAGCTAAATAACCCGGCGGGGCATGATTCATTTTTACTTCCAAGCGAAGAACAAGCATCAGTCCTTCAAGATTTTCTTTTGTCATCAGAGAGGGATTTATGAGTCTGAGCTACTTAGATTTCAAAACTATAGAAGAAAGACCCGATTTTTATTATATTTCAAAGCTTGTTTCTCCAGGAGAAAGAGTTTTGGATCTAGGTTGCGGAACTGGAGAGCTCATGCAAATTTTAAAAGGCAAAGGAGCTCGGGTGCAGGGAATTGAAAAAGATGAGACTTGTATCATTGCCTGTGTAAAAAAGGGACTCTATGTCCATCATGGAGATATTGATGATGGACTTGCACACCATTTAGACCAAAGCTTTGATTGGGTAATACTCAACCAAACCATTCAACAAACTTTAAACCCTGGTTCCATAATCAAGGAATGCTTACGGATTGGAAAAAAAGTCATCATTGCTTTTCCCAATTTCTCTCATTGGCAAATCCGAATGTCCATTCTTTTGAGTGGAAAAACACCTGTCACTGAACTGATGCCATTCCATTGGTATGACACTCCCAACTTACACTTTTTATCTGCTATCGATTTTGAGGATTTTTGTGAATTTGAAAAAATCAAAATTTCAAAAAAAGCATCCTTTAACAAGAAAGAGGAAATCAAACTCTTCCCAAACTTTTTGGCAACTCTTGCCCTTTTTATTCTTCAAAGTCAATAAAAAAGCCCGAAGTTTCCCTCGGGCTTTTTAGCTGTACGGCGATATTTACTATCTAGTATAGGTATCGCCTTTTGGTAAAAAAGCTTGAGCCAATTTTAGCTTCCCTACCTTAAGAATTCTCTCGCCAATTTATGGGAGGAGAAAAGCTTAGATGGGATGCGACGACTGAATTTCAATCCAAATTGGGTCCGCGTATCCATTCTCGTCCTTTGTCTCTTGCCTTTTGTCCAGAACCTTCTCGGCGAAGAAAAAAAACCAACCGAAGTAGCTAAAGTCATTTGGGAGAATGATGTCTTCCTACTTTCTGACAGGGAGTATACAAATGGAGTTCGTCTGGAATACGGAGTCTACGGTAACACATTGTTTCCGACGAATCTAGTTTTTTCAGGATTAGCAAAGCTCCTTCCCATACTCCCATCGCGCACTTCCGAATACCATAGCCTTTCAGCTATGCACACCCTCTACACTCCCACCAATATTTTCACTTCAGATACGGCGTTCGGGGAAAGACCTTATTCGGCACAAGGTTTGGTCTCAAGCTTATCCACAATTTTCTGGACAAGGACTGCTTTCACCTGGGAGCTATTGGTAGGTGAAATGGGGCCTGCCGTCCAAGGGAAGTATTTTCAAAATCGCATCCACTATCTCACCAACTCACCTTTATCGCAAGGCTGGGATTCACAAATTCCCAATCAAAACTTGGTCCAATCCAATCTTGATTTCAAGTATTTCCCAACTCAAAAAGTAGGTTTTCAAACCACTGCAAAACTAGGAAACTTGGATACCTCTTTTTTCATCGCACCTATCTTTCGTTTTGGTCGCGTGAACTCGCCCGTTTCTGGCGGTTTTTCTCTCCAAGACCCAAGCCCGCCTCCTCTGATTGAATCCAGTGAATTTTATTTTTTCATTCGCCCCGGAATCAAAATGCAAACTTTCAATGCTACTTTAGGAAATACCAGGCAAAATCCATTTTCGGGCTTAGTTGAGACAGACCAACAGACGGGCGTTCTGTTCCAAGAAGGACGACCTATTTTCATTGGAGAACCTTTGTACAATACTCTCGTTGGAGAAGGTTCTGGCTCCGCGGTGCCAAGATTTCTTTTGTATCAATCCTTAGTATCCAGAGATACTCCATACGGAATGGAAATTCTCGTATTCAATTCCATTTTCAATGGAGCTCCTGTTCCTGATAGAGGACTCAGACTATCCATCTTACAAAGTCTCATCAGTTCCAACACCACAAGCGCCGAATACCCATATCTCGAGTATTTTTTATATGAAACTTTGTTTAGAGATAGAGCGGAGGGAATCAGTTTGGGGGCAAAGTTTTTGGCTTACCAATACTTTTACAACAGTACGGTGCCAAATCAACAATCCAACTTCGTGATCCTTGCCTTATTATTCAATGAGGAGAATCAGAACCAATCGTATCGGGTAGAAACTCGAAGATGGCAAGGAAAACTATCTACAGGAGTTGTGTTTCAGAACCAAGATTACTTTGTCCAAGGCGGAATCGAGGTTTCGAGTCTTGAGTATAAAAGCGAGCTTGGATTGCTTCCAGTCTTTTACTATACTTCACTACAATGCGGGAAAAAATTTTAAAGGAAAAAGAAAAACGGATCTTTGGGGTCCCAACCACCCTCCCCCAAAAATCCGTTAGAACGACTTTTCTTACTGAAGAAGTCTCATCACTGACTGTGACTTCATGTTTGCTTGCGCTAACATGGAAGTTGCCGCCTGAGACAAGATCTGGTATCGTGTGAAGCTGGTCATTTGCTCAGCCATATCAGTATCACGGATACGAGATTCCGAAGCTTGGGTATTCTCATAAGCGTTCATGAGTCCCTTCGCCGCGTGCTCCATTCTATTGTAATATGCACCTAGATCTGCTCTCTGTTTAGAGATTGATCGCAATGCATCGTCGCAAAGTCCGATAACGGAATTAGCTTTGCCCGCAGTAGAAAGGGAAATGAAAGTCAGAACCGTAGGGTTTCTGAGTCCCAATGCCGCAGTATTCATTGTTTCGATGAATACTCTTTCTCTTTGGTGCATGTTAGCTCCGATATGGAACCACATACTCGCTGTAGGGTTCAGACGGGCGAATGCTCCAGTCAAGAGTTTCATTTTGTTAAACTCTGCCTGAGAAGCAATTCTATCGATCTCGTCGACTAGCTGAGAAACCTCGACTTGGATCTGTTGTCTGTCTTCTTCCGTGTAAACACCGTTCGCTGATTGAACAGCCAACACACGAATCCTTTGAACGATTTCGTGAGTTTCTTGAAGATATCCTTCCGCCGTTTGAATAAGCGACATTCCATCTTCTGTGTTTTGTTCCGCACGTCGAAGTCCTGCAATCTGAGTTCTCATTTTCTCAGACACTGCGAGTCCTGAAGCATCGTCACCGGCTTTGTTGATACGCATGCCAGAAGAGAGCTTCTCGATATCTTTGCCTAGGTTTGTGTCGTTGGTTTTCAACGTCCTATGAGCGAAGATAGCACTGATGTTGTGGTTGATAATCATCCGGGTTCCTCCTTGAATCCGTTTCGCCACCCAAGATGGGCTTTGAACTGATGAACTTTCGAAATCGCCATCCTTGGCTCTTTCATGAAAAAGTTCGGAAGGTTTTTGCTAGGCAATAATAGAGAATTTTTAAATGCTTCGAAATAAACGTGGGCTTCCTGCCTGAAATACTATGTCTTATTTCTTTTTTAGATCCGAAATCCGTCTTAGTTTATGAGATTCTTGCCCGAGGGAGGGAAATTCTGTGCTTAAAACAATCTATCTTGCAAACCCAAGAGGGTTTTGTGCCGGGGTGAAGTATGCAATCTCTTACGTCGAGACTGTCCATGCCCTCGAGCCAGAAGATACCATCTATGTTCGTAAAGAAATTGTTCATAATAGAAGAGTTGTGGAAGACATGAAAAAGAAAGGGATTCAGTTCATAGATGAACTTTCTGAAGCACCTGATGGTGCGACCGTTATCTTTTCTGCTCACGGAGTTTCCCCTGAAGTTGTTAATGAAGCCAAAAACCGAAAAATGAAGATTGGCGATGCAACCTGCCCCCTGGTTACCAGGGTTCACAAAAAAGCAAAAAACATCAAAGACTCACACCAAATTATCTATATAGGACACCGAGGCCACGATGAAGCGGTAGGTACTATGGGTGAGGCAACCATGCATTTGGTTGAAACAGAAGAGGACATTGAAGCCCTAAAATCAGTCTTAGATTCTACGAAACCTATCACCTATTTGATGCAAACCACGTTGTCAGTCTCTGACACAAAATCGCTGGTTCGCAAAATTGAAGAAGTGTTTCCCAATGTAGAACATCCGCAAAAAGATGATATCTGTTATGCCACAACAGAAAGACAAGAAGCTGTTACTTCCATGATAGATGCGGTGGATGCCATGCTTGTGATTGGATCAGAGAACTCCAGCAATTCAGTTCGTCTTTTACAGCTAGCTGAAAAAACCAAACCCGCTTCCTTTCGAATCAGCAGTGCCGATGAAATCAAACCAGATTATTTTTTACAAAATCAAATAGAGACTTTAGGGATCACTGCGGGAGCCAGCAGTCCTCAGATCCTTGTGGATGAAATTGTAGAAAGAATCAAGGCAACATTTCCTGATGCTAAGGTATCTCTCTTTCCCGATGGAAGAGAAGACTTAATGAGCTTTCGTTTGCCGAAGCAACTCTTACTTAGCTGATTTAAGTGGATCCAAATTTTTTTAAAAGAGCTTTTGACTATAGCCAGGAAAGTATCGTTATAACAGATGCAGAATTGGATCTGCCTGGACCTCGAATTCAATATGTAAATGCCGCATTTTCTAAAATGACCGGTTATTCACCTGAAGAAGTTATAGGAAAAACACCCAGAATTCTACAAGGCCCTCGCTCAAATCGACAAACACTAGCAAGACTCAAAGAGATGGTCCCAAAAGGAGAAATCTTCCAAGGAACATCTGTAAATTACACTAAATTGGGAAGAGAGTACGATGTCGAATGGACCATCTCCCCCATCTACGATGACAATCATAAAATAGTAAATTTCATAGCCTACCAAAGAGATATAACAGAGAAGTTAAGGCACGAAAAGGAGATATCCCGTAGATTAAAATTTGAAATGGGAGTTGCAAGTGCCACCCAAATTTTAGTCCAAGGACCTCCTGATTTTGTCAATCTTTCTCAGTCTCTAAAACAAATGCTGTTTTTCACCGACTTTAACAGTGTTTTTTTATTAGAAAGATCTATGGAGAAACCAGGTTTTTTTCAAATCATTTTGGATGAATCAAAAAATAGCAATATTCAACCTTATTCCAGTTTGAAGATTGATGAACCTTTCGAAAAATTGGGTTTAGGTCGTTGGTGCCATGCTTTAGCGGATGGTGAGCCGATCGTTGGCTTTCGAGGAGACTTCCCTCTCGATGAACAATGGTTCTTTGATCGTGGACTTGAATTTCTAATCCTCTTTCCCATTTTTATTCGAGAAGAATTCAGATTCATCATAGGATGGGAAAACCATTTAAGTCCGGAAAATGTAAAAGACGGCGACATCTTACTTTTCAGAACTGTTACGCATTGGGTGGAAGCTTTCCTAAACAGAAAGGTAGACTTAGAGGAGCTAACGAATCACAGAGATAGATTAAAAGAATTAGTAGATGCCCAAGTAAAAGACATTGTTATTGCAAAAGAAGAAGCAGAATCTGCAAACAAAATGAAATCTGAATTTCTAACAAAAATTAGTCATGAACTCAGGACTCCATTGAATTCTATTTTAGGTTTTTCTAAACTAATAGATCCCAAAGCTCCCAAATCAGAAGATCAAAAGTATTTGGACTACATTTACAATTCGGGGAATCATCTTCTGAAGCTTATCAATGAAATTTTAGATTTATCAAAGATTGAAGCTGGGAAGTTTGAAATCCATATCCAACCCCTATTGGTTTCATCCATTCTGGAAGCCGTGCTTCATATGTTGACCCCTCAAGCAAAAAAGAAAGAAATTCGTTTCGTCTTCAATTTACTTCCAACCAATAAAGAACCAAAAGTCCTTGCCGACCAAAAAAGGATCCAACAGGTTTTATTAAATCTCCTTTCCAATGCGATCTTCTTTTCCCCTTTAAAAGGTGAAATTTCAATTAAATGCGATATTTCGAAAAAAGAATACCTTATTGAGATCAAGGATGAAGGACCTGGTATTTCCGAAGAAAACCAAGGGAAGTTGTTTCAGAATTTTTTTCAGGTAAAAAAAGAAGAAAATTCCAATTACCCGGCTGAAGGAACTGGTCTTGGGCTTTCTATTTCTAAGAAACTTATGGAGCTTCAAAATGGTAAAATCAGTGTTTCCAGTGGAACAGGAAGCGGCTCTACATTTTCTTTAAGACTTCCTTTGCATCCCGATTGAATTTTCAAAAAGATTTCGTCTATTTAGTCATCTAAGTAGTTTCCTACTTAAGAGATTCCGATACTAAAAGAAAGGTTCCGATTGCAAACACTGACGCCAAATCCAAACCCGAGCTCCGCATTTTTTAATGGGCGGAGAAGACCGAACGATCCGGTTTTAATCGTAGAAGATCGGGAAGAGAATCAACAGATTCTTGCCGCCACCTTAACTCAATTAAAGATTCATTATTTTCTAACTAGCAATGGGGAAGAAGCATTGAGCATAGCTCATGCGAGAAAGATTAGTCTATTTATCGTGGATTTGATGATGCCCGTTATGGACGGGGCAACTTTTATCGAAAAGTTAAGAGAATTTGAACCGGAAGCCGTGATTGTAGTTCAAACTGCAATCGACAGTGCTGATGAAATCATTCGCATAATGAAGATGGGGGTTTATGATTATTTGATCAAACCTCTCAATCTGGATCTTTTAAAATCAACGCTGGAAAAAGCACTCGAATTCAAATACCTTCGAGACATGGAAGCCATGATTCTAAAGGAAGAGAGTAAGGACTTGCGAGAACAATTAGAATGGTTAAACTTCAAGGAATCATCCCGAAAAACTTCCACAAGTTCCCTTGAATTTACTGCAATAAGCAATTTGAAAACCTTACTGAACCAGGGTTCTGGTTTCGGTAGCATGACTCTACTCATCGATGGAATCAAAGACACGAGCACGAAAGATGGATCTGGACAAATCACTGTAGATCCAGAATTCTATGACCTCCTGATCGAAAACAACGAGCATACCAAGCAAATGTTGAAAGGATTGGAACGGGTTTTAGAAGTCTTTGAAATAACTCCAAAGATTGAAAAAACAAATTCAGAAATTCTGGTCGGAAGCCTACCAGAATGGTCTAGTTTTCTTGATCCCTACCTAGAAGAAAAAAAAATCCAGATCAACTACCCCATTTCCAAGAAACGAACAAACCTCGCCTTGGATTTTACTTTAATGAGTCTAGCTTGGAAAGAGATCATTCTCAACGCTTTCAAGTATGCCAATTCGGACACTGTAATCGACATTTTTGTAAACATTGTGGAAGGATATTATTGTTTGGCGGTAAAGAACTCCGTTTCTGAAACTGCCTACGGTAAATTTGAAAAAGGCCAGGAAAAGGACTTGGTTCTGCCTTTTTACAGAGTGCATCCCCCTGTAGAGTCAGTTTTTCGCGAAGAGCTTTTCGGAATGGGGCTTGGGCTTACGATCGTCGACCATATTGCCAACAAATTGGGTGGTATGTTTTTTATTCGGAATGCAAAAGACCATACTACTTTGGAAACTAGTCTTTGCGTAGTAACAGAATTATTCTTACCGATTACAGATCATTGAGGAACGAAAACAAATGGCAAAAAAAATCCTAGTCATAGACGATTCGGCGGTTTTTAGAAAGATTATCTCCGTTCATTTAAAGAACGCTGATTACGAATTAGTAGAAGCAAGTGATGGAGTGGACGCTTTGAACAAATTGACCACCACCTCTGTGGATCTGATCGTAAGCGATATGAACATGCCCAATATGGATGGGATTACTTTTATCAAAAAAGTCAAAGAAGATCCTAAGCATAAGTTCATTCCCATCATAATGCTCACCACCGAATCTCAACCTGAAAAGAAAAAGCTAGGGATGGATGCGGGTGCAAGAGCTTGGCTTACAAAACCCTTTAGCCCAGAAGAACTGATTGAGACTATTTCTAAATTGATGATCTAATTCTATGGAACCCAGCGTCTCAAAGTCAGAAGAAGAGAAGACAGTCCATCTAGCTTGTCAAGGTGAGCTTACCATACCGTATGCAAAATCCTGGCAGGACCTCATTCTCTCTCATTTTGATCCCGAGAAAAACCTCTCTCTGGATTTAGAACAAATCCACAAAATTGATACCGCTGGGGTACAAGTTCTCATTTTTTTAAAAAAGAAAGTAGCTTTGACTTCAAAGATTCTTTCGCTCCAAAACCACTCCCCTTCTATCAAAAAGGTTTGGGACATACTTGGATTGGTTTCTTTTTTTGGAGATAAAATTCGCCTCAAGAAAGAGGAACGCGAATCCTACTCCTTTCGTTATGGAGTAAAGAAAACCTAAATGGAATTATCCGAGATCGTAGAGGTTTTCTATGTAGAGTCGTCAGAGCTCTTAGAGTCTATGGAGTCTTTACTTCTAGAATTAGAAAAAAACCCCAAAGACCAAGAGTCGATGAATGCCCTTTTTCGGGCGATCCACACAATCAAAGGCACATCTGGTATGTTTGGCTTTGAGGAAATTGTTCGTTTCACTCATATCGTCGAAAATTTATTGGATTTATTGAGAGAAGGAAAACTTGGTTTTCAGGAATCTTTATCCGAAATTCTTTTAGAATCAAAAGATCATATCAGCTATTTGGTTCATACAGAACCGAAAGGAAAAGGGATCCCTGATGACAAAGTTGCACTCGGGGACAAAATCCTGGAAAAAATCCGCCCTTTTCTTTCTTCGAATTCTGAAGAGATGCAACATTCTCACGAACCTCACGAAGAACAAATGGCTTCATCGCCAATAAACACGGAAGGAATCAAGGGAATTTCAGACTATTTGATTTCACTTCGTCCGGGGCTTTCTGTTTTGAGAAACGGTCTAGATCCCATAGCTTTTATCAGCTATCTGAAGAAACTAGGTGAAATCCAATTTTTAAAAGTCATAACGGATACTCTTCCCATCCATGATTTTGATGCCGAAAGCTCGTACTTAGGCTATGAAATACGATTCCAAAGCACTTCCGATCCAAAAGCCGTAGCAAAGGTTTTTGAGTTCATGGAGTCCGATGCCGCAATCACTGTTCTGCCACCTGGATCAAGCGTTTGGGATCTCGCCAAACTAGCAAAAGGTCTTCCTGAAGAAGAAATCTCACTTGGCCAACTTTGGAAAGAGATGGGAGTTCTGGGAGAAGAAACCTATCTTTTATACCTAGAGAGCCTAAAGCCTGGGGCAAGCCCAGAATCGATTTTAGCACTACCTATCGAGAAAGAAAAAACTGTCGCAACCATAGCAACAAATGCAACTGATCAGAAATCCGGCCAAGAAAAGACAACAATCTTAAAAGTTGACGGCTCAAAAATCGACCAACTCATCAACCGAGTAGGTGAACTGGTTGTAGCTTCAGCTAGCATCAATCAGTCAGACTCTTTTCGAGAAGATTCGAGTCTCCAAGAAGCTAGCCACTTAGTAAACCGCTTAATCAATGAGATTCGAGAGATCTCATTAAAACTGCGTATGATCCAAATTGGTGACATTTTTCAAAAATACCAAAGAACTGTTCGTGACCTAGGCAAAGAATTAAAAAAAGATATAAAACTTCATATTTCTGGAAAAGAAACGGAATTAGATAGAACCATTGTAGACAAATTAAGCGACCCACTTACGCACCTAATACGAAATGCTTGCGATCATGGATTAGAATCCACAAAACAAAGAATCGAATCGGGAAAACCACAGGAAGGAAACATTTGGTTGGATGCTTTCCATGACACGGGTTCTGTAGTGATTCAGATCCGAGATGATGGTAAAGGAATTATTCCTGAAAAGATTTGGAAGCGGGGACTCGAAAAAAATCTAGTTTCTGGAAGCCCTCCTTCCAATCCTGAAGAGATTTATAAGCTCTTGTTTATGCCAGGATTTTCCACAGCAGAAGCGGTAACAAACGTATCTGGAAGAGGAGTCGGATTGGATGTAGTGCAAAGAAACATCGAATCCCTCCGCGGTACAATCTTAGTAGAGTCAGAAGAAGGCAAAGGAACAAAGTTTACCATTCGTCTACCATTGACCTTAGCAATCATTGAAGGTTTTCTAGTCAGCGTGGCAAATTCACTCTTCATCATACCCATGGTGAACGTATTGGAATGCCTTGAGTTTCGATTGGCCGAAGAGGAAACTTCGAATCATTATTTTGCCCTCAGAGGGAATTTTCTCCCCTATTTGCGCGTTCGTGAGATTTTTCCTACGGAAGGAGAAACACCAGCAAAACGAGAGAACATAGTGATCGTCTCTTGGGGAGAAAGAAAAGCAGGCCTTGTGGTCGATGAACTTTTTGGAGAATTCCAAACAGTCATCAAACCACTGGGATCCGTTTTTCAAAATGTGCAGGGAATCAGCGGATCTTCCATTTTAGCAGATGGAAGAGTGGCATTGATTCTGGATTTGCCGTCCTTATTTGAAAAAACAATAGAGTTAGAAAAAGCAGCAGTTACATAAAAAGAGGAAAGGAAAAGAGTATGAAAAAGTTGAGTGTTAAAAATAAATTAATCGGGTTTTTCCTAGTTAGTTTTTTCACAGTAATGGGTTTTATCTTGTTTACTTCGAATAGAATGAGTTATATTGATCAGTTTTCGACTGTTATTTCGGAAAAACAGTTCAAAAAATCGACTACAATCCTAGGGATCGCCCAGAAGAATTTAAAAATCCAAACTCTGCTTTTTCGAATCTTTAGCGGTACTGCGGAAGAAAATAAGGATAACATAAACTCCCTCAAAGAACTTCGCGCCGGGATTACTGAAGATTGGAATACGATAAAGAAACTCGAAAACAACGATAGGGAAGGAGTCGAAATTACGGAAACTCTCGCAAAACGAGAAATTTTTGGCCAAGCTTTAAATACTTACTTGACTGAAGGGATTTTTGAAGAGGAAAAATCTCCTAAAAGAGATCGCCAGAAGTCAATGACTTTAGACGCCTTCCAAGATTACATCACGCAATTTGGAAAGTTGAGCATAGCTTTTAGTGATGCGGCCGTTGAAATGAGTAACAACTCTACGATTGAGACGAACTATGTGATCAAAACTATGTTCATATTTGGTTTGATCTTCGCCGTAGTCAAAATCGCCCTACTCTATCTAATCCTAAATGGGATTTCAACGCCTCTTAAATTGGCAATGGAAACTTCCAAGAAGATCATTTCTGGCGACTATTCGCAAAAGTTCCAAATCCTCTACCACGATGAAATTGGAGCAATGTTAGAGTTTGTAAACAACATGCTCGATGGGATTGTCAAAGACAGAAACGACTCCCTCAGAATAAAAACGGCATTAGATAATACTTCAACGAACATTATGATGGCAGATGCATCGTTCAATATAACCTATATGAACAAGTCATTGATCAAGATGTTCAATTTCAATCAGGCGGAGATTAGAAATCAGTTTGCAGGCTTTGATACAAACTCTTTGATTGGAACATCCATTGACAGGTTCCATAAAGTTCCATCTCACCAAAGACAAGTTTTGAGCTCATTTAACCAAGAACACCGAGCTCAGATTATGATTGGTAGCCGAACGTTTCAGCTGATCGCGAATCCAATTCTCAGTCTAAGCGGTGAACGATTAGGTTCTATTGTAGAATGGTATGACGTTTCCGAAAAACTGGTAGAAGAGAAAGAGAAAGCAAGAATCTTAGATGAAAGCGTCCGTATCAAAACGGCATTGGACAACGTTTCAACAAACGTTATGATGGCGGACAACGATCTAAATGTTGTTTATATGAACAAGTCCATTCGACAAATGTTCCAGAATGGAGAGAGGGACATTCAAAAAGACCTTGGCAACTTCAATTTAAGAACTCTGATGGGAGCAAACATTGACGGTTTCCATAAAAATCCAGCCCACCAAAGAGGAATCCTGGCTTCCTTCACAGCCACTCATAGAACCGGAATCACGATTGGTGGCAGACATTTTGGTTTGATTGCAAACCCGATCATCAACGAAAAAGGAGATCGTTTGGGTTCCGTTGTGGAATGGTCAGACAACACGAACCAAGTCTTTGTTCAAAACGAGATTGATACTCTTGTGAACGCTTCTATCAAAGGAGACTTCTCAAAACGAATCCCAGTCGAAGGCAAAGAAGGTTTTTTCCTAAATCTTTCCAAAGGTATGAATGCATTGATGGAAATCTCTTCGAAAGGCTTGAACGACGTTGTAAAAGCTCTAGAAAAAATTGCAAATGGAGATTTGGAAGCAAAGATAGAAGCCGAATACCAAGGAACATTTGGTATGCTGAAAGAGTATGTAAACAATACAGTCGAGAAACTGGAAGATATCATAGGTGAGGTAAAAACTAAGGCAGATTCTCTTATGGAAGCCGCCGAAGAAGTTTCATCCACTGCAGGAACTCTTAGCCAAGGGGCAAGTGAACAAGCCGCAAGCGTCGAAGAAACCTCTGCTTCGCTTGAAGAAATGGGTGCCTCCATCGACCAAAATGCCGCTAACGCAAAACAAACGGATACGATCGCAACAAAATCCGCAAAAGAAGCAAAACAAGGTGGGGAGTCAGTTCGAAACACAGTATCAGCTATGAAAGAAATTGCAGATAAGATTTCGATCATTGAAGACATTGCCTACCAAACCAACCTTCTTGCTCTAAATGCCGCCATTGAAGCGGCAAGAGCTGGGGAGCATGGAAAAGGTTTCGCAGTTGTTGCTTCTGAAGTGAGAAAGCTCGCTGAGAGAAGCCAAAAATCAGCAAACGAGATTGGCTCTTTAGCTTCAGGCTCAGTAAACATTGCAGAACAAGCAGGTAGACTAATCGAGGAGATAGTCCCTGCAATCAATAGAACTGCTGACTTAGTCCAAGAGATTGCGGCGGCGAGCCAAGAGCAGTCTTCCGGTGTCAATGAAGTGAACAAAGCCATGTCTCAGTTGGATCAGGTTTCTCAGCAAAGTGCATCCGCATCGGAAGAACTTGCGGCAATTGCAGAAGAACTAAAATCGCAGGCAGGACAACTTCTAAGATCCATTAGCTTTTTTAAGTTGAATCGATCCCAATCGAGTGGCGGAGGATCTGAAGCAAAGAAAAAGTCAGGTAGAACCTTTGCTCCGAGCATCCGAACTACGAAAGAAGACTCGAGTGGATCTGGAGACGACCGGTTTCAAAAGTTCTAAACCAGTGAGGGAATAAAATGCAAGAAATACAATACCTCACTTTCAAACTAGGGGAAGAGCTTTTTGGGATTGGTATTCTCCATATAAAGGAGATTATTGAATTCGAATCAGTGACCCATGTTCCAATGATGCCAGAGTTTATTCCTGGCGTCATCAACCTCCGCGGCAACGTGGTACCGGTTTTAGATTTAAACATGCGATTTTACAAGAAAAAGAGTTCTATCAACAGAAAATCTTGTATTGTAATCGTGGAACTGACTTTAGCTGACGAAAAAATGGATTTAGGTCTATTGGTGGATGCAGTAAACGAAGTTTTAGACATTCCACCGAACATGGTTGAATCGGCACCGAGCTTTGGAGCTAAAATCAAGTTAGACTTCGTGCAAGGTCTAGGCAAAATCGAAGAGGGCTTTGTAATTCTTTTAAACATCAACCAAGTATTGAATATAGAAGAAATCAATGCACTCCAAGAGGTTAGTTTAGAAAAAGAAGAAGCAAAACTCGCCGAATAATACTTTGATAGCGAACCCGACGATTGTCCAAGATGTCTTTTTGAACCCAGGAGAGTTTGGTTTCGGGGGCGAAAGCTACCGTTTTCGAACTCTTTTGGGATCCTGTGTTTCCATCATTCTCTGGTCACCCTCTCGGAAAATCGGGGGAATGTGCCACTACCTTCTGCCCTTAAGAACCCAAGGTTCTTCACTAAACGGATTGGATGGAAAATACGCAGAAGAAGCATTTCAAATGTTTCTTCAAAGCTTGAAACAAAACAGAGCCGAACCTTCAGAATTTCAGGCTAAAATCTTTGGTGGATCTGATATGTTCAGCAAAGAGGAAAGCATTCTAGCCGATGTGAACAATGCTGGAAATTCGAGGCAAGTGGGCCTTAGAAACATACAATTCGCAAAGCAAATTTTAAGTGAACATAGAATTCCGATAGTCTCTGAAAATACGGGAGGATCAACCCATCGTCGCGTTTTTTTCACTGTTTGGGATGGAGAGGTTTACTTGGAGACAAACAATAAATGACAACACCTCAAAGCAATCAAAAGATCAAAGTTTTTGTAGTCGATGATTCAGCAATCGTAAGACAGGTATTATCTGACCTTTTCTCAAAAGATCCAAATTTCCTTTTTCTAGGCTCGGCTCCCGATCCTCTATTTGCCATTGAAAAAATGCAGAAGGACTGGCCAGATGTGATTGTATTAGATATTGAAATGCCCAGAATGGATGGGATCTCTTTTCTTAAAAAGATAATGGCTGAGAAGCCTACCCCGGTTGTTATTTGTTCAACGCTAACAACCGAAGGCTCTGAGACGGCACTGATTGCAATGAGTCTCGGTGCGGTCGAAATCATCACAAAACCAAAAGTTGGTCTAAAAGACTTCTTAACTGATTCTGCCATCGAACTTCTAGACGCAGTGACAGCCGCCTCTCATTCAAACTTAGGCAGAATGCGAGCAAGCACTATCAATACCAGTGAACAACCGCAAAAAAGAATAAAATCTGAAATTTCTAACATCCAAGCTACCGAAAAGATCGTAGCGATTGGAACTTCAACGGGAGGAACCATTGCCCTCGAAGAAGTTCTAACAAAGCTTCCAAGAGATAAAACTCCAGGAATTGTTATTGTACAGCATATGCCTGAAAAATTCACAGAGGCGTTTGCCAAAAGGTTAAATACAATTTGCGATATAGAAGTTCGAGAAGGCAAGGACGGAGATAGAGTTGTACCAGGTTTAGCTCTGATTGCTCCAGGCAGTCGCCATATGCAGCTCAAACGATCCGGAGCTCAGTATTACGTTGAGATCAGTGATGGACCTTTGGTGAACCGCCACAAACCCAGCGTGGATGTTCTCTTTCGCTCTGTGGCTAAGAATGCTGGGAAAAACGCCAAAGGTATTATTATGACAGGTATGGGCGATGATGGTGCCGCGGCCATGGTAGACTTAAAAGCCGCAGGATCAAAGACCATCGCTCAAAACGAGGATACTTGCGTTGTTTTTGGAATGCCGAAAGAAGCCATCCGCAGGGGTTGCGTGGATCTCATTCTCCCCCTGCAAGAGATTTACAAAGAAATTATCTCTTGAGCTAATGCCAGTTTTCTTTTAGTTATCTCTTCTTGGGACTCTTCTTTGATGATTTCATCGGGCTTTATCTTAAAGATAGGCTGTCCCTTTGAGACAATCTTTCCATCCGAATCTACCATCAAATTCTTAACAACAGTTCCACTGACAGGCGCCAATATCTTATTGAACATCTTCATAACTTCTATGATGAAAAGTGGAGTGCCCGCTTGGAAATGCGCTCCCTCTTCTATCATAATTGGAAGGTTCGGTGCCTCTCTGGAATAGAACATTCCGCCCATTGGGGCGACAATCTCATCTCCAGACATTTTTGGAGGTGGGTTCAGAAGTTTGATCAAAGCATCGCGAGTCTCAGCTTTTTTAAATAAATCCGGAATCACACCATTCAAATCGGAATCAACGGTGATTTCTAAAAATTTAGATTTCTTGCCAAGTGCTGGAATGATGGAAAGCAGATCTAAACCAGATTGAAACCCTCTATGAGCGGCTTTCACTTTAGCCCAAAATTCTTCGTTCCACTCTTTCGATTTTGGATTGGAATCTCCACTTAGAATTGAATTCAGTTCTTTCCAATTGCTTTTTCCTAGTGCTTTTCCTGCTTCTTCATAGAAAGCTAAGCCTTCTAATAAGATTTTCTGGTCACTTTCCCAAATCTTTTCAGATGCGGGCTTTGCTTCTGTGTATTCCATATTTAGGTAAAAATACAAAGCTTGCAAGAGGCGAATTGGATTTTCCAGAAACTCAATCTTTCCACTTGAAACTGTCCAAAACTTTTCTTCATAGAAACCGAGAAATCCACCCAATACATGCGGATTGGAAAAAAGCTTTTCAAGTGGTCGCAATACCAATGTTTGTTTTGGAACAAGGGCTTTTTTCTCTTCGGGTTGTGCTTTTTTTACTCGGTCTCCCCAAACCAATTCCAAATCTAAATCATTTAATAGAGATTGAAGGCTTCCAATTCCGGCAAGATAGGAAACCATAAAGGAAGTGGAAGGTTTAAACATGGCATCCTTTCCCAAAATCCAATTGATGAGTCCATAGTGAACTAGCAAATTGGTTTCTAGGTTTTGTCCTCTAAGTTCCGTTCTGCGCAAAATATCAGAAAGCTTTTCTAAATTTTTAGTTCGATTTTCACCATAGGATACGATGAGAGCCACGTTTGAGTCATAGGCTCCCGCTAAGTTATAATGAACAAAGGCTCCCGTGTCTGGGTTCTTTGTGCAAATACCTTGGTCATCCCGAATCTCACCTTCGATGGGAAGAGACCAAGTTTGAATGATCCCCCCTGCATGTGGTTGCAAACTACGGTTTGTTGCGTTGATCCGAACTTCCGCGCCTGAAACGTTGCGAACAACTCTTTCGGGTTTTGGAACTTTTTTTCCATGAACGGAAAGAATAGCCATTGCTTCTACCAAGGAATCCACATAGAAAAAATCTTTTGGATTGGAAGGGTTGACGAACTTGAGTTCATAAACCATCTCCGTTACTCGGTGTTCCACTTGGATCCGAGTGTTGACTTCCATAAAGAAAAAGTTGTTTCCTTCCACAATACACTCGAACGTAGAAACTGAATTCAATCCGACAGCCTTACCCAAAACTTCCGCTTGGGCTTCCATTTCTTCCAAGGTTTTAAGGTCCTTAGTTAGAATTTCTACTTTTTTAGGAGACTTTGGTTTTGCTTCTTCAATCTCTTTGTGCAACAACTCTTGGGTAAGAGATATCTCAAGGAGCTTTTGCTCATGCATTTGCACGGAACAATCTCTTCCTCCTAAAGACAAACTCCATTCCCCGTTTCCGATAAGCTGGATTTCGTTGTGACGAGTGTTTTCAATGTTCAACTCGATTAGAAAGTTCTTGTTAGATCCGATTGCAGTTACTTTTGATTCGGCTAAAATTTCCATAACCGCGGAATCAATGGATGCAGTATCCTGGATGACCCTCTGTCCTTTTCCCCCACCTCCACCGATGTATTTAAAGCGGATTCGGTTTCCTGGGTATTTTGCCCAGATCGTCTGACATTGTGTCAATGCTTCTTTCTGTAAGTCAGCAATAGTAACAATATCAATTAATTTTTCATAACCTAATTGCAAAATAGCTTCTGCATTTTCTTCAATGGCGATGGAGTCTTTGAATTGAAATGCCAAGCCATTATCTTTTGCTACTTTCTCCAAAGCCTCTTTGGTTTTTCCATAGCGAGACAAAAGTGCTAAAGCTGTTATGTTATCAACCCCTGGCGTGACCGATACATTCATCGATCGAGCTAATTTTTTTGCTTCGTCTTTGGCTCCGACTCCCTTTGCAACATGGGAACTAGGTCCCATAAATGTAAGCCCCGATTCTTCTATCGCTTCGATGAAACCAGCATCTTCTGCCATGAACCCGTAGCCTGCAAAAAGGTGCGTATATCCATTGTCTTTTGCAATGCTGATAATTTGGTGGATGCGCTGTTCTTTTTCTTCTTGCCCTGCTCCCATATAATCTGGAACACGATGCACGTTATCTGGAAATCGGAAGTTTCTTAGTTCCGGAGCTAAAGCCTTGGGATAGACAATCGAGTCTTTTTCAGAAAGCAAAATTCCGTATTCTTTGATTCCAATTGAATCAAAAACATCAATGGCTTCTTTTCGAACTGGTCCTCTACAAACAATCAGACATTTGATGTCTGAAACATGGAAGGACCGAATCCATTCCGAATCGGATTGGGAAAAAAGTATTCTCTCTCTTTTTGAGTTTAACATGATTTATTCGAACTCCCTTTGTGGTCCGCTAAGTGGTGATGGTGTGTATTTGGACATTAAGAAACTTAAGTTTTTGTGTAAAACTTTTCGAGTATAGCCAGGAAGAATGATCGAAGAGACTGAACCCAGTGACAAAGCTTCTTTCGGATTCATAAGCTCCTTTTCGTATTTTTGGCTAAGCTCAGCTAGACGCTTGTCTCTTTCGAGGCTCGCATCTTTTGCCGCCATTCCTTTCTTTATGTTTGCTTGATAGTCTTTTAATATCTGCGTGTTTTCGTCTTTGTAAACGTATTCTTTTCCAGCGGGACCCATGACAGCGATCCGTGCTGTAGGTAGCGCAAAAACCATGGAAGCACCAGTGAAAAATGAATTAAAAGTGGCATAAGCGCCACCAAATGCATTCCGTATGATTAGAGTCAAACGAGGGGTTCTTAAGTCAATAATGGAATCTAAAAGTTTTCTACCTTCTAAAACGATTCCATTGTGCTCTTGGTCTTTTCCAGGCAAGAAACCAGTCGTGTCCTCGATAAAAACCATCGGGATGTTGTATAGATTGCAAAACCGAACAAACCGAGTGCCTTTTCGAGAGGCTCCAATATCAATCTGCCCAGAGGATACGGCACTGTTATTGGCTAGGAAGCCTACGACATGCCCACCGATTCTCCCAAAAGCCGTTACTATGTTTCGAGCTCTCTGTGGTTGCACTTCAAAGAATTCACCGTGGTCGCAAATCTGTTGAAGATAAAGCGTGATATCAAACGGAGTATTCATCCCAGTTGGGCTGTTGAATGTTTTGCGAAATAAAATGTCTTCTTCGTAGATAAAACGATCCGTAGAATCGGAAGTTTTGTAAAATGGAGCAAAACTTCTATTGTTGTCTGGTAGATACGAAAGCAAACGAATTGCTGTTCGAAGAGATCCTAGTTCGTCGTTTGTGACTAGATCCACAACCCCGGATTGACCGTGAACTTTTGGTCCACCCAAATCTTCAGCCGAAATGTCTTCACCTAAAACGGATTTTACGACTCCTGGCCCAGTCAATCCAAAGAATGTGTTTTCACACTGGATCATATAAGAGCCTTGTCTTGGGAGATAAGAACCACCCCCCGCATTAAAACCAAACATAAGCATAATGGATGGAGAGACCCCACTTATTTTCCGTAAAGCGGTGAAAGCCTCCGAATATCCATCTAAACCACCCACTCCCGCAGGAACAAAAGCTCCTGCTGAATCGTTCATTCCAATGAGGGGAATACCATGTTCGCCAGCCATCAAAATAAGTCTGGCAAGCTTACTTCCATTGGTGGCATCCATGGAACCCGCTCGCAATGTAAAGTCGTGACCATACACAGCTACATCGCGCCCTTTGATGTTTAAAATTCCAGTGACGAGTGAGGCACCGTCTAGGTTTCTTCCCCAGTTTTGGTACAGTATGTTAGGCTCTGTGTCCGTGAGGACTTTAATTCTTTCCCAAACAGTCATTCTATTCTTTGAATGCTGTACTCTGATTCGATCATCACCACCACCTATATAAGGTTTTTCGATCAGTTCCTTCCCCATAGCTATGGCATCTTCATAAATACCTTTTTTCTGAGTCTCTGCTTTGGGTTGTTCTAATGTAGTAAAAGGGTTAGAAAGGGAATACGTTTGGTTTTCCATAAGATTTTTCCAGTTTCGGCTTAGATTTTTGGGAGAAAAGAGATTTTTAAGATAAAGCAGAGTCTAGGTCAGGATAAACAGAAAAGATGGTCTGCATTCCTACAACGTCAAAGACTTTTTCTACAGCTGGTCGCAGTCCACAAAGAGAAATTTTAATACCTTTTTCTTGGCAGAATTTAAGAGACGAAATCAGAATTCTGAGTCCAGCCGAAGAAACAAATGCTACGTCCTTTAAATCGTACACCACTGATTTCGTCGATTTTTCCAAAATTTGCATTAATTCTTTTTCAATGGCATGCGTGTTGTGAACATCCATATTGCCATGGATTCTAATGATTGTGGTTTCACCCAATTGCTCAGAATGTAGGCTGATTGTTGGTTCTATCATCTGATTTTTTTCTCCATAATCGTATGATTCTTACCTTCTAGAAATGAATAAACTACGGAATCCATTAGTTTTTCTACGAGAAAAACGCCGAATCCCCCTTTTCGTTCACCTTTCATGTTGGACTCTATAGAAGGTTCAGGGACAATTTCTCTAACGAAAGGCTTAGCTTCATCTATGAGATGGATAATTAAAACGTCGCCTTTAATCGAAAGAACGATTTCAAAATAAGGCGATGGATGGTTGGAACCAGCATACCCGTGCATAACGATATTTGTAGTAGCTTCATCAACACAAACCAAAATATCTTCTAACGCAAATTCTGCTGTAACTCTGTTTTCCAGAACTTCTGAAACAAAATTTCGTACTTTTGGAACTTGAGAAAATTGAGCTTCAAATTTTTTGTTAATGGAAGACTCCATATTGTCAGGAAATTTCAAAATCATAACAGTAAAATCATCATACTGATCTTGGAAATCAGAGAAATCGCGGATGATTTCATAGACTTCTTCTATGATCTCTTGTGCATTCTTTTCTCGTCGAATTGTAATTTCTTGGACAAAACGTTCTAACCCAAATTCTTCGTCTAAACGATCTTTTTCTTCAATCGCTCCATCCGTATATAGGACTAAAATATCACCTGCCGCAATTTCTAATTCTCCACCGAAGTAATTTCCCAAAGGAACCACTCCCAATGGGGCGCCCTTCCCTTTCAACAGCTCATACGATCCGTCCTTTTTGATTAGGATCTGATCATTGTGACCGGCTGAGGCAAATCTCATTACATGGCGAAGGGAATCGTAGCTCAAATAAAACAGAGTCACAAACATACCTGATTGAGAATCCTCATAAATCAGTTTGTTAGCTTCTTTTAAAAGTTCAGAGGGGGAAAGCTGAGTGGTGCGGGAGAGCGTCCGAATAATGGAAGAGGACATCGCCATAAAAATAGCGGCTGGCAGGCTTTTTCCTGAAACGTCTGCAATTAAAAAAGAATGTCTGTGGTTTCCGTAGGAATGAAAATCGTAAAAGTCTCCCGAGACTTCTTTTGCCGCTACTGTCTTCACTCCAACTTCAAAATCGTTAGAAACTAGTTGATTATTAGGTAAAATGTTGTTCTGGATGTTTCGAGTGATTTCAATTTCCTTTTCAATGGATTTTTTCGTTATCATCTCTTGGTTTAAGCGAAGGTTTTCATACGCCTTTGACAAAGGCGAGGAAATGGTCTTTAACATTCGAAAATCGGTTTCTGTAAATGGTTCAGTATTCGCGTTTCTGGATACAAACAAACCAGCCTGTAAGGTGCTACCAGTTGACGAAATGGGTAAAAACAAAAAAGAACCAGGAAAAATCTCCTTTTCCCTAGAACTTGCATTTGCTGGCAAAATGTCTTTGCCATCGCTAGATATCTTTAATCCTTGGATTCCTTCCCAAAGGAAAGGCACTTCTTCTTTCTCGAAAAAGTGCTCTTCCGTTTCAGAACCAGATCTGAGAAAAACACGGAGAGGTTTTCGCAGAACGTTTGCAAGTATAACCATCCCCGCCTTATCAGCTTTTAATTCCTCGGAAAGAATACTCAAAGATTTATCTAAAAGAGTACTTTCGTCATGACTGACCAAAACTGCCTGCCCAAGCTGGAAGAGAGACTCAAGTGTACTAACTTTACCCTTGAGTTCCAGGTTTGCCTTATTTAGGTTTTCCAAGAGCCCAGTCTTCTGAATCGCTACTGCACAGGCGGAAGAAAATGTTAGGAAGAATTCAATATCATTGGCACTGAAGTTGTTTCGATCAATAGTGTTGATTGCTTCAATCACTCCGATCACTTCATCCCCTGCAATCAAAGGAGCGGCTAGAATGTTACGAGTTACAAACTGAGAGGCTTTGTCCACGTCTCGAAATACTCTCGGATCGGTCTGTGCATCATTTATGATCATAGGCTTCTTAGTGACAGCAACGGTTCCTGCTATGCCTTGCCCCATGGGCACTTTGATCTTGGCTACTTCTTCTTTTTTTTCTCCGGTAACGGTGTGGAACACTAAGTATTCTTTTTTTTCATCTAAAAGCAAAAGGGAACTAGCTTCGGAACGAAAGACAGATTTTGCACTCTCCATAATCATTTGCATAAGAGTTCCAATGTCCAAAGAGGAATTGATCAAAATGGACACCCGAATGACTTCAGCTAAAAAATACTCTAATCGTTTGTTCTTATTGTGGATGTTGGAATTGTCGACAAGCAGAAGGACTGCATTGCTTATTCCCGTATAAAAATCTTTGGCATTTGAAGACTGAACTGCTTCCGTAAATATGGAAGTTAGATTAGAACAAAAATAGACAATGAGTTGGACATCTTCTTCTGAAAAGTCATCAAAGTGTTCGATCCCTTCTAGAACCAAACTTCCTAAATTAAAATTTCCTAAAGAATAACCTAGGTTACAGCAAATGTAAGAATCTTTGGCAACTAAATCTGGTGCCTTTACTGTTTTGCCTTTATGAACAAGAAGGTTTTTTCTTTTTTTAACGGAGAATTTAGCTAATTGATTAGCAATTTCAGGGTTTTCTAATTTGCCAATTCTTTTGAGCCTACCCTCAGGCTTATGAAAGTAAATTGCTCCATGCTTTGCCGAAACCAGCTTTTTAGCCTGCGCCAATATAAAATGGAGCAAAGGAATCAGTTCATTGGATAAATGGACGTAGCTCTCTCCGTCTAATCCAGGAGAAACTAATTTGAAATGTTGGTCTTCTTTTTCCAAAGAAGTTCAGCTATGTGGAGCCAAATTGCAATGACTCTTCTCTTAGCTTCCGATTTGCTTCTTCTAATGCTTTGATTTTGTCCAGAGAGCGAAGCAATTCATCTCGTCCCAGATTGGAAACCATAGAATTTGCTTCTACTGTCTCTTTTGCTTCTTTGAGTTCTGTTCTTGAATAATCGATGATTTGCTCATACATTCGCATGATTTCATCTGCATTCGCAAGTTCTTGTTCGTTTAACCGAAGTACTTTTTCATAGCCCTTGATAATGGCTGTTTGGGCATTTAGTTTTTTCTTTAGTTCTTCGATGGACTCTTCTGCCATAGCTAGTTCCTTTCTGCTTCCCGCGTATTCGATGTTGACAAGGAGATCTCATTGCCCATTCTGACCTGCATTGGGGACGTAGCTCAGTTGGGAGAGCGTTTGAATGGCATTCAAAAGGTCGGGGGTTCGATTCCCCTCGTCTCCAGAAGAAATTTATTCTCGTTTTTTCCAATGTCAAACTCTTTTTACCTTCAGAAACTTAGGAAGTTTTGAACCTCTATGGCAGTTCGCAAAATTTTAAGAATGGGAAACCCTCTCCTCCGAAAACTCTCTGAGGATGTGACAGAAGACGAAATCCATACCAAGGATTTTAAAAAACTGATCAGAGACATGTTTGAAACCATGGACAGCGCTGATGGAGTTGGCCTTGCCGCCCCTCAGATCGGAGTCTTGAAAAAGCTCGTGGTTGTAGGCTCAAGCCCAGACCCCAAGCGATACGAGGGTGCGCCTGAAGTCCCCAAGCAAGTGATTTTAAACCCAATCATCACTCCTTTGGAAGACCCAAAAGAAGGATACTGGGAGGGTTGTTTATCTGTTCCTGGGATGCGAGGCTATATTGAAAGACCCTATTCCATTCGGATGCAATGGAGAGATGAAAGTTTCCGAACAAAAGAAGAAGTCATTCAGGGATTCCGCGCCATCGTCATGCAACATGAATGTGACCATCTATTCGGAATCCTCTATGTGGACAGGCTCAAAAGCTCTAAAATGTTTGGATTCAATGAAGATGTAGACACGGAGGGCAAACTCCTAGACTAGTAAGAATATGCGTTCGATTGTTGAGTATTTTCTCTCCAAAAGTATCTTTGTTAACCTTCTAACAGCTCTGATCATTCTAGTCGGAGCGTTCACTGCTTCCACTATGAATCGAGAAGCGTTTCCCAATATCAACTTTGACATAGTATCCATTTCTACGATTTATCTCGGTGCAAGTCCAGCTGACGTTGAAAAACTCGTCACAAAACCAATCGAAGATGCGATCAAAGAGGTTGATGGAATTAAGGAATTCCGATCTGCTTCTTTGGAAAACAGATCTGGTATCGTAGTAACAATTGATCCCAATACAAAAAACACTCAAAAAGTAATAGATGATATAAAATCTGCTGTAGATCGAGTTACTGATTTACCCACTGAGGCCAAAGACCCAATCGTTACAGAAATCACGACAGCCAGACAACCAGTGATCGAAATTCATTTGAGCGGAGTTGGAATCACACCGCAAGATCTGCGTTTACGTGCCAAGGTTTTAGAAGAAAAGCTAAAAGAAATCACTGGAGTTGCCCGTATAACAAAAAGAGGTTATAGAGCAAGGGAGATGAAAGTCGATCTTTTCCCAGATAAGATGAGTAGTCTTTCCATTTCTTCCTCTCAAGTTGTAAATGCTCTTAGAACACGAAACGTCAACTTTCCTGGTGGAAACATCTCTCAAAAATCAAAAGAGATAATTGTTCGAACCGTGGGCGAGTTTGACACAGCCGAAGAAATTGAAAACGTATTTGTGAGATCAAACGACGCTGGCAGAAGCATTCGGATCAAAGACATAGCAACCGTCACCGAATCCTTTGAAGACACCGAGTACTTGGACAAATCCAACGGTGAAATGGCAATAGCACTAACAGTAATTAAAAGAGAAAAAGCGGATGCTATCAAAGTTGTAGATGAATCTAAAAGAGTTGCCAATGAATTTGTTGAGGCAAATAAGAATGAGCTTAAGCATGCATTCGTAAACGACCTTTCCAAATACATTCGACGCAGACTCGGAGTTCTAACTTCGAACGGGATCTCTGGCTTGATTTTAGTCACTGCATCTCTTTTCGTTTTTTTAGGCTGGCGAATGGCTCTTATGACAGCGCTTGGAATCCCAATCAGCTTTGGAATGACCTTTATAGCAATGAATTACTTTGGCATGACTCTGAATCTGATTTCAATGATGGGGCTTATCATTGTAGTTGGGATTTTGGTCGATGATGCCATTATCATTTGCGAAAACGTCTATCGCCACCTTGAGTTAGGTGAGGCTCCTTTTGAAGCGGCCATGCGCGGTACTTCCGAAGTTCTAGCCCCAGTCACGGCAACGATCACAACAACAATTGCCGCCTTTGGCCCTATGCTTTTTATGACTGGAATCTTCGGAAAATTCATTTATTCGATTCCTCTTGTGGTGATTCTTGCTTTGTGTTCTTCACTCTTAGAGGCGTTTTTTATGCTTCCTTCCCACCTGTATGATATTAGCAAATCCAGCAATTTGAAAGGTGAGATCAAAGAAGAAAGTGATCGTTTCACTCGGTTCAAAAAACGCTTTTATCTACCTACTTTGGCCTTCGCGCTTCGCAATAAGTTCAAAATGATAGCCCTTTTATTAACTATCTTCTTTGGTTCCATTGGTCTTCAAGTGGCCTTCGGAAAATTCAAATTGTTCCCAGGAGCTGTGGAAACCTTCCAAGTTCGTGTAACTGCCGAAACAGGACTGACTCTAGCGGAAACAGATAGATATATCCAAGCAATAGAATTCTATTTAAAATCCCTTCCAAAAGAACATCTGGAAAACTATATCTCAAGGATTGGAATCATCCAAAAAGATCCAAACGATCCGTTCACCAAACGTGGAAAAAACTATGCTCAAATCATGGTTTACCTCACTCCAGAAGAATCCCGAAGCAAATCCACAGAACGAATCATAGAAGAAGTTAGAAACAACACAAAGTGGCTCTTAAATGACAAAGCATTGCTGATTTTAGAAGAAAAATTAGCAAAAGAAAAAATCGGTTTAAAAAAGAATGCAGAGCCTCTGCCAGAGCCAATTCCTCCTCCTCCGGAAGTGGCAGATCTAAACGGAAAGCTGATCAATCTAGAATTTGAAAAACTGGCCGGTGGCCCTCCCGTCGGTAAACCAGTTGCTATCGAGATCAAAGGCGATAACTTTGAAACCTTACAAAAGATTGGTAACGAATACAAAGATGTTTTAGCAAAGATTCCTGGTGTTCTCGATATAGGTGATGATTTTAATGAAGGAAAAGACGAGATTCGTATCTCAGTGAATGAAGACCTGGCTTCCCTGGCTGGAGTCAGTGTTCAATCTGTTTCCTTAGCAATCAATACAGCCCTCCAAGGCACTGTTTCAACTAAGATCAAAAGAGCCGATGAAGAAGTGGAAGTTCGTGTGCGCTTTCCAGAAGAATATCGTTCAGACATTCGTCATTTGGATAAGGTCTATGTGAACAATCTAACTGGAAACTTAATTCCTGTTTCTCGCTTAACATCTTACGAAAGAAGACCAGGCAGGGCTTCTATCAATCATTTGGATGGCAAACGACTTCTTACAGTAACATCAAACATTGATGAATCAACTACCACTTCCCGCAAAGTAAATGCAGAAACCAAAGAATTGGCTCGTGGAATCATAGAAAAATACCCGGGCTACTCGGTTCGTTTTTCAGGAGAAAACAAAGACACGGAAGAATCAATGGCTTCCTTGGGTAGAGCGTTCATTGTAGGGCTTATTATAATATTTATGATATTGGCATCTCTTTTCCGTTCGTTGGCACAACCATTGATCGTAATGAGTGCCATACCCTTTGCCGTCGTTGGGGTGATCATAGCCTTTATTCTGCATGGGGAATACTTCTCATTCTTGGCATTTCTGGGAATCATAGGCCTCGCGGGGGTTGTTGTAAACGACTCAATTGTTTTAGTCGACTGTGCAAACCAATTGAGAATTGAAAAACCTGATCTGAATACCTATGAAATTTTGATGGAAACGGGCTCCATACGGCTTAGAGCTGTAATTTTAACTACTGTGACAACTGTTTTAGGACTTTTGCCTACTGCTTATGGTATTGGTGGTCGCGATCCTTTTCTTGTCCCCATGGCATTGGCATTTGGCTGGGGTTTGGTTTTTGCGACCTTTGTGACTCTGATTATGGTTCCAGTATTTTATGCGACTCTCTTCCATTTCCAAGAAAGACTGCACCGCATTATTCACTTGTCTAAGCTATCGTTTAAAACTTCAGAAACTGTCACAAAGTGATAGCCTTTTGCCTTCATTGTTTCAATGAATTCAGGCAAAATGGTGATTAGTTTATCAAATTTTCTAGGGCCCCCCAAATGCATGAGAATGATCGCTCCGTTCATTCCGTGCGGGTCACTAGCCTCCCAAGCCTCTAGGAATTCAATCGTCTCTCGACTGGTTTTATAGTGAGGGTTCTTAACCATTTCTTTCTTTCCCTTTGCTACCAATCGATAAACAAAAGGTTTTGAAATGTAATCTGGTAGATCTAGTGATCCCTTACTGTTATTTGACCACATAATGTGGTTTTTGTATCCAATCTTCGCATGAGCATCCAAAATCAATTGATTCAGAGCGCCATAAGGCAATCGGTAGTACTTTTGGATATTTGACTTTGTGAGAGAATGGAAAATATCTTCCACCCTTTTCATTTCCTCAGCCATTCTTGGCAATTCAAGGACCTGCTTTGACAGATAATCCAGTACCAAACGCTTCTTTTGAGAAGTTTCTGTTATGCTCCGAAGATAATTGAAATGGCTCCAAGTGTGGTTTCCAAACTCTGCTTTTCCCGATTTCGCAATTTTTTTTATGTAATCTAGATTGCTTCTCAGGAAAAAAGAGCCACTGGTATCAGATGGTCTTTCATTTGATAGAAAAATTGTTATGCGAATGTTATATCGTTCGATTAAACGCAATACAGTGGACAGTTCCTCGCCTGTTGCTAGATCAAAGGTCAATGCTATTTCAGGGTATTTTTCATTTCCTCGTAAAACATTTCTTCCTTTATAGCCCGTTGTTGTCTCTTTCAAAAACTCTAAGTTTTCTTCTACTTGGGAAGCGAGACTGGAATCCAAATCTTGCCCAGAAGTCAGATAATTTTCTTCGCGCAATTGTTCCTGCACCATGAGCGAATTCAGATTTTCTTCCATTTCTTTGAGAGATTTGTCTTTTGCTTTTACCTGGGTTTCCAGTTCAGTAACAGAAAAATTCAAATAGAGCAAATAGCTAACTAGAGTTAAAATGCCAAAGCTTAAAATAGAAACAGAACTTAGGACTAAGAACCTTTGGATTTTTTTTCTTCGAGCTCTGTCTTTCTCGATGTCTTGGGAAAGCTCATGCACGATGTCCTGGATTTCTCTTTCATCGTTTTTTGGAAGGTCTGGGCTCGGCATGAATGCGTACTAGATAGATTATCGACCTTTTGAAGGCTATAATCTAGCTCTGTCTAAGTTTGGATTTTTAAGAATTTGCCTTTTTTTCCCTGACGAATGAGATACTCGTTTCCAGGTTCTAAAGTGAACTTTGATGATTCTAGTTTTTCTTCATTTACGTATAGCCCACCAGACTCAACAAGCCTCCTGCCTTCTGAAATTGAAGGAATAAAGCCGAATTGCTGAAGCAAAGCCAAGAGCATTGGTTTCTCTTTTGAAAACATCTCTGGACCCAGAATTTCAGTCTTGATCTCGTTTGGAATGCTTCTTTGCTTTGTATCGTGGATGCGGTTCCATTCTTCTACTGCAAATCTGTTGTCCTTGGGGTCATTTAGCTGGTCCATAATGGCAAGGGCCATCTCAGATTTAACGTCCTTCGGGTGCAGTTCTTTGGATGCTATTTTGTTTTTCTTTTCTTCCAAACCGACCAAATCGATGTCCGTCAGAAGTTCAAAGTAGTTCCACATTAGATTGTCTGAAATGGACATAAGTTTTCCATACATGTCCAAGGGACTTTCTGTGATTCCAACATAATTGCCTAAGGATTTGGACATTTTCTTAGTTCCATCTAGGCCAACTAATAGCGGTAATGTAATCACACACTGTGGTTCCTTGCCGTAAGCCCTTTGTAATTCACGTCCGACAAGAAGGTTGAACTTTTGGTCTGTACCACCAATTTCCACGTCAGATTCTAAAACAACAGAATCATAGCCCTGCACCAATGGATAAAAGAATTCAATGAGAGAGATTGGATTTCCTGAATGATAGCGCTTAGAGAAATCATCGCGTTCCAACATTTGCGATACAGTATATTTGGAAGATAAGAGAAGGATTTCTTCAAAACGCAAGTTACTGCACCATTCCGAGTTGAAGACTACTTGAGTTTTATCTCGATCTAGAATTTTAAACACCTGATTTTCGTAAGTTTTGGAATTTTCTAAAACGTCTTCTTTTGAGAGTCTT
The DNA here is from genome assembly GCA_027485405.1 of Leptospiraceae bacterium. GTDB lineage: Bacteria > Spirochaetota > Leptospiria > Leptospirales > Leptospiraceae > Leptospira_A. The sequence goes on along the minus strand of JAIXRB010000207.1, from coordinate 7,704 downwards.
TTTCTGGTCTCAGATTTTCCAGTGGGATCTCCTATCATTCCAGTGAAATCACCTAGCAAAAATAAAATCTTATGTCCTAGTTTTTGAAAATGTTTAAGTTTACGAAGCAAAACAAAATGCCCCAAATGCAAGTCCGGAGCCGTTGGATCGAAACCTGCTTTTATCCGAAGTTCAGGTTTTTCTTTTAACTTTTTTGCAAGCTCAGGTTCACTGATTAAGTCAACTGTCCCTCGTTTAATCCAATGTAGATGTTCATTTACTTCGTCTTGAGTTTTCATGATGGAAAATCCTCTATTTTAGAGGGATCTCATAATTGTAGAATATTCGATCACCCAAGTAGGTGGTATTTTGAGATTTCAAGAAAAGTAGATACTTTGCTTTGGGATCAAAAACTTCACTGAAAGAAGTTCCCAGTTTTGTCTTAAAAGTTTCGTAATCATCATCTCCAGCATTGGCGCGTTTGAAAATCCAAGTATCGGATCGCTCCACGCCACTGGCATCAAAATAGTTCAGAGAAAGCTCAACACCTTCTTTTGTAGAAGTGAGAATTGTATACTTGCCTTGAATGTTGGGCTGACTCGCCTCATCTGGATTTGTTCCTAGAGTTTCTCCAAAACTAAATGTCTCATCGGGCTTAAAAAAGACAGAAAAGGAAACACCCTTATCTAAAAATTGAACTGTCCCTGATTCAGAGGCAACCATCAACTTTCTAAATGCGAAAAAATGCTTTGAACCTTCTTCAAAATTCAAGATCCGTCTCCGAATGTCTTCTTGGTTTTGAATCGGGTATGCTAGAAAACCTGCCTGATTGATCTCGCCAAATCTAATTTCAGAAAGGCAGGTATCGCTCGACTTAGAACCCTTATGTGAATCTAAAATCTCGATATTGATTGTATTCCCCCTGAAATTTTTTTCCAAGGCAATTGATTCGGGGATGGGTACATTTTCAGCAAAAGAAACAGGTTTGAAATCTAAAGTTATTGTATCTTCCGACTGAACTTTAGAAACTCCATCCGATACTTTTTCTTCTAAAACAGTCAGTTTGATTTTTTTGATTTGACAATTTTGACTCGCAGTGGCATAGGATTTGGCAAGACCGTTTGTAATTTCCAAAGCTTTGAATTGAAAAGAGTTTCCAAATCGAAAGGTAAAGCTCGGTTCCAATGCTTTTGAGTCGGAACAAAAACCTGTGGAAACCTTTCCATCTAACAGGAATTCTGGACTGTAACGCCACGGTTCGTTCCCATTCAACTGTCCCTTGGACTGAGCTGATATGTAGACAAATGACTTTTCTCCGCCAGAGCAATGGACGAAGAAAATAAAAAGGACAGAGAAAGACAGCTTCTTCGGGAAATTGCTGAACATGCTTTATTCGATATAGTCTCGTAGCTTTTTGGAACGGCTCGGATGTCTTAGTCTTCGAAGTGCTTTGGCTTCAATCTGACGAATCCTCTCTCTCGTTACCTTGAACTGATACCCTACTTCTTCTAGTGTTTGGGCATATCCATCGTCTAAGCCAAATCTCATTCGAATAACTTTCTGTTCGCGAGCTGGCAAGGTCTGAAGAACCTGTCTGATCTGTTCAGATAAAATGGATGAGGCCGCACTGTTCAAAGGAGAAATGACTTCTTTATCTTCTATAAAGTCTCCCAATTCGGAGTCTTCTTCAGATCCGACAGGGATTTCTAAACTGATTGGTTCTCTAGCCACATTCTTGACTGATTTAACTTTTTGAACCACCCATCCAAGTCTTTCCGCAATCTCTTCGTTAGAAGGATCTCTTCCAAATTCTTGGACAAAGAGTCTAGTTTCACGAATTACTTTATTGACCTGTTCAATCATATGCACTGGAACTCGAATGGTTCGTGCTTGGTCAGAAATTGCTCTTGTGATCGCTTGTCGAATCCACCAGGTTGCGTAAGTCGAAAACTTATAACCTTTCTTGTATTCGAACTTATCAACGGCACGAATCAATCCTATGTTGCCTTCTTGGATTAAATCAAAGAAATGCATACCACGGTTCGCATAACGTTTTGCGATAGAAACCACAAGTCGTAAGTTTGCTCTCACCAATTCTCTTTTTGCTTGGGCAATTTCTCTTTCACCTTTTATGATTTTCTCGCCCCAATCTTTGATTTCACCAACGGGAGAACCGGCTTCTTGTTCCATTCTTCGCAATTTTCTTTCATTGTTTCGGATATCTTTGATTACCTCGCGGACTTCGTCTATATCACAGTCCATCATCTTTTCGATTTCATCGAGGTTCTCATTCTTTTCGATGAAGCGATTCAAACCTTTGATCTCGCGAACATCATGGCCATACTTAGCCTTAATTTTTAGGAAGTGCTTTTCGATCTCTTTGATTCTAAAAACCATTGATTTGATTTTTTGAGAGATCTTTTGGATTTCTTTTTGAGAAACCCCAATCTTACGAATTGCTTCATCAATTTTGTCAGAGGAGTTATCGATTTTTTCTTTTAGCTCTCGGTATTTCTTTGAGTTTTCAGAATACTTTCGGATACGGTTTGAACTTTCATTCAAAACCTTTTCATCTTGTTGGATGAGTTCCATATTTTCAAAGAAAACTTTTTCTAGTTTATCTGCCTGCTCTTGGTTTAGAGCGTACATTTTGTCTACTTTGACTAAATCATAAACTTTGATTTTTTTCGATTTGATCTTTGGAATTAGCTTAGCAAAGTTTTGGCGAAGTATAGAAGAACCAAGTATGGTCTCTTCAATTATCTTTTCACCTTTTTCGATTCGCTTGGCGAGAAAGACTTCGGTTTCTCCAGATATAAGAGAAACTTTTCCAATTTCTTTTAAATACAACCGAATCGGATCTTCTGAGTTAGATGTAACGGCTGACTCTCGTTTTTTTCTTGCTGGTTTGTTCTCTTTCGATTCTTCTTTGGTGGTTAAAGATGAAGATTCTTCAGCGGCTTTTCTTGAGTATTCTTCTACAATTTCAATCCCCATTTCGTGGAGTAAGGTGAAAACATCATCTATCTTTTCAGAGTTTAGAATTTTATCTGGGAGGATTTCATTGATTTCGTCATAGGAAACTTCTCTGTTTGCTTTTCCTATAGAAATGATTTTTTGAACTTCTGGTAGACTGGCTAAATTTTCCATTTTTCTCCTCTAAACTGTGGAACTCTTGGATGCTCTCAAGAATTCCCACCTCTTATCTCTTTCTGCTTTGTATAGTACTAAGTCTGAAAGTAAAACAGGCAACTCTTCAGGAGTGACCGACTCTTTCATCTTAGTCTCGATTTGTTTCATCTTTGTATCGTACACGTTTACTTCATGTTGTAAAATCAGGTCTTTGAATGCTTGTTCCGGACTCACATTTTCAATGTCCTCTAGTTGCAAAAACTCACCGATCCCTTCTGCATACTCACGGGGTAGGTTTTCATCGGAAAGAATCTCTGCCGGATGAATTGTCTCGTTTTGTAGAAATTTCGTGTACAAATAGTCCCAAAAAAAAGCACTTGTCTCATCTAAAAACTCAAACCTGCCAAGATCCTCCGCATAAGAAAAAAGCTCTGGATGAAACACCAGTTTTGCCATTAATTTTCGTTCGCAAAGAGCGGCTGGATCTAATTTGGCGTTAGACTTCTTAATGCTTCTAGAACTAGTATCGACAACGGAAGGGGTCAAACTTTTCCCAGTTGCACCTATAAAATCTTGAAAAATGGCAGAATAGGAGATTCCTAGCTGTTTTGCTCCTTCTTGCAAATAGACTTGTTTGTCGGTTTCTTTCTCTAAAGATTTTATGAAATCCAATAGTTTTTGGATTCCTTTTTGTTTTTTTTCAGGCGGAGAAGCTGGGCTTGCTCCCTCTAAGACCTCACCAATCATAAATTGCGAAGCGGGCTTAGCCGAATCTAGCAGAAGTCTTATGTCAGATTTGTTGTGTTTCTGACTGTAATCAAATGGGTCTTTGCCTTCCGGGATTTTTGCGATTTTTACTTCTACTTGTTCTTTTCGAAGCGAGTTTGCCGCTCGAAATGCACCTTTCGAACCAGCACTGTCCGAATCCATCATAAGGAAGACGGTATCGCAAAGATTCTTTAAGATCCGAGCATGTCCTTCTGTGAATCCTGTCCCCAATGGGGCAACAACCGATTCTAATCCTTTTCGATATAAGCCTATTGCATCGAATACCCCTTCGACAACGATTGCCTCTCTGGTCTTTCGAATCGAATCGCTTGCTAAATGGAGATTGTAAAAAGTTTTCCCTTTGTCATAGAGCAATGAGCCAGGACTGTTTATATATTTTGCTTCTTCTGAGTTTCCTAAAATCCGACCAGAAAAAGCAATCGCCCTTCCCTTTGCATCTCGGACTGGGAACATGATGCGATTTCGAAAAAAGTCATACGGCTCTTTTGACTTTTCTTGTCTCTTTAGCAAACCTAAAGACTCTGCCGCTCGAATCTCTTGGTCATTACGCAAAATTGCCCTAGTTAGATTATTGAAACCAGGAAGAGCATAACCTATGCTATGAATTTTGATATCTTCTTCAGAAAGACCTCTGGAATGCAAATATTCTAAAGCCTCTTTGCCTTGAGGAGACAGAAGATTTTGAACAAAGTATTCATTTGCTCTTTGGCTACATTGCAAAAGTTGTTCTTTCTTTCGTTCTTCTTCTTCCCAAGCACCTGATCTTTCTTGGATTGGGATTCCTGAATATTCACTTAAGACTTCAAGAGCCTTGGGAAAGTCTACCTTTTGGTAGTCCATAACGAACCGAAAAATATCGCCGGATGCCTTGCAACCGAAACAATAGAAAAAACCAGAGGAAGGATTTACGTGAAAAGAAGGAGTTTTTTCTCCATGAAAGGGACAAAGGCCTATCAGACTTTTTCCGGCTCTTTTTAAGGGAACAAAACGAGATACATAGGAATCTATAGGAACCTCTCTGCGCACCCTTTCCTTAAATATCTGATAGGCGTTCATTTGAGCCTCAGAGACTTGCTAATGCATTCTTTACGATAGTGGAAACCTTATTGCCATTTATGTTTTTACCTTTAAACACAGCCATGGTCTTACCCATCACCTTGCCCATATCTGATGGTCCGCTAGGAGAGATCTCTTTTATTACTGAAGTAACAACTGTTTTGATTTCATCTTCAGAAATTTCTTGGGGAATATAAACTTGAATGACTTCTGCCTCTTTGGTTTCTTTTTCGGCTAGATCAAGTCTTCCGACTTTTTCATATTCGGAAGCTGTTTCCATTCGTTTTTTATAATTTGCTTTTAGGATTTGAACAACCGCAAGGTCATCCAAAGAACTTCCCCCAGTTTTGGTAAGCTCATACTGAATGTCAGCCTTAACTAGACGAAGAGTTCCGAGCGTAGGCTCTAGTTTACTCTTTAACGCTTGTTTCAGGTCTTCGTTGATTTTTTCTTGGAGAGTCATAAAAGCGAGCCAAGAAACCTTGGCTTAGATTTTGTCTTTTTTGGCAAAGAGTCTTTTTTTCTTATCTCTCTTTCGCTTAGCGGCTTCAACAGCCTTTTTCTTTACAACACTTGGTTTTTCGAAGTATTCGCGTCGTTTGATTTCGCTCATAATTCCGGCATTGGCACAATCTCTTTTAAATCGACGCAAAGCGGCTTCAATAGATTCTCCGTCTTTTATGTATATCCCGACTTGTGGGGTCATAGGTATGTAAATTTCCTCATAAATTGAATTGTTTGGACATTAAAACAAATAGCCCCCTCGCGTCAATTCTGGGAAGGCAGGTTTTAAAAAATTTCGCTGAAAAAAGAGAGAAACGCCTCTGAATCAAAGGAATCTCGCTTCAGCTCGTAGACCTTCAATTTGTAGTCGATAATGACCCGAGAAGACGGGAAGTACAAACCCTCCATTCGCTTAGTAGCTTCTTCTGGATTCACGCCTGGGCAAAATATGCAAAAACAGCGAATTCCCGCCGAAAAAGAGATTTCGTCTGCTTTTGTAACAGATTGGATCGTTTCGTGGATTTCCCGCATGATTTCCTGGCTCTTGATGACTCCCATCGCCCTAAAATAGGCAGTTAAGTCCTGAAGTTGGAACAAAACCAAAGATCCGTGACCGTGGCTTTCTAGTTTAGTTTTCGAAAGATTTCCGAATTTTTGAACGTAAGGTCTATAACTAAATATGCGGTTGTGCCTAGAAAGGAGTTCGGGCAGAAGAAATTGATAGGTCAACTGTAAGAATTCGATCCACTTGGATCGGGCAGCCAGCTTTCCCTCTGGGCAAAAAACAATACAGTAGGCAAAATCTTCTTGGTAAGGAAGACGGAGGAGGATTAAAACATAGCTCACTCCTTTGGTGTCGGTCCAAGTTCCTATCTTTAGAGGACGATCTTCTCTAGCCATTTCTTTCCATTTGTCTGACTTTCCTTTCATTTTTTCAAAGAAAGAAGGAGCTATTTCCCGATCCCGGAACTGCAATAACAAGGAATCATTTAGGTAGAAAAGAGCCATGGGAGCTTGGATGTCTCGGGCTGATTTTTTCCAGCGACCTATTTGGTAATCACTGTATGCTACCTTGGATGTCCAATCTTCCGAATACCAAACCATGCTGAAGTTATTATCGGCTGAGAAAGTAAGAAATGCAAGAAGAAAGGTTGGCGACTTTCTTCCAGGTGAAAAACTGGACAGGACTTTCCATTGGAGGAACCAGGACTTGGGCGAAACACCGAAGCAGAAAAAACTTATCTCCCTCTCGCAATTCATTATAGAAGAACAAATCAAAATCCCCTATGCTTCTGGGGAATTCAGTGCCTTACTCAACCATTTAGTTTATGCAGCAAAAATCGTAGGAAGAGAAGTTCGAAAAGCAGGTCTTCTGGATGATATTTTAGGTGCAACCGACGATGTGAATGTGCAAGGCGAGACCCAAATGAAATTGGACCAGTACGCCGATTTGGCATTTAACAATGCCCTAAAGATTTGTGGGCATCTCTGCGTTTTGGCAAGTGAAGAACATGAAGAAATAGTACCTATTCCTTCTGGTTACAATATAGGCAAATACACAATGGCTATCGATCCTTTGGACGGAAGTTCAAATATTGACACCAATGTGTCGATCGGAACTATTTTTTCAATCCACCAAAGACTGGACCCAACTTCGAAAAGCCCAGGGAGCGAGAAAGATCTTTTGCAAAAAGGATCCTTACAAAGATCAGCTGGATACATTATTTACGGTTCATCCACAATGCTCGTGCTTTCTACAGGAAAAGGAGTGAGCGGATTCACATTGGATCCTAGTGTTGGCGAGTTTCTCCTCTCCCACCCTCAAATGAAAATGCCTGAATCAGGGGACATTTATTCTGCAAATGAAGGTAACGCGAGTTACTGGAGCCCACAGGTGCAAAACTATTTGAATCATATCAAATCCATAGAAAAAGGAAAAAAACCCAAGACAGCTCGGTACATTGGTTCCCTTGTTGCGGACTTTCATAGAAATCTTCTAAAAGGCGGGATTTTTCTCTACCCGAACGATACCAAGTCTTCCAAGTATCCTAACGGAAAACTGAGACTTTTGTATGAAGCGGCCCCTATGGCATTTATAGCCGAACAAGCTGGAGGAATGGCTGTGACGGTTAAGGGCGAGAGAATTTTAGACCTCACACCGAACGAACTACACCAAAGAACTACGCTAGTGATAGGCAGTAAAAAAGAAGTTGAGGAATTTTTGTCCTTCGCCTAATCCGATTT
>JAIXRB010000158.1 GCA_027485405.1 Leptospiraceae bacterium | reverse complement strand
TTAGTATCGGAAGCAATAGAATAAAGGTTTTTCAAAAAAATCTGCTGACCCTTTGTGAATTCGTACGCTAAATTTACATTAGCGGCAGTGTTAATTTCTTTATTATAAATTGTTGCATCTTGAGACTGAATTTCTGAAAGCAAAGTAGTTTCTGGTAAAGATACTCCTCCTAACAGGGTTGGAATGTATCTAGCTTGCTTTTCAGTTTTAGTTCTATACTCTATCGCTCTTTGGATACCAACGAATACTCCCAGCCTTTGCCCAGATTCGGTAGTTTTGATAGTATTTCCTATGGAAAAACTGAAGTTTTTATCATAATTGCCAGATTCAGAAGAAGGGGTCCATTGCTGGTTAAACGTTACTGGAGCTATGTTTGTCAATCCCTGAGGAAGGCCACCAAATCTGCTACCAGGCTCAAATACAACAAAACTCGGAAGCCCCGAAATTATGCTAGGAATTTGGTCGGATGCCGTTGGTCTTCCAAAAAAATCACCTGCATCGAAGGTTTTGAATTCTCTATTAGTTGTTATCTTGTTATATCCGGTTCCTAGACTAAGTGACATTTGGAATTTATCTGGGTATTCTTGGGTTTCAATTTTAACAAGACCCCCGGAAAACTCAGCAGGATCTTCTGGAGAAAATGTCTTCATCACACGAATATTTTTCAACATACTGGAAGGAAAAATATCTAAAGGAACTACTCTCTTGTCTGGCTCGGTGGTAGGAACAAACACATCGTTTACGGTCGTATTAGAATATCTCTCTCCGAGCCCCCTAACAAACACATATTTTCCTCCGATTAGAGTAATTCCTGTTACCCGTCGAACAACATCCCCAGCAGAGGAATCGGGGCTTTTCTTGATGGCTTCAGCTGAGATTCCGTCGGAAACTGTGCCGGCTTTTCTTTGCATAGATAAGAGACTTGCCTCTGTATTGTTTTTTGCTCTTTCCGTTACTTCGACTGTTTCTAGCGCTTGCAAACCAAAGGTTACATTGACGACTTGAGTAGCTCCCGCTTTAACCGAGACTTTCCTCTTTTGAGGTGCATAGCCATACATTTGGTATTCAACATCATAGTCACCTGGAGCAATTTCGAGGTCATACTTTCCGTCAAAGTCTGTTTTAGCGAATTTCTTTTCAGAGCGAACTACTATGGTGGCCCCAAAGACTGGTTCCCCATTTTCAGAATCAATGATTGTTCCGCGGATTTTCCCCTGAGCGAAAATCGAAGAAGAAAATGTTAAGCTAAGAATTGCAATGGAAAGCCAATGAGTAAGTCGTTTCATAAAGATTCGTAAGTCTCCGTCTCGAGTCAAGGTTTAGGAAAAGAAAAAGATTTCCAGCGATTGTTCCTTCCTTTCGTGACAATAGGATTAAAATTTTAAGGGGCAATGATCGCGATTTTCCAAAGTCCGTTGTAGAGTACCACTTGCTTGATTTCTTCAGTTCCAATTTCATTGCCTTTTACTTTTAAGTAAATTGCGTCTGGCTTAAGCCCTGTCCAAGGTCCAAAGGCACGGGGTTCCGGTCTCCAGGAAATTCTTAGAATTTTTCCGTCCGAAGCGGTAATGGCGGAAATGAGTTTTTCTAAACCCATTTGTTTTCTGGATTCAACCAATGATTGATAGGTATCCAATGGCGTAGTATCCAAGGCGGTACCGAACCCTAAAGTAAAAGGGAAAAAATGATCAAATAATTCTTTATTCGTTAAGATATAAGAATCAAAGTCGCCTTCTGGATTTTTCTTCACGGCCTTGAAAAACTCTTCAAGAAGTAGTTCTTTACTCGCGTATCCTCCTTGGATATTGATAGGAAGATTCCGTTTTTTCATGAGATCGGAATGTAAAACCTTATAGTCGATAGGTTGAATTTCTTCTCTCCAGTCTTTTTGTTTGCAAGAAAGAAAGGTAAGAATAAGAAAGATAAATAGAATTTGTCTCATAAGTTTATTTCTCTTATAAATAAAAAAAGCCCCGCTTGTGGCGAGGCTTTTTCCTTAAATGTGAAAGTGGAAATGAATTACCGAGCTCGGTAAACAGTCCAGCCTTCCCACCATTTAGAATTCTCAGTAGCTTGGGCTCCTCGGTTTGCTGTTGCCACAGTTGTAAAATCAGGCTTGGTAGCTCCAAACCCACAGCCGTCTCCAGCTACGTTACCAAGACTTGTGATTGGTAATGCAGTGAGAGTGGCTGATACTGTGTTACAATTTGCAGTTCCTGCATTCGTTACTGCACCAGATTGACCAGCAAACAAGTTGGAAACTGTTACACCCGAATTCGCAAATCCAGAGTTATTAGTACATTCAACCGCTGGTCCAGTGAAGTTCCAAATCAAACCATTGGAAAAATCGCCTCGCATTCCTTCTCTAAGTCGCATTCCTGAACCACCAGTAATGTTTTGACCTATTATAGTGAAACTGCTTACAGTTGGATTTGTAACACAAGAAGCAGTCGTTAAATTGCCTGATGTATTTGCGCAAGATTGAGAAGATCCAGAGTTCCTTCCATCCATTTCAAAGGAATGAGGATCTGTTGAAAAAGAGCCGCCGCAAGATGCAGGGTATTTCAATGCAATTAAGCTTGTCAAAGTTGCACTAGAAGTCCCTGAACTGCTAACTCCGTATCCTTCGTCTGCATCAAAGTCATCGTCAAGACCACCAGTTGCGACTAGGAAACGTCCAGAGATGTTTCCGCCCCACCATTCAAAAGAGTCATCCAATCCTCTATGGGTCTGCACTCTATCTAGAGCAGGTCCGGTTCCAGAATTGTCCACGGCATACATAGAAAGGTTGTTCAATTCGTCACCAGGAGCTACCTCATTTCCAGCAAACTCAATCACAGTATAAGCAAATCGACTATTGCTGTTTGCAGTCGTAGAAGGATAGCTTTGTGGAGTCGTTCCTTCTGTTTGCGCCGCGGATTGTCTAGTATTGAAGCCATTTCCAATCAGAACAATTCCACCCCAATCCCCCGGTGATCGCGTTCCTGGAACTGCGGCAGAGGTAAAGCATACTGGAGCCGATGCTGTTCCGTTAGAAACTACAGCACCACCGTTATACGCGAATATAGATGACCCTCTTTGTCCAAAAATTACGGTTCCAGGGTTTACAGTAACTGTAGCTCCTGTGATATTCACTGTGCCTTGTAAAAGAATTCCACCTGACCAAGTCTCACTTGCGGTTATATTTCCTGTTTTCACCGTTGGAGAACCAGTAAGGGACCTACCATCACAAATATTTTCAGCTACTGTTGGATTTTCTAAATTATATGTTCCAACTTGTGTAACTGTCAATGAAACAAATCTTGCAGCAAAATCGGTTCCAGTTACTGTTATTGTAGGAAATGTAGCTGATCCAGTCAAACTAACAACACTATTCACATCAAATGAAATCGTTCCTGCATCCTCTGAGTAACTAGCCGCCGCATCCAAAGTTGTATTGCTGTCGGAATTACTAAATCGAGTCGTATCTGTATCAGATCTTCCAGCGTCGTTCACAGTAGCTGTGACAACACTTTGGATGCTTGCAGTGGTTGCTCTGCGAACAGTCAACCTAACTGTATTTCCTGTGATGCTAGAAACTCTAAGTCCCACCGAAAAGCGACCCGTTGCATCAGCACCAGAAGTAAACACGTTGCTTGGCGTTTCCGTAGTACCTGTTGCAGTCGGCACAATGAGCCTAGCTGAAGCGTAACGGCGAGCCGCATTTGCTATGGAGTCATGGCTTCCATCTGTAATGGTGCCTGCATAAGTAAACGAGTCAAACTTAGAATCGGGCACCGCCGCTGGGGTCGTCGTAAGAGATCTAAATGCCCAAGCAGAAGTATCTGCCACACCACCCACAGTTAGCCCAGACTGTTCTGTTGTCCGTCGCAACTGTATGGTTGCCGATATGAAATACGATGGCGGTGTTTGAGTAAGCAACAAAGCTCCAAGCAACAGTCCCGTATTATCGTCTTTTTCTTCCGTACAAGCGGTGGATCCGAACATTGCGATCAGACCAATCACCACTCCTCTTTTTAAAATTCCTTTCATGTGAGGGTTTCCTCTTCGTTTTATTTGGTTGCCCTGAAAAATCTAAGGATTTCTTGGGGCGACGCATAATAATATGCCATCCTTAGGTTACAAATAGGTTACAAGAAGGTGAGGATTTCGTGAATGTTTTTGTAGTTTTCTCCCTTCCCTTCACTTTAAGATAATCTAAACTATGGCTTAAGATAATCTAAAGTTGACATTCCTCGGTTGCTCCATAGAACTGGACCTATGTCTGATGAATGGGTCCCCAGAGCAATAACCGAGCAGGTTTTAGAAGCGATAGCTACACGCCCAGCTCTACTGCTTACGGGTCTACGCCAGGCTGGCAAAAGCAGTCTATTGCAGAACCTTCTACCAGATTATTCTTATATTGCTTTTGACAACGTGAATTTGGCAAGAGCGGCAGAAGAAGATCCTTCCGCTTTTTTGGAATCTTTCACAAAACCCGTCATCTTAGATGAAGCCCAATATGTCCCCAGCCTATTTCGAGAATTAAAAATTAAAATTGATACAAATAGAAAGCGATTGGGGTTTTGGGTACTGACTGGTAGTCAAAATTTATCATTGTTAAATGAAGCATCAGAAAGTCTTTCTGGGCGCTTACGAATTCTTCACTTAAACACTTTGTCTGCTTATGAACTCAATAATCCTAAAATCAAATCCAAGAATACTGCTGATATCCTTTGGAAAGGCGGATTCCCCGAGCTATGGAGCAACCCAAATATCAAGGCTCAATCCTTTTACGAGGACTATGTGGCAACTTATTTAGAACGAGACCTACGGAGAATTTTGCAAGTAGAGAATTTGAGAGATTTTCAACTGTTTTTGAAAAGCTGTGCTTTGAGAGTCGGTCAAATTGTAAATTTTACAGAAATTTCTAGGGACATTGGAGTATCGAGCGTAACAATAAAAAAATGGGTGCAGGTTTTAGAAGCTAGCGGGCTCCTGATCCTGTTAACCCCGTATTACAAGAATCTAGGGAAAAGGCTAATCAAAGCACCCAAGCTGTATTTTGCAGACAATGGTATCCTTTGCCATTTGTTAGGAATCCATTCTAAAGAACAATTAAAGGACAATCCACTAGAAGGGAGTATTTGGGAAAATTTCGTGCTCAATAGTATATTAAGTAACGAGAAGATAAAGATCGGCTATCAATTGTTTTATTTAAGAGACCAAAACGGAGTAGAGATCGATTTTGTTTTAGAAGCCGCCAAATCTATCGTTCTCATTGAAGCAAAAAAAAATGAAAATCCCGATGAAAGAAAATTGAATTTTCATAAAATCGCTCCATTGTTCTTAGAAAAAAATGTATTCTGTCACCTAGCATGTAATTCAAACGAGAAAATGATATTGAAGTTTAAGGACTATTCCAAATATAATCCTCTATTCGTAGCAGGATGGGAAGGGGTATTTTAGCCTTTTTTTACAATCAAAGAAATTGACTATTTTTATATTGTTATACGTTCGTTTTGGATTGCGACCTTACCTTCTTACATTAACGGAAGAAAAGGGAGAAACAAATTCGGGCAGACAGGAACCAAATCACTCGCTTAAAAAAGGAGCCATAATCCGAAAAGCCTTCTCCATACCCTCTAGGGCTTTAGTAGTTTCGATTTCTGAATTGCTCAAATTTCGATTATTTCCCCAGGCAAGGTTCCGGGTTTGATATCCCAATAATATCCATAGGGACTCTCGCAATGCTTTTTTTGGCTTTTCTTTTCGCGCAAACTCTAACCAAATGGGAGGATGAGCCAATGGGAAACCCAATACAACCGAGAAGAATCCTCTTTCACAAACAAAGACGGAACCAAAACCTATTTCCAATCCTACCGACCCAAATCAGGGGAAACCAAAAAGGTCTTCACCATCCACCACGGATTCGGTGAACATGGTGGGAGATATGGAAATGTAATCGAAGCATTTGCCGGATCTGGCACTGCTTTTTACCTTTTGGATGCTAGAGGCCATGGAAAGACGGACGGACGACGCGGCGTAGTTACAAGTTATACGGACTTTCTTGCTGATCTAAAACAACTGATTGGCATTGCCAAGGACAAAGAAAAAGTAGCAAAAGTTACCTTGCTAGGGCATTCCATGGGTGCTGTGATGTCCCTTCTATATGCTGGAACGGACAACAACCAGTCCGACTTACAGGGGCTTGTTCTCAGTGGTCTTGCTATAAAAGTAAAAATGGACTTTGTGATGGAGATCAAAAAAGGAATTGGAAGCATGCTTGCAAACCTCCTCCCTACACTAACCATCCCAGCAGGTCTCGATGTCAACATGCTCTCACATGACAAAACTGTAGTAGAAGCCTATGTCAAAGATCCTCTTGTGCATGGAAACATTTGCGCTTACTTGGGAAATTTCCTACTAAGCTCATATAATTTTGCCTTGGAATGTGCATCGAAAATCCAGATTCCTGTTTATCTTTTTCATGGTAGAGAAGACCAAATTGCAGTTTATACAGGAACAGAAGACGCTTTTGCTAAAATTCCGTCCAAAGACAAGACTATCAAGATATTTGACAACCTTTACCATGAGACAATGAACGAACTGCCCAAAGACAGAGCCATCGTATTAAAAGAATTAGTCGCTTGGTCAGACAAGCATTAGAAAAATAGGAGAAACAAATGCCAATCACAAAAGACATTGTAGGCAAGAAGCTAGATCAGTTTGAATTTACCGTTGAACGAGGAAAAATCAAAGAATTTTGCCTTGCCATTCATGAAAAGAACCCAATCTACTTTGATTTAAACGAAGCAAAAAAAGCTGGTTATTCGGACATTCCCGCACCACCCACCTTTCCAACAGTTATCATGTTTTGGGGCTATCCCAAAATTTGGAACGACATGGCAGAGCTTGGAATCGATCTTTCTAAGATTCTTCACTTGAAAGAAGAGTATACATACCATAAAATCTTGTACCCAGGCAAAGTAACAGCTCAGTCTGAGATTTCCGATGTAAAAGTGGGAAGAGCAGAAATCGTCACTTTTAAAACCACAATAACGGATGAAAAGAACGAACCGATCCTATCTGCTGAGATGGCGATCTTCATTCGAAAGGATTAAGGAAGAAAAGGAAAGCAATATGGCTAAAATTGAATTTGATAAAGTAGAAGTTGGACAGACATTGCCCTCTCTAGACATAGAACCTATCGTTCATGCACATCTTGTGCGCTATGCGGGAGCATCGGGGGATTTCAACCCCATCCACAACGATCCGGATTTTGCTAAAAAAGCCGGACTCGAAGGAACCATCTCCCACGGTATGTATGTTATGGCTCAAGTAGGAAGACTTTGCACTCTTTGGGCAGACCAAAAAGACATTGCCTATTTTGGAGTGACCTTCAAAGCAATGACAAAGCTCGGAGAAAAACTAACTTGCGTCGGAACCATCAAGAAAAAGTTCGAAAAAGATGGGAAAAAGACAGTGACTGTCCTTGTGGAAGCCAAGAATGAAGCGGGCGAGGTCAAAGCTGGTGGAGATTTGGTGGTGAATGCGGTTTAGTTAGTAAACCGAACCTATCTTAGATATTTCATTGTATCGCCAAGCAGAAGCCCAATCTGAAGCCGGAGTTGAATCAAATCATACCGGTTTTGGATTTCGTTTCTGCTAACGTCTCTCAATCTTCTGTCTACGATCTGCAATTCTACTACTGAAGCGGATCCGGTCTTCATAGCCTTTTCCATTATGCTCAAGTTTTCTTCGGCTGTTTTCCTTGCTTCCAAGGAGATTTGGTATAGCTCTACTAAGTTGTTGTGCTGTTGCAAAAGCTCATAGAGGAACAATCCTGTGTCTTGCTGGAGAAACTGGGATTGGCTTTTTGCTTGGC
This sequence comes from Leptospiraceae bacterium, assembly GCA_027485405.1. Classification (GTDB taxonomy): domain Bacteria; phylum Spirochaetota; class Leptospiria; order Leptospirales; family Leptospiraceae; genus Leptospira_A. The sequence goes on along the minus strand of JAIXRB010000158.1, from coordinate 25,144 downwards.
TGACTTCAACTTTAGCCTTATCCAATTCGTTCTTTGACAGCCATTTGTTGAAAATGGGAAAACGAAATCCAAAGTTCGTTCCAGCCGCAAAAATTGGGTCTGGATTGTTGGCATATAGAGAAAAATCATTTCTTGAATAATCATAAACGTAGTTAGGTTGTGTCCAGGAACCATTGATCCCATAAATTGTGCTTCGCGTATTATTGTTGTAAACATTCACGAAAAAGTCAGGAACCCAAAGTTCACTGAACCTAACATTTTTCTGAATCTCTAGTATCTTTACTTGGTTTATCGATAGAATCACATCATAATTGATAGAGTTGAGGTTGTTTTCGTATTGTGCTAAAGTTTCTTCTAGAGGAATCCCTTGGAATTCCCTTGCCTCGATTGGTTTGAGGTTTACATTCCTTAGTAAAAACTTTCGTCTAAATACAGATTGACTCTTCTGCTGGTCCAATTTGGACTTTATCGCATTGTATTTATAAAAGAAAAAATCCACTTTGGAGTTTTGCGTGACCAAGTAGGATTCCACGCCTTGCTTATACAATTTTTGCACTGTTTGGAATTGGTTTTCAGCCTCTTTCTCGTTGGCAAAGTCATAGTCGAAAAACGAAAGCAATTTGATTGTCTCTACGTATTGAAAGGCTTGGTCAAACAATTCTTTTTGGTAGAGAGCTTTGTATTCTAATAGTATCCTTTCAAATTCTAATTCTAGAATCAAATTGTTTAAGAGCACGTTCCCTTGGTCTTGGAAGTTCCAATTGAGTTCCAAAGAAGAGGCGAAACCCTTTCGATCGTATCCATCCATATTGAGCGACTCAAAGAAAGGAGTGTGGGAAAAATCAACTTTTGGCAAATACCTTAGATTTTTAGTATCAATATCTACTTTCTTTTTTTGAATTTCATATTCCTTTAACTTCAATTCATAGGATTTTTCTTGGACTATTTTAGGAAGATCATAAAAGTCAATTGTTTCCGTGCTGGAATTAGCATATAACAAAGTAGATCCAATTAAAGCAAAAATAAGAACTGATGCTCTAAATCGAGAATGAAAAATAGAATTTAAAAAAAAGAATGCACAATTCAGAATCATCGGATGGACTCTTGTCTGGAATATAGCAAATGATAAATGCCCTTCTCCGCTAAAAGTTCCTTATGGGTTCCTTCTTCGGCGATTTTTCCTCTTTCTAAAACAAAGATGGCATCAAAGTTCCGAATAGTTTCTAAACGATGCGCCACCATCAAAATCGTTTTCTGTGGAAATGTTAAATGAAGGTTCTTTAGGATTTTATCTTCGCTTTCTTTGTCCATGGCACTTGTAGGCTCATCTAAAAGCAAAAGCGACGGTTTCTGGAGGAAAACCCTACAGAAAGACAATTTCTGTTTTTGGCCCCCTGACAAACCGAATTCCTTGTCCGAAAGATCAGTATCGTATCCTAAAGGAAGTTTTATGATATCATCGTGAAGCAGAGCCAATTTTGCCGCTTCTACAACTTCTGACAATGTGGCTTCGGGACGATAGAGGCTAATGTTCTCTCTTACTGTGCCTGTGAGAAGAGCGCTTTCTTGAAATACCACACCAACCTTTGACCTGTAAGAAGGTAGCCAAATTTCCTCCAAAGGAATTCCATCAATGATGATTTCTCCAGAACTTGGATCATAGAATTTTAATAACAGTTTTAAAATAGTGGACTTACCGCTTCCGCTTCGCCCAACCATTGCATACCGCTTTCCCATTTCGAGTATTAGCGAAAAATCATCTATGTTCTTTCCTTGTTTTTCTGTATTGTAGTGAAATGAAATATTCTTAAGCTCGACAGTCCCTTGGATTTCTGGAATTTCGATATGAGACATTCGATCGTCTTGGGTAAACTCTCCTTTCAATTCTTCCCAGTTCTTTTGCCTTCTCCAAGCCAAACTTGCCTTTTGGAAAGAATAGAAATCTTGCGATAGAGACAACATTGGTCCTCGAATGTAGCCTATCAAACCAAGTATGGCAACTAACGTACCCAGAGTAATGGTATGTGAAAGAATTAAGTACGATCCATAGAAAATGATAATGAGATTTGTAAGCAAACGGAAAGACTCTGTGGAAGTTTCAAGTAAAACAGAGTAGAATTGTCGTCTGCCTGATGAATTGATTTGAGAGGTGAGTCTCTTTTCAAAGTCCCACCTTTGCACAGACATTGCCCCCAAGTTTTTGATTGTTTCATGTCCATTCAAAGTTTCTATGAAATAGCTCAAAGTGTCTGCCGCTCTAAGGTTTTCTTTCTTTGTTTCTGCAGTGATCTCAGGGCTTACTCGAAAGAGGATATACAATTCTGGAACCAAGAGAAAAAGAACAATCATTAGTAAATGTGGTGATAAAAAGAAAAACAAAAACACAACTACCATACCAAAGACTAAATCTAAGATCTTGATTGCTCCTTGTTCCGAGAAAAAATGAGTAATTGTTTCTAGCTCTTCCCAACGTTGTAGAATTTCGCCTTTTTTGTTTCGTTCGAAGAAAGGCAATGGAAAGGATAAGAGTTTTTCCAGAAATCGTATAACAACAATCTGATTTATTTTCGATGCGGAGTAAAAAAGTACATTTGTTCTAAGATAAGAAAGCAAGATTTGAGACAAGCTAAACAAAAATATCGAAAGTATTACAAGGGAAAAGTGCTCCTTACTTTCTTTCAGCAAAACAGAGTCAATGATGTATAAATTTAAAATCGGCAAACCGATCTGGAGTGCCTTTATGATAAAACTAGCAATTATCCCCGAAAAAAAATAAGAATACGTTGAAGAAAGAAATCCGGTAATTCCAGGAAAAAGAGAAAATCGGTTTACAAAGGATGTAGCAGGAGTTGTTTTCCATTGAACTGTGATAGCCTCAATTCCTATCTTAGAATCAAATTCCGAGCGACTGTATTCCAAAAGGCCTGAACTGGGATCGGCTACTTTTACAATCTGCTCTCCGTATTCGTAAACAACCACATAACGATTTTCTTCCCATCTACCAATCCAAATCCGTTTTGAAAGCTCTCCTTTGTGGTGATCCAGTTCTACTATGAAAGTATCAGAAAGCTCAGCTGGAAAAGCCAGTTTCCAGGAAGCGTTTGTTATTTCTGAATCGTATCTTGGGAAGTTGGTCTCTTGGCTTACTTCTGTTTCTGCAACACCGTAAGCCTTCAGAAGCATAGAACGACAGGCTTGAGCAGTTTCTTCTTGCGCTTCTTCAATTAAAAATGGAAAACCTCGCCAGCGTGATAAAACCGGTTTAAAAACTTCCTCTGGAATGAAAAAGACACTGTCAAAAAATGCTTCTTCTACGGCAAAGCTTTCAGTTTCTTCTTCAGTGTTCCTTTGATTCCATTTTCTTTCTTCGGAAACTGAGCGCAATGTGGAGTATAGACTTTCTGATTTCTGGAAAAATGCAATGGCATCTTCCGCCATTAGCTCATACACTACGCTCTTTTCCATAGCAGTGACGGTAGCGTTTCGAGCTTTTTTTTCTAAAACTCCCATCTCGCCTAAAACGGAACCGGCTTCCACCATAGAACTAAAACCAGCCGCCCAGGAAGATTTTGTTATCCGAAATCTGCCGGACTGAATGAAAAGCACAGACGAAGAGATCGTCCCTTCTTCGATGATTACTTCTCCAGAGGAAATTTCTCTTTTCTTAAGTAATTGAGAGAGTTCTACTAACTCATGCATGGTCAACTTTCGGAAAAAGGGGTGAATCCGAAGTTCGTCTCTTAAACGAATTTCCTGGCAAAATTTTTGCCAAATCGGCTTTGCTTTCTTCTGGTTTTCAAAAAAATCTAAAACTTTCTTTTCGGTGGTCAGAAGCACTTCACAATTTTCTTCTGCTATCAGTTTGTTGCTTCTTAGAACGCCAAGAGCCAACTCAGAAATCCCAAAACTTTGGTTCTCGGACACTGTTTTGATCAATAAATCTGAGCTATCCAATTTCAATCGAACTTGGACACGACCACTTAGGACATATAACAAAACTGGGGAATGATCTACGGCATTCTCAAGTAAGGTTCCAGCTGATACTCTTTGCAATTCCCATAAGTCTAAAAAAGCTTTTTGATCCTTTTCGGAAAGCTGGCGAATCGGATCTTCAAGAATGGGGCCTTTGGCGATAACTTCATTTGCCATAGAGCTTCCTGAAGAATATTGTAAAGATTCGATTTCTAGAAGTGATGATATCTGCTTCTACTTTTAAACCCGGGAACAGCTTAAACTCTTGACCGTCTTTTAATAGATGCTGTTTGTTTAACGAGAGAACAATGGAAAAGGTATCTTTTTCTTTTACGTTTGGAACTATTTGTTGAACTTTGCCGGATACAATACCATAGTCATTTTGATGAAAGGCTTTTATTTTGATAATTGCTTCCATCCCAATTGATATAACACCTATATCCCGATTTGGAATCTCAACCAAAGCTTCTAATGGACGGCCTTCTTCTATGAGCTCTGCTACTGGTGAACCTCGTGTTATATTTTGACCCACATTGTTTACTTTTAACTCGCCAATGAAGCCCGAGAATGGCATTCGTAGAAAAGCGTTTTCAACTCTTTCTTTTTTTAAAAGAGTATCTCCTTTCAGGGAGGAGACAGTATTTTGTTCCAGCTGGATTTCATCTCTTAAATTGCTATATTCTTCATTAAATTCCAAAAGACTTTGATCATATAAAAACTTTGCACCAACACCGTTCTTGAAATCCGTATAACTTTTCTTCAAGGACACAAATTTACCTAAAATGGGTCCAGAAAGTTCACTACCTGGATTGTTTTCTAAATTGTATTCCAAGTTTTTCAATATCTTTTCAGCCATACTTTTCGTTTTTACCAAACGCATAAGTTTCCGTTCTTCATAAGCTAGGTTATTTGCATCTTTATTCAATTCCATAGCTTGCTCTGAAAACTCAAGTTCCAGAATAGGTTCACCTTGCTTTCGATAATCTCCAGCTTTTGCATGAATGGCTACGACTATACCAGTTTCCAATGCCTCAACAGTATAATAGTTTCCTGTGGGTCTAAGACTGCCATGGGCAGGAACTATCTCATCGATCTTTCCAAAAAATAAGAAAGCTGAGAATGATAGAAACAATAACAACAAAAGATAGATACCTTTTTGCTCACTGTTTGGTGCAGGATGTTTCAAGAGCTCATCATAATAGGATGAAGCTTCGCCTGAATCCCACTCATCAATCTTCTCTTTGATTTTTCTAAGTTTTCTAAGCAGCATCTTCTACCGACTCCGAAGTGGGAAATAGATGATAGTAAAAACCTTTCTTTGAAATCAATTCTGAATGTGTTCCCATCTCTACAACACTCCCTGAATCCATCACAATTATCTTGTCAGCTCCTACCGTTGAATGCAAGCGATGCGAGATTTGAATTACTGTTCTATCTTTGAACATTTGTTCCCATTGGTTTTGGACATAGGCTTCGGACTCAGCATCCAATGAGGAAGTTGGCTCATCCAAAAAGAGCATAGAAGGATTGGTCACAAGAGCCCTAGCCAATGCTACTCTTTGCCTTTGCCCCCCTGATAAACCTGTCCCATTCTCGCCGAGTTTAGATTTGTATTTAAAAGTGAGACGGTCTACGAACTGATCAACGGCGGCAAGCTTCGCTCCAGAAACCATAGCTTCCTCGCTTAAAGTCGGATCTTTCTTACAAATGTTTTCCCGAATGGTTCCTGAAAAAAGAACGGGATGCTGTTCTACGGCCCCGTATTGTAATCTTACTTCTTCAGGATCCAATGAAGATAGATCGTAAGAATCATAGAAAACCTTTCCAGATGTGGGTCGAATTGTACCCATCATCAAACGGAGGAGAGTGGATTTGCCACAACCGCTTCTTCCAACTATCGATACTTTTTCTCCCGGATTTATTTCAAGGGTAATTCCCTTTACTATATCAGGAGAATCCACATCATATCTAAAACTTACATTTTCTAATCGAACTTTCCCTGTCAGCCGAGGAAGCTCTCCAAACGGTCTACCACTGGATGATTCACCAGGTAGAGAATACAAATCCATAAGATGGGCTCTAGTTCCTTTCAAATCTTGAATGTCTTCATAAAATCGACTGATCCTTAGAATAGGCTCGATTAAGAGAGAGAATAAAACCTGAAAGCCGAGGTAAGTTCCCAAAGAAATGCGATTTTCTAAAACAGATTGAATTCCGATGGAAAGAACGGACAGAGTACCAATCTGCTCAAAGAATTTCCCTGTAAATTCTAGAGAATTGGTTCGTTTTGCTACTCGTAGTTCAGTTAAAATTGTACGAGCAATTTCATTCATACCTTTCTGGAGCAAATTGGCTTCCTGGACAGCAGACTTGATAGTCCCGATTCCGCTAACCAATGATAAAAGAAAAGAAGCTGTTTTCTTTTTGGATTCAAATTTGTGAGCGGAAAGCCTTCTTATTTTACTAGAGATTCGTATAACAAAAAAGGAGTATGTAAAGAGAAAAATGACTCCATAGGTCGTCAAAAGGGAATCATTGAAAAATAGAACCATTAGAAAGAGAGCGATTGTAATAAAATCTAAAATCAAAGTTATTCCTGATTTTGCGACTATATCCAAGATTCGTTGAGTCTCTTGTAATCTTTGGGTAAAATCACTAGGTTGAAATCTTTTGAATTCCAAAAAGGACAGTTTTAATATATGCTGAAAAAATCGAACCAAAGAAGTATATTCGAGAGATTGAATGATTCCAATTGTTAAGAAGCTTCTCAGTACTTTAAATAGTGCCTGAAATACAATACTCAGAGCCACTCCAACAAATAGAACATGTAGAAAATTCAAATCCGAATAGACTAGAACCGAATCAACGATTTCACGCAGAAAAAATGGAAATCCCAGAGCGAGAAGAGAAATCAAAACTGTAGAACCTAGTATCCATCGAAATTCGATTTGGTGGGGAACAAACAGTGTTCTCATCTCTAGAAAGAAATTCCAAAGACCACCTTCTTTGCCTATGGCGGGAGGAGCAGGTATAAACTGTAATAGAATTCTATCCCAAGTAGATAGAAAATTTTGGATCGTAAGTTCTAGTAATCCCTTCCTTGGATGAGACAAAATGACTCGCCCTTCTTTTTCATTCCAATCACACAAAGCACAAAGGCAGTTTTCATCATCAGTGATAAAAAAGGGGAACTTTGCATTGCTCAATTGATTGGGCGAAATTTTTAGCTGTTTCGTTAAAAAACCGAGTTTTTCAAGTTCTATTGCTAGATCAAAGAGACTTGGATTTCTGCTTCGATTCAATTCATTCTTGATTCTTATCTTCCAGTGAGAAGGTAGAGGCTTTCGATAAGTTTTCAAAGCGAATTCAGTGCAAGCCAAACCAACTAATGTTTGTTGTTCAGTGATAACTGTATGAATCGTCTTCTTTGAAAGACCATCCTGAATCTCGAATTGTTTTGTAGCAAAAGGTTTGAGTGCATTTTCCTCTTTTTCCTTTTCCTTATACGTCGTATAACGTAATAGTCGCGATTGAACGATTTCGGCTAATTTTCCACCTTTGTCCTCTCCTAAAAGAGATAGAATAACTGCTCCCATTATGCGATAGACTATTGTTTCTTCTGGAGCAATGGCACTTGCTAGCCGTTTTTGCTTTTTGAAAATTGCTATCTCCCCTAAAATGTCTCCTGGCTTTAAAATGGAGATAAGCTTTTTTGGGTTCTCCGTTCTTATATGAATCTTTCCAGATTTTATAATATACGCGGCATTCCCTTCATCACCTTCTTTGAATAATACTTCTCCAGACTTGAGTGCGACCTCTTCAATGCTATCGATCAGAGAGCGTACTTCTTTTGGGGCGAGCTCAGAAAAGAAGCTCAGTTTTCTAACTGACTGAAATTTTTCTTGTTCTTCTTCTCGATGTAGAACCTTATTCTTGATAGATGGGTATGTTTCGAGAAGATTGAGGAAATCAGAAACAGAGAGCAAAACGAGAAGAACTGGCTCACTTGCTAAAAAGTCTTGTTTAGCACCTTTGTCTAACAGAGCCAATCTCTCCCCAAAGGATTCCCCCTTTTCTAGGTATTGGATTTTTATCTCTTGGGATTGGGCATCCTCAGCTCTATTGCTTATCTTTCCGTTTAATACAAAGTGAATGTATTGGGTTTTTTGGGCTTCCTTTAAGATAACTTGATTAGTTCGATAAAACTTGGTATCGAGAAGGGGGAAAATAATAGTTTCTAATTCGGAATCAGAAAAATCAGCAAATAGATAATTGTTCCGAAACACCTCACGAATGAGATCATAATTTCGTAAGATTTCTGGTTTCATTTCGCCCCTACGATCATTTTCGACCGTAGGAGGGCGAAACTGTAAAGCTAGACTGCGGGGTTTTGGAGAACTACAGCAATTCCTTGCCCACCGCCGATGCAAAGACTTGCCACTCCGTAGCGAATGCCTCTGCGTTTCATTTCTAAAGCCAAAGTCAAGGTCACTCTGTTCCCAGATGCCCCGAGCGGGTGTCCGTAGGCTATGGCGCCCCCGTTTACATTTGTAATCTTTGGGTCGAGCCCAAGTTCTTTTTGAACGGCAAGGTATTGAGCCGCAAAAGCCTCATTTATTTCAAAAAGCCCAATGTCTTTTTGAGTAAGCCCAGCTTGTTTAAGAGCCAAAGGAATGGCCAGAGCAGGTCCAATTCCCATTTTACTAGGATCACAGCCCGCATGCCCCCACCCTTTTACGATTGCTAATGGCTTCTTTCCTGATTTTTCAGCATACGATTTTGATGCGACTAAGAGAGCCGATGCTCCATCATTGATGCCGGACGCATTTCCAGGTGTGACAGTTCCGTCTTTTTTGAAAGCTGGTTTTAAACCAGGTAGCTTTGGGCTACTCGCCTTTCCTTTGATAAATTCGTCCTTTTCGAAGACTACGGGAGTTTTTCCACCTAAGGTAATTGGAACAATCTCATCTTTTAGCAGTCCCTTGGTTGTTGCTTCTTCGGCTCTTTCTTGGGAATTGGCCGCCCAAGCGTCCTGTTCTTCTCTTGGAATCTTATACTGTTCAGCAAGGTTTTCTGCAGTCATACCCATAGGAAGCTCAACATAAATGTCCGTTAGACCTTGGGCTAACGAGTCTTCGAATTCTGTAGATCCATATTTGGAACCCCAACGAGCATTGCGTACTACATAAGGAGCATTGCTCATCGACTCGACGCCACCAGCTAACAATAAATGACTTTCGCCCAAAAGGATTTTGCGTGCGGCTTGCACAACCGACTCCATCCCCGAACCACAAAGTCGATTCAGAGTCAAGGCGGGAATGGACTGGGGCAGACCTGATTTTAAGCCGATATGACGAGCCAAATAGATACCGTCTTTTCCAGTGGGAATTACGTTTCCAAAGATACTTTCTTCCACTTCGCCCGCAGAAATTCCTGCTTTTTCCAAGACACCTTTGGTCACGATTACACCGAGATCAACGGCACTATGGTCTTTCAATGAACCACCAAAACTGCCAAAAGCAGTCCTCAAACCTTCTAAAATAACAACTTCTTCCATACAGACAGGAATCTTAGAAATTCCTTCGTTTGTCCACCTCGAATAAAAAATTAACTTGCAGATGAAAGCCTCGGCTTTAAGGTTTTGGCATGAATCGGGAACCCCTCTTTGGAATGAAGCCAACCTTTTTAGGTCGGCAAACCACACTAGTTATACGCAATTTTCTGCAGAAAAAATATGGCCTAGACGGCAAGACAGAGATCCCACTCACCTCGGTCAATTCTCCTTTATATTCAGGTCTGGGTCTCATCACAAAAGGGAAACCAGGTGACACAGCTATTGGGAAAGGGTTGGTTGTTGGCTCCATTCGTATGGGCTATGGCCACCATCGCATGGCTCTTTCGGTCTATTCACATTCCATTGCTCAGAAAATCACAACTTATTTGCATGACCTTTTGGCCATTGAATCCGCTGAGTCAGAAGCTATCGCCGACATTGACCATGGGTATAGCTACTTCAGTCGATTATCTGCTGAAATGGGAGGACCAGTGGAATGGCTCTGGGGTCAACTGATGGCTCAGGGAAACATTTCCTCTCTCGATCTTTCCACCCAGTTGGCTGAACTCTACAAAAACCTGATGAAGGAAATTCCCAAAGAGAATCCGATCATCACAACCTATCCTCTAAACGGTCAAATCGCTGTTGCTAATAACTTCAAAAAAGTCATTCACCTAATTTGCGATAATTATCCTCAGCATTATCTTCTCGTTCCAGGTGCTTTGAATTTAGTGCAAACACCGTCCGCATATACTAAATTTATTCAAATGGGTGTTTCGAAAGAAAACCTAGCTTATGGCGGTCATTGGGTTTCAGAAGATCTTGTTACCAACGCTCAAAAAGACAGTGAAACCAGAATCAAACGACTAGATTCTGGAAAGAAAAGAAGATTCCTCATTCCCATTGGTGGGGCTGGAGCTCAAAAAGGTTTTGTCACAGAACTTTTAGAGACAACTAAGAGCGATCTTCTAACAAAGAGATTCTTTTATTTTATAAATACGGGAGACCATACGAAAGTTCTTAACGCTTTTGAAGAGTATTTGAACCAAGCTAAAATCCAATTTGAAACCATTTTAACTTGGGAAGACATGAAACAGTTTTTAGCGCGAATTCCTCTCGATTCTGAAGAGCCTGGAAACTTAGCTCCAGTTATTCTGTTCAATTTCCCCACTCATACAGAAGCATTTTCTGCGACAGATGTTCTTATGCGTTATATGGATGTGCTTGTTACAAAGCCATCTGAACTAGCTTTTTTTCCTATACCAAAACTCTTTATTAGAAGAGTTGGCGATCATGAAGCGGCTTCTGTAGCTCGGTCACTCGAACTTGGCGAAGGAACTATAGAATGTAGAGAACCAAAGCAAGCAGTGGAATTAATTAAGCTCTTTTCCGAAAGCAAAGAGACTTTGCTTCGAATGAACGAGCGAATTATTAAAAATTCAGAAGCTGAAGTTTACAGTGGCTCGAAAAAAGCCGTAGAAATGGCAAACTAATTTCCGAATCTTTCTTTTAGTTCGGTTTTAGTTTCTTCCCAAACAGGTGCGACTTGGGTGCATTCTGCAATAGAGGCATCCAATTCCCCTGCTTTTACTTTTGCTTCTGCATCGATTACGATTTTTGAAAGGGTGGACAACCCAAAATTAGATGCCACTCCCTTGATCTGATGCAATTCGGACTGAAGTTCCTTGGCTTGTTTTGCTTCCATAAACTGATGAAGGTTTTGAATGCGGACTGTCATGTTTTCGAACAAGGACACAACCATGTCTTTTAGCCAGGCTCTGTCGTCTGGATCGTCAATGTCTACCAAGGATTCGATGCGGGACCAATCTATATGCAAATGGATAACCTGAAGTTCTCCTTACGATTTGGGAATTCGATACCTTTTGTAAATTACTTTTTGAAAAAAGCAATTGCTAGAAGAATTCCAGACTGGGAGTCTATCTGAGAAATATGAAAATACACCCCACCGCAATCGTAGATCCAAAAGCAGAATTGCATGAATCCGTAGAAGTTGGCCCCTTTTGTATCATTGAAAAAGATGTCATTGTTGGCGAAGGCTGCATTTTGGACTCTTCTGTCCGATTGCACTCAGGAACCATCTTAGGAAAAAACAACCGCGTATTTCATGGAGCCTCTTTAGGTGGCCTTCCCCAAGATCTAAGCTTCAATCCCAGCACAAAAACCTATTTAAAAATTGGAGACAACAACCTGCTTCGAGAGGGTTGCATTTTTCATCGTGCTACTGTTGAAAATGGTGCCACAACCATTGGCAATGACAACTATTTGATGGGAAACATTCACTTAGCGCATGACACTCAACTTGGAAATGGAATCATCATCATCCAAAACTCAATCATTGCAGGTCACGTACACATTGACGACTATGCCTTCATTAGCGGGCTAGTCGCCATTCATCAATTTGTTCATGTTGGCGCATACACTATGGTTGCTGGCTGTTCTAAAATCGTAAAAGACATTCCACCTTACAGTACTGTAGATGGCAATCCTGCGCGGGTCATTGGACTCAACTCCATTGGGTTAAAAAGAAAAGGATTTTCTGCGGATGCCAGAAATGCAATCAAACGTACCTATAAGATTTTCTATCATTCCGGATTTAATACAAAGCAAGCGTTAGCCGAGCTACGAAAAAACAATGATCACCCACCTGAAGTCGAACATGTTATAGAATTCTTTGAGCAAAGCAAACGCGGTGTGACAGACCATAGACCGATTGGAAGCGGCGATAGCGCAGAATGAGAATCTTAGTAACGGGCGGGGCTGGCTATATTGGAAGCCATGTAGTCCTTGAGCTTTTGGCGGAAGGTCATCAGATTTTAATCGTGGATGATATGCAAAAAGGAAACCAGGCAAACTTGTTTCCCGAAACCGAATTCATCAAGGGCCAAATCCAGGATCCTTCTGTTTTAGAAAAAGTTTTCTCTCAAAAAATCGATGCGGTTTTTCATTTTGCGGCATGGAAGGCGGCTGGAGAGTCAATGACCGATCCATTCAAATACACAATCAATAATCTGAATGGAACCTTTCGCTTACTTTCCGCAATGTCCGAAAACAATTGCAAATTGTTTATTTTTTCATCTTCTGCCGCTGTTTACGGTGCCCCTCAATACCTTCCCATCGACGAAAAGCATCCCGTTTCTCCAGAAAACTACTATGGTTATACGAAGCTCTGTATCGAAGAGAATTTGAAATGGTTTGACCAACTAAAAGGAATTAAGTTTGCGGCTTTGCGTTATTTCAATGCGGCTGGCTACGATGTTAAAGGAAGAATCAAAGGAATCGAAAAAACTCCTGCAAATCTATTGCCTATCATTATGGAAACGGCATCGGGCATACGACAAAGCTTTCAAATCTTTGGAGAAGACTACGACACTCCCGACGGAACTTGCATTAGAGACTATATCCATGTCAGTGATCTGGCTTCTGCCCATGTGCTTGCCTTGCATAAAATTGCGAAAGACGGACAAAGCCTAACAGTAAACTTAGGATCCGAATCTGGTTATTCTGTAAAAGAAATGACTAATCTTGCAGAAAAGATCGTTGGAAAACCCATTTCCCATTCCATAACAGGACGAAGACTGGGAGATCCTGCCAAGCTCCTCGCAAGTTCTGGTAAAGCTCGAGACCTATTGAACTGGAAACCTCAATACAGCGATGCAGAGACTTTACTCAGCTCGATGTGGCAACTCTACAAATCCTTAAATCATTGAGAAAAAGGTTGTAAAGGAAATTCCTTTGCGATATCTACACATGATTTGTTAGTTGATTGAACAAAATCCAAAACTCTGTCTCCCAGAATTTGCCCACCCAAGAATTTATCTGAAAGGCTGATTTGTTTTTCTTTGTACATGCGTATCCAAGCTTCTTGAAGAGGGACTGCAACAGGAGCAAACGACCAATGCCACTTCTCCTCATGATAGCCTAACATATTTCGGTTTCCAAGTTCATTGTAAGGTTGGCAGAATCCAAATCGACTCGCATTCTTCTGGAGCCAAGAATACAGGTCACTGCCTCTTCCTTTGCTTTCAAAGTATTGATTCTCTAGGCTGTTGATGTCAAAGTCTGTTCCCCAATGGTGTCTAGAAGTACCAGGCGCACTTGAAAACTCTAAAATCAAATCAATGATCTCTTGTGGGGTTTTTCCTTTGATGGGCTCTCTCATGGCTTTTTTGCCAGTGTATTTGCTTTCCCAAATGGATTTTTGGTCTGAAAAACTCCTAAAGGTAGAAACTAAGAATACTGTTTGGCGATTGCCTTTTGGTTTTTCAAGTTCATAGGCTTCGATCATGTCATTCAGCGCTTTTTGAACTTCCAATCTCAAATAATGCTCTTTTGCATTCTCTGTTTCTTTCAATTGAACCAAATGGGTTTTTGGATTAAAGTTTCCAGTTAGATATTTAACAGGATCTAACTGTAAGAACAAATCGGTTTTAATTACTTTTTCAGAGTCAATGCTATTCGCTTTGCAGAACAGGAGCAATGCAATAGAAAGATTTGCCCAAAAAGGATGCTTCATCGTTCCAGACTTTCTCTCCGTCAGTTTGCGAAAAGAAATTTTCCTTCTTCAAATCGATTTCGGATCTCCCCAATTTCTGTCTCACCCCATTTCCCAAATCGAATCGCTTCTTCTCTGGCTTTTTCGATTAACGGTTGATCTGTGGCAAGGTTTGCAACTTGAAATTCAGGTAAGCCACTCTGCCTCACTCCCAAAAGCTCACCTGGTCCTCTAATTTCTAAATCCTTTTGTGAAAGAAAATATCCATCGTTTGACTCAACCAAGGCATCAATTCTTTCTTTGGCTTCTGAACTTATGTTGGCTCCAGTTAGCATAATACAAAAACTATTCAAATCGCTTCTTCCCACTCTTCCACGTAATTGGTGCAATTGGCTGATTCCAAATCGATCTGCATGCTCAACCACTAAGATCGTCGCGTTAGGAACATCCACTCCCACTTCTACTACTGTGGTTGTGACCAGAATTTTAACTTCGTTCTTTTTAAAAGCAGACATCACTTGTTCTTTTTCTAAAGACTTCATCTTACCGTGCAAAAGCCCCACTTGAAATTCAGGGAAAACTTCTTTCCTAAGTGTTTCAAAAGCCTCCGTGCAAGACTCTAAATCCATTTTCTCAGATTCTTCAACAAGTGGGTATACAATGTAACATTGCCTACCTTCATTTACATACTTGCGGATTGATTTGTAGACACCTGCGCGTTTCTCATCCAAAAACCATCTTGTATCAATGGGTTTACGACCTTTTGGCTTGGTTTTGATGCTGATCAATTCTAAATCACCGTACAAAGTCAAACAAAGTGTGCGAGGAATAGGTGTAGCGGTCATGGCAAGAAGATCTGGATTTTTCCCTTTTTTTCGGATAGTTTCCCTTTGATCAACACCAAACTTATGTTGCTCGTCAATGATGACCAATCCCAAATCACTGAATTGAATGTCTGGTTGAAACAGAGAGTGAGTTCCAATTACAATCCGAACTTCGCCTTTTTGAATGCGATCCAATTTCTCAGCTCGAATTTTCTTATTCTCACCACCCAGCAAAAGCTCAATTCCCAAAAATGGCATGTTGCCAAGAAACTTATAGATTGTTTCATAGTGCTGTCTTGCTAAAATCTCTGTTGGGGCAAGAAATGCCACCTGAATCTGATTGTCAGTATAATGTAAGGCGATAAGAAGTGCAGTGATTGTCTTTCCTGAACCCACGTCACCTTGCAACAAGACTGCGTAGGGCGCATCTTTTTGACCCAATGCAAGTATAATCCTGGTGGCTTCGCTTTGGTCTGCCGTAAGTTCAAAGTTTAGATTCTTTAAAAGTGCCTTTTCAGAGTTAGATTCGGGCAAAGGCCAGAGACTTCTCTTAATCTTCTCTCTTTCTTTCTGTTTGAATAGGAGTAGCAATTGAAAATAATACAATTCTTCAAAAGCAAATCGCTCTTTAGCTTTTTCGATAGTGGTCATTGAATCTGGGAAATGGATGAGCTCCATAGCCTCAGATCGGGACAAAAGTGCCTGCCTTTGAACGACTCCTTCAGGTAGATTTTCAGTCAATCGGAGTTCATCTAATGCGGATCTTATGACTTTTCGAAGGCCTCTCGAATCAAATCCCTCTTTCTTTAAAGCTTCTGTACTGGGATACAAAGGAATGATTCTTCCAGCGTGTAGGAGCTCGTCTTCAGATCCATCTTCGGAAGTGAGAAACTCATACTCAGGATGAACTATTTGAAAGCCGCGAAATGCCTCGAGCTTACCCGAAACTACAATCTTTCGACCTTGGGAAAAAGTTTTGTGAAAAAAATGAACAGATTGAAAAAACACCAAGGTGATTCGTTCATTGTTCTGTGTTTTCAAACCCACCATTAAGCGGCTTCGCTTTCCATGGGCTAAATACGAATCAGCAATTGTTCCAAGCAAGGTGACTGTCTCACCTTGCCTTAAAATAATGCTAGAAGTAAAATTTCGATCTAAGTATCTGCGAGGAAAGAGATAGAGTAAATTCTGAACTGTATGGATTCCAGATTCTTCTAAAACCAGTTTTTTTTTAGGGCCGATCCCTTTGATCTCACTTACAGAGGAAGTTAGTTGAAGGGGCTTCATACTCCCCTAATAAAATCTTCCGCTAAAACAGGAGAGTCAGATTTTTGAGATTTGAGTTTTGCTGAGTTTTCAGTACAATCCGCAGAAATGAGTTCCTCAAATTGGTTTTCAATTACCCTGCAAAGATTAACAGTAGTAACTTGGTCTGATTCAAGAAATACTTCAGCATAGAAGCCACCTGCTTGATGCCCATGAACAGAATCCACCGCTCCAAAGTTAGAAGGATTGAGATACACTGTGTTTTTCTTTTTCAAAACACCTTGGTCTTCGTGCACATGTCCAGAAACAACCAGAGCCGGGCTGAAATCATCCAAGTATCGCCGAATTCCCTGACTCCCTATGTTTCCAACACCCGGAATCTTATCCATAAATCCATAGGCTGGGTTGTGGATTACACAGATTTGTGGTAGTTCTTCTCTGAAAAAGTCTTCTGGCTCGCTATAGTTCCGACCATTTCGATTGTACTCATGAAAAACAACAGCTAACTTTTCTGGGATGCCAGAGGTCCAGACAGGAGCCCCTCCATATCCAGAAAACTTCATTCCACCCATTTCAAAACTTTTGCGATGGATGTCCCTTTCATACAATTCAGTATATTGTAAATCCAAGTCATAGTTGCCAGGCAAACAATAGACAGGTGATCTTGCGTATTTTCGAATTAAGCCCTCAATAATCTCATACTTGTCTTTCATTGTTTTCGCGGCTTTTTTATACAAATCACGATAGATATGAGACTTTTCCACTACTTCGGCTTTGAATTTTTCGGGAAAGCGAATGGCACGTGTTGTGAAATCAAAAGGAGTCAGGTCTTCTTTGGTTTCATTTAAAATGTAATAAATCTCTTCCTGGGCCCCACAGAATTCAATGATGCGATCATAGGAGAAAAAAGCCTTATAGATAATGTCTCCTGAGAAAAGATAAAGATCGGCTTCAGTATTCTGCAGAATTGCTTTCAACCCATGAAGCCCATCGTGAATATCTGTTAGGTAGATGATTTTCATTGTTATCGAATGTCGGTCAACAGTCTTTGCTCGTCTACATGATCATCCACAAAATCCACATCTAAGAATTCAGGTCCAAAGAAATCCATAAGAGGCTTCAGCATCGAACTAGATTTTGTGTATAGAAAAATCTCACCTTTTCCGACCGACACATTTTGAATGTCCACTGTGTCCACAACTGAACCAGCTAATGAACCCGCTACGGGAGCCGCTACCGATCCTGACATGGTTTTTGCCAAGTCCGGAACCATTCTTAAAAAATGATTCATATTGATTGAAACTTCCCACTGAAATCCTGAAACAGAAAGTATCGAAGGAAAAGATCGGATAATGGAATTGAAGACTTTTTTCTTATGGAAAGGATCTAATTTCCCAAACCACCAAACGAGATCTAGCTTTCTTTCGCTTGTATCCCAGACTCGATAACCGATTACTTGGCAAATGATAAAATTGTTTTTTGCTCTTTGGGGTTTGAGTCGAATGCGATAGTTGATCGAATGAATTCCAAAAAGGCGGGTCGGCAAACCTAATATAGGTTTTACTCGGAGCCAGTTCATGCTATAGACTCCTTGTAAATGAATCTGGCCATCTTGGGTCTTTACTTCTAAAGTCTCTAAATCTTCGTCTTTAATGATGATTTGATCGTGGATTATATCTTTTAAGGCTTCAATTTTGATTGTAACTCGGTAGTTACTTTTGGGAGTTACTTTGGCGGGCAGAAAAAGATGAAGAGGGTTGAACCGAAGTAAATCCACCAAATGCATAATTTAAAAATAATTTCTATTGCCTTTTTGGAAAGCAGATTTAGGATACGGAACTCATGAACATCGGAGTAATTGGCGCAGGAAGTTTTGGCACCGCACTAGGAAGCATTCTAGCGGACAAAGGATATAACGTGGTACTTTGGACTAGAAGCGGAGACCAAGCTAAGTCTATCAATGATAACCATATAAACAACAAGCATATGCCGGAGCTGGTTTTACCAGAAAAGCTAAAGGCAAGTACGGAGCTTCTCGAAGTAGTTCGAGGCAAGGACATGATAGTCTCAGCTCCTCCATCCCATGCTCTTTCTGGGATTTTGCGCGAAATCAAGGATCATATTCCCGCAAAGATCCCCATTGTTTCTGCTTCCAAAGGAATTGAAAACGAATCACTTCGGCTAGTTTCTGAGATTTTTGAATCAGAATTGCCTGGATCTTTCCACTCCCAGCTTTCTTATCTATCGGGACCTAGTTTTGCCAAAGAAATGGTAAGAAAAGTCCCAACCATTGTATCTATTGCTTCCAAGAACGAAGCAACGGCAAAGAAAGTCCAAGAGATCTTCAGTTTTAAATACTTCCGAACCTATTGGACTCCGGATGTTGTCGGGGTTGAAATCGGGGGTGCCGTAAAGAACGTAATTGCGATCGCGGCTGGAGTTTCTGATGGACTTGGGTTTGGACAAAACACAAGAGCGGCTCTCATTACACGCGGGTTAGCCGAGATCTCACGTTTGGGGATGCATATGGGCGCTGATCCGAAGACATTTTTAGGCCCTGCAGGAATGGGAGACTTAGTTTTAACCTGTTGCGGTGAGGCTTCTCGAAACCGAACTGTGGGATTCCGATTGGGTAAAGGCGAAACTCTGAAAGAAATCTTGGCATCTATGAATGAAGTGGCGGAAGGAGTTAAGACCACTCTTTCCACCAAAAACCTCGCGGATAAAAAGGGAGTCGAGATGCCTATCACCCAAGAAGTCTTCAAAATGCTCTATGAAGACAAAGACCCAAAAGAAGTTGTGAAAGATTTGATGGGAAGGGACTTGAAACGGGAAGGAGTTTGATCTTTATTTGAATCTATCCCTAAATCCTTTTTTCCAGCCGAAAACTTCCTAATTTAGGAAAAAATTTGACATAAATGCCCCAACTTAGACATTTATGTCATCTGAAAATCTAAATTAGGAAGATAAAATGAAAACGAACCAAATGTCCACCACCGCCCGAGGGTTTTGGAGTGCTTTCTTAGCACTTGCCCTTCTTCTCCCAGCCTCTGGATTGTCTGCTCAGTCTCTACAAGGCCAGTGTTTTGCGTTAGTCCATGGAATCTTAGGTTTCGATGACACCCAAGGTCTTGCCAATGGTTTGGTTCGTTATTGGGGTGGATTGGACAATTACCTTCGATCGCAAGGAGCAAGAGTAACAACTCCTGGAAGCTCGGCAACAAACAGCATTCAAGTGAGAGCTGAGCAAACAAGAACCGCTGTCAACTCATGGATGGTTGCAAACAACTGCGCTAAGGTTCACTTGGTTGGTCATTCCCAAGGTGGTCTGGTCATTCGTCATATGGTTTCCAATCTCGGATTTGCTTCTAAAACAGCGACAGTTACTTCGGTCAACTCACTCCACCGCGGGGCTCCCATGGCAGATATCGTACTTGCTGTCATTCCAAGATGGTTGCAACCTTTTGCCAACACCACATTTGGATTTCTTGCTAGTCTCTTGTACCGAGATGGTCGTCCGCAAGACGTGATTGCAATGGGTAGATCACTCACTGTTAATTTTTCAACCAGCTTTTCCAATGCAACTCCCAACGTAAGCTCTGTAAAATACTACTCTTACGGAAGTAGCATGGCTTTTGCTGACGTGATCCAACACCCACTTATGGCTTTAACTCATCCCATAACTTGGGCAGGTGGCATTTTCTACGGTTTAGGTGGGTCTAATGATGGAGTAGTTCCTTTTTCTTCCCAAGCTTGGGGAAGCTACAGAGGCACAGCTCAAGGATACTGGTTTGCAACAGGGATCGATCACCTACAAGTCACAAACTTGGCTTGGAGTGGACAAAACTTCTTTGATGTGCAAGGCTTTTATCTTCGAATTGCGAGAAACGCTGTAGCGGCTCTTTAATCTAATTTGACTTTTTCATCGAACCGAGCAAGCTTTGCTTGTTTGGTTCGAACTGTTTCCTTTACTTCCCTATGACAAAAACAAATCTCATTGCTCTTTTATCCTTCTTCACCTTGGTTGTTGGAGTTCTCCTAACCTATTATTTTTACGAATCAGGTAACAAAAAACCCACAGAAAAGGAAATTCTAGCCCAAGAATCAGAGGCTAGCAATTCTGATCTCTTTCCGTTGGGAAACAGCACTGGCTTATGGGATGAAGCCCTATCTCCGTTTCGGGACGATGAGCCAAAGCCCTATCTTGAGATCTTGGAAGACCTAGAAACGGGTAAGATCAATTTTGTTTGGGAAGTTTGGGCTTTGAGACGAAAGTGTGATCCCAATTTCACAGCCGAACAATGCAACGCAACTCTGCTAAAGTATATCGAAACCGAATACAGTGGAACCGATAGAGAGAAAATTTTGGATCTGTTCCAAAGCTATTTTAAGTATGAAAAAGAAATTCATCAATTGGAGCTTCCCTACTCTTTGAGTTTTGAAGACCGATACGAAAAGATCAAAGCAAAAAGACGAACCGTTTTAGGCGAAGAGAAAACTCACTTGTTTTTTGGCATGGAAGAATCGCAGGTTCAGTTTATGGAGGCTTCCGCTAACTTCATCAAATCTTCAACTGATATGAATTCAGAGGACAGAGTTAAAAAATACTTTGATCTCAAGAAAAAAACCTTCGGCTCCTTTCATAACGCTATGGTCGCCCGAGAAGATAAATTTGAGATTTACCAAACAGAAGTTTTGCTACGAGAAAAAGAATTAGCTTCCCTTACTCAGCCAGAAGAAAAAGAGAAAAGGCTCGTCCAACTAGAAACCAAGTATTTTGGTAAAGAAAAGGCAAAAGAACTCGCTGAACTGAGAAAAGGCGAATTGGCTGAAAAACAAAAAATACAAAAATACGAAGAAAAGGAAAAAGAGTTTTTATCAAAAAACCCAAATCTCAGCTCTGCTGAAAAAGATAAAAAACTCAAACAAATGCGAATTGAAGCATTGGGAGCTGAAGAGGCAGACGCTTATTCAAGACGAAAAGAAATAGATGCTTTAAACAACTTTTAACCTAAGTGAAGTTTGGTCTTCTATTTTCTATCAATGACCGAAAACCCTCTTGTCCGTTTGGAGTTTGGATGGTTTGGGTAAAATTGGCGACATCACTGCTGAAAACTCGATCAATCACCGGCCGATAGTAATCTCGGAGAGCAGTTTTGATCCCCCTTGCGGATTCAAAGGTAAGAGTAGCTAGAGAATCAGCCTTTTTCTTTCCTTCCGTCCAAATTGTTTCGGGTGAGACAAGTTCGTCGATCAGCCCAATTTCCAGAGCTTCTTTTCCTTTGATTTGTTTTCCCGTATAGAGCAGGTCTCTCGCGTTCTTTTGTCCTACCAGATCCGCTAGAACCATGGTTGGGAAAGATGGGAAATTGAGACCCACGAGGGCTTCTGAGAAGCCGATACGAGCCCCTTTGTCGACCATAAATCGGAAATCAGAAAACAGGGCAAATACGGCACCAGCCGCCATTGTATGTCCGCTCAATAACGAAATGGTGGGAACTGGAAAAAGAAAATAATCAAGTGCAGTGCCAATGAGAAGAGAGACTGCTTTTTCCACTTCGTCGTGGGATTTTCCGATCATCAAACTTGGCTCGATTCCGTTGGAAAAGTAGCCTTCTGTTCCAGAGGTGAAAAGCAAAACCCGAAGAGTCTTGCTTTGTGCATGCTTAGCTAGAAGGTTTTTGAAATCGGAGAATGCCTGGAAATCAAAAGTGTTTTTTTCATTGGACTGCATCCTAATCTCTAGGATGCGATCCGAATGAAAAATTTCAGTAAAGACTGACACTAGACGTTTTTGTATAGGTCCAAAATTCGATCTTTGTACTTCTCTGTGATGATATGGCGTTTCATCTTCATTAGATTAGTAAGCTCATCCCCTACTTCAAAAGGTTTGGTGGTCAAAATGACGTATTGAACCTGCTCAAAGTTTTTAAAACCTGTCTTTACGCTATTGTAGTTCCGAACCTCTTTTTTGTAGAAATCCAGAATCTTAGGATTGGTAATCAATTTCTCTGGTGCAAGTTCAGTGATTCCGTTTTCCTTCGCCCAAGGAGTGACCGCATCAAAGTCTGGGACTAGGATGGCTCCCAGTACTTTTTGATCTTGGCCAATGACCATCGACTGACGGATAAATGGAGACTCATCGATTTTGTTTTCGATAGGAACTGGCTCTACGTTTTCCCCGCCTAAAAGAACAATGGTGTCTTTAGCTCGACCCGTTAAAGTCAGAGCCTTTTTGAAATTGATCATCCCTATATCGCCAGTGTTCATCCAACCGCCAACAATCGTTTTTGCTGTGGTCTCAGGGTTTTTAAAATACCCTTTCATAACCTGTGGACCTTTGATATGAACTACGCCTTTGACTCCGATGGAACCTGCCAGAATCTTACGCTTGTCATCGATATGAGTTAAGACATTGCCTGCGTCGTCTCGGATTTGAAGCTCGGTAAGAGGAACGATGTCACCTACGGATCCCATAATCGGCCGATCAAAGGTTCTAGCTGAGATGACAGGTCCAGTTTCCGTCATTCCATAGCCTTCCAGAACGGTGATGCCAATGTCCATAAAGAAGGCATCCACGTGCTTCTGGAGAGCTCCACCACCAGATAGAGTAGCTTTCAGCTTTCCACCTGTAGCTTGGCGAATCTTAGATAGAACAACGACGTCTAGTAAGAGTGCAAGAGGTGCCGTTAAGATCAATTTAACAAAGGATAAAATCCCTTGGAAAAAACTGGCAATAGGGTTTCGACCAACATAGTCCACTTCCCAACCTCGCAAGAATCGAATGGAGGCATGGTAGTGCTTTGAAAAGAAATACGCCAATTTGAAGAGGTTTCTTCGTACAGAAGGAGTTTGCTTTGGATCATTGATTCGAGTGTAGATACCGTTGTAGATGCTTTCCCAAACTCTAGGCGCAGATGCCATAAATGTGGGAGTGGCTTTCTGGATATCGTTTCTGAGTTCTGTAACTTTGGTATAGTACGTTGCCGCACCATTTACAATAGCAAAGTATTCGACAACTCTTTCAAAGATATGCCAAACAGGGAGGATGGAAAGCATACGGTCGTTTTGTCCTGCTTTGACAACTCTAGGAACAACATGGTGCAATTGGTGGATCATGTTACTATGCATGAGCATAACACCTTTTGGTTGTCCTGTAGTACCAGATGTATAAATCATCGTATAAAGATCGTCAGGCTTGATTTCAGAGACTCTTTTCTCTACTTCTTTTTTGCCTTTCTTTCTAAGCTCGTATCCCTTCTCGACTAGCTCGTGAAACTTAAGTAAGTTTGCCGCTGGTTTGAGTTTTGTGTCTTTGTCCATGATAATGACGGTCTTGACACTTTTGATTTGGGTTTTGTTGTTTTTGTATTTCTCGTAAACTTTGTCGTTTTCAATAAAAACCACTTTTGCTTCACAATGGTTTAGAATGTAAACAGTCTCAGAGTCTGTAATGTCAGAGCCTCTCGGCACATTTGCCGCTCCGGCGAGTATAACAGCACAATCTTGGATGATCCATTCGACTCTGTTATCGGATAAAACTCCGATGTTTTCTCGAGCCTTGATCCCTAGGCTGATCAGTGCTTCAGCTAATGCCAATCCGTCTTGGTATAACTTTTCAAAACTGAGGGCTTCGTAGTCTTTTTTGGTGTTTTTATACCAAAAAGCGGGTGATGATCCGAATTTTTCTGCGGATTCTTTGTAAACTTCTGCGAGGTTGTTCGCCATGCGTTTCCTTCCTGAAATAGCGGTCTTGAACATAGACCGCTATTGTTTCAGGTCAAGGAAATTTTAAAGGCTAATCCCAGTGAAATTGACGGACTTGGTGGGTTTTTTTGATATGGCGCTTTCGAATCTCTTGGAGCTTTTCTAGCTGTTTTTCATTCAAAAGGGTTCTGGCTTTGAGTCCCAAGGTGGGAAGTAGGGTTTCACTGACTAGGCTGGATGTGAATTGTGTTTGTTTGGGAAAAGAGCTCTTTAGCTCTGTGTCCATGTCTGGGTAATTGTCCATTTCGGGCCTCCGTGCGCGATTCTGGTCTTTTTGGGGTGTATTTGTTTTAGGAAACCCATCATCCGTGATGAATAGCCTATCCCCAATAATCCTATCGTGAGTTTTTCGAAATGCTGTAGCAAAAAAAACTTGTACTTATTTTTTTTTCCAAGCACTTGGTAAAAAAAATGACGATTCGAATGATCAATCAAACTGGAAAACGAAACGGTCGTTTCATTGCCTATGAGTATGGAGAAGACCTTTTTGGAAGACTTTACCTAGACAAGTTTAGCGGACGCGACAAAGGTAGATTAACAGACAAATGGAGATTGAATGACTTAGGTGCTCTCATTCGAGTTTTAGATACGGAAATCTCTCGAAGAGAAGAAGAAAACTACGAAAGACCCAACTATTGATCCTTTACTCACTCGGTTATCGAAAAAAATTGGAAGACTTGACCGCCTTTTCGTTAAACTAAAAAGAACTCATACCCTACTAGCGAGAGTAAGACTTGCAATTTTCTTTAGTTTTATCTTGCTTTGGATTTCAATTTATCTTCTCCAAGCTCCTTTTTACTCTTACTTTTCTTTAGTTCCAATCATTCTATCCTTTTTCTTTGCTATAACCAAAACAGAAAAAGTGAAAAGCTTTCTAAAGAGTATTCAGATCCGAAAAGGAAAATATGCTAATTTAACACAGAGAAGAGGATTGGATTTTAAGAATCTAGCAAAATTAGAAACTTGGGAATACCCAAAATTTTTTGCCGAACATCCTTTTTCATTGGATCTGGATTTGACCGAAAAAAAAAGCATCACCACATTGCTGAACGCGACTGTCACAAAACAGGGATTCACTGGTTTTTGCAAAAGACTTTTACTGGAATCTGGCTCTGAACCTTTGCAATTGCAAAGCCAAGTTCAAAGAATTGGAAAACTGAGAGCATTGGGGATTTACCTTAGAATGCTAACTCCGGAAGGAATCAAAGGGTATTGGGATCTACCTGAATTAAAAGAGACAAAAGCCAT
>JAIXRB010000172.1 GCA_027485405.1 Leptospiraceae bacterium | reverse complement strand
TTTTTTCGGACAGAAAATCAGGCAGCTCGCTTTTCATATAGTTTTCTAAATTCGATAGGGGAAGTAAAGCCTAAAGTAGAATGAATTCGTTTTCTATTATAAAATATTTCTATATATTCGAACAAGCTACGATTGGCTTCTTGAATAGTTTTATATCTTACATGACGAATCAATTCCGCTTTCAAAGTTTTGAAAAAGGATTCGGATACAGCGTTATCCCAACAATCTCCTTTCCTACTCATGCTTTGCTTCATTCTATTTTCGAATAACTTTGTTCTAAATTCCTTAGAAGCAAACTGAATACCACGATCTGAATGAAATACGCAACCTGGTTTCAGTCTGTGTAGTTTAATCGCTTTGTCTAGACAGTTCACCAAAGAACTAGATTCTAAACTTTCACTAAGATCCCAACCAACAATTTCTCGATTAAATAGATCTATAATTGTGGTTAAGTATACCCACTTTGAGTCTACTTCAAGGTAGGTAATATCCGAGCACCACACCTTTCCTGGAGTAGGTGTAGTAAATCTCCTGTTTATTCTGTTTGGAGAGATAGATTCTTTATGATTTGAATTTGTTGTTGATACCCTATATTTTTTTACAATTTTACTAGTAATTCTAGCAATTTTCATCAGTCTCTCAACTAACTTTTTATTACAAAGATATCCTTTGGAAAGCAAGACTTTGTGTATCTTTGGGCTTCCATAAATCTCGCCAGACTCCTTGTGGATTTCTTTGATCTCTGTAAGCAAAAGCATATTCAATGCCTTCCTTTTGCTTAATTTTCGATTTATTCAATCATAATAACCAGACTTTGAGACTTCTAAAACTTTGCACATTTTCACCACTTTAAAATAGGATTCATTCTCTTTGATAAATTGAAATTTTCCTATTTTGGTCGTGAGTCCTTTGTGAAAATGCCTATTGACTTTTTTAAAATAAAGTTCTCCTCTTCTAATTGTTGAATCCTTTTCTCTTTTTCAATCAACAAGCTCTCGTAGTCTTTTTTCCCTTTCTTATCAGGTATGACTTCCCTCTTTGCTTCACTCATCAATTTATTCTTCCAACCTCTTAAAGTCGATTCTGGTATTCCTAATTCTCTAGCTGTAAATTTACACCTCCTGCCAGTTTCTAGAAAGCGTTTTACAGCCTGAATTTTGAACTCGTGAGGGTAGTCTTTTGGTGTTTGGAACATCTGTTTCTCCTTAGCGAAGATCCAAATTTATTGTCCAGTTTTTTGGGGGAATACCAGTATGTCGCTGTTAGTTGCGATCGCTTAAATTAAAGAAGATTACATTTATAGCGGGAAATTCTTGATTATTATCTTTCACAAATAATTCTTCCTGCCATTCATCTATTATTGGAATATTTGAACTATAAGATTCAGTATTAGCCTGTGTTAACGTAAACGATCGCTCGCATAATACCTTTTCTTTATTTCTTTTCGTATAGTATAATTTTAAATTATACTTTCCGGCTGGAATATCTTTCTTTGATCGGAATAGTGTTTTTAAATCCTGATAATGCATTGTCTCCTTCAATTTTTCGAGATTAATTCCGTCCCTTTTATTTTGGTATTTTTGTGTATTAAGAATCATTTCTATTTTATCATATTTAGCTTTGAAATCAGTATCGTAAAAAGAAAGTGATCTTTCTTCTATAGAGTCTTTTATACAGTTAATTGCAACAATCTTTCTACATTTATTAAATGGAACTGAACCTAGCTGAGGAATTTGCATGTTGCCTAACGATTCTTCTTGCCAGATCCAGTGGAACTTAATAGTGAATCCATTGGAGTGAGTAATGTCGATGTAAAGATTCTCAATTAAAAAGTCTCCATTTTTGGAAAGAAGTGCTAAGTCTAAAGAAAGAAGAGGTCCAGAGTTCGTAAAATATAGACTTGAATTTTCATGAACTATTGCAATTAATTTTGGTCTCCTGAATAGATATAGAAAAAATGTGACTATTTGTGGGAACCAAGCTCCCGCTCCAATAAATGCGATAATATCAGTAATAGTTATGGTCATTTTTATAAATTCTCTTTGTTTAGCATCTTTACTATCAAATTTTAATCTCGGAAATAATTTCCTTTAATTCGCCTCGAGTGAAACCAGAAACAAGGCCACATATAGAACAAATATAAGGAAAAAAATCCTCCATAGAAAACATTGGAGTATTACATTTCGGACAGTATACTGTATCTTCGATTTTTCCATCCTTTTTTTTCTTAAAGTATAATCCTCTATGTGAAATGTAACCGGAAATAGGATTGCGTACCGGGTTAACGGAAGGGAGAGATCCGATTAGTTTGTGTTTCCAGGTGTTAAACGCTCCTATTATATTCTTTTCAAATATCCAAGAATCGTTCGTAAGATCTATTTCGTAAATAAAAGAATTAAGTGTTCCTCTATCAAAAATTCCTCGTGATATGCCAAGATGATGTATTACTAACATGGGTAGTGATAGTGAATAAGCTAAAGCAGCTTCTATATGATTCCACTCAGTTGATAAAATAATCTCATCAATGATTTTCTTTGATTTATTATAACCGGATTTAATTAGAATTTGTGGATAACCTAAGACAATTATACCATCACATTCTTTCATGATTCGAAGAACTTCATTTAGTGGTGATTCACTTGGGTAATCAGAGCTTCCCAATGTTCTAGGTTTAAAATCATTTTGCTCAAGGAAATTCAAAGCATTATCTAATCCTTTAGAAAATTGTTTATCGATGATAGTTGGACGACTAATAAATATATTCTTCAATTGAATTCTCCATATTATTTGCGATTGCGGCTAATTCTATTTTTCCGTATTTCTTTATTCATTTCCAAATCTATGTTCTATCCGTAATACGTGAAACCGGTTACAGGCTCTCAGATTCCCCATAGCTTGCAAAATTTCTCTGCAACCAAGGTAAGCCCAATCTGGTATTGAAAAGCCTAACTAGACTTTTTTTTCAAGTCATTCCCCCCTCCCCTATCCCCAGGTATAGCTTCGCCCCCTGAGTCCCAGACTAGAAAAAATCCTCGCTTTCTTTTCCCAAAACAAAGTTTCCCGAAATAGTGAGTATTGCCCTAGTTTTTTCGAATTTTCGATCGTTTTTCTTTGTCGTAGAACCGTATGAAGCGATCAAGTAACTAGACGGACTTATCTTTTAACATGAGGTTAGTATTGTAAACCAATTTTTATTAGATTCGAGTGGTTTCTTAGAATATTTGGTAAAAACAGGTTCTCTTACCAGTTATGAGACAAAAACCTGATTCTAATTCTGTGAAAGAAATGGAATTAACTCGGATCCTGGTTCTCTTCCGAAGATTCTAACTCAGTAAGAACTTTCCTTTCTCAGCGCATAGCCTGTTTTCTTAGGCAAATTTACAAGCATAGAATAACCAGATAACGTACAAATTCTTTTTCTGTACTTAGAGTCCCGTTAGAGATTTTTAAAATTGAAGAGCAAGATTAACTGCATCCCTATACCTCCGCGGAAGCTCGGTGAACCAATTTCTGTCTTGCCGTTCCCAGATGTCCCGCACCACTGGTCTACTTATTGAAAAAACCTACAAAACCCGCCTCATTGGCTATTTACCGGTGATGACGAAATGGAACTGGAGAATACCCTAACAAATGCAAATCAGCGAAGATTTAGAATTCTCGAGAAAAATCCTGAATTGAAAGAAATAGTGGGAAAGAATCTGGAACTGAATAGGACCGAGAAGGAACGGCTATTTGCTGTGATTAGAAGTTTAGGGAGGGTAAATTATAGATTGTTCAGCTATAAAAGTTCTATATTTATTTTTAACGGAATTCGGTTTAATTTCAGATACTTCCATTCCATTATCGAATGCTTGGATAACAGTGTGGGGATACATACAGGTCTCAGGATTATGTATCAGGGATAAAGAGTAAATTCGATCTTTATCTTTCTCTTTACTCATTTCAACCTTTGCCTGAAACTTTCTTATAGCTCCTACACTAATTCCAAAAATTCTATAACTATTCTTTTCTTCGTAATTCTTCAAGGAATACAATGAATCTTCGAATTTTTCTAGATATTTTCCTCTATTGAACGATGTTCGCTTAACATCTATTTGATCACCTGGAATTAAAGTAGTCTCGTCAGATATCGGAAGAAAGTTTCTAAACACTACTTCATTTTCTTCGAAAACCTGATCTAAGGTTTTATCATTAAGATGCAAGTAACTGGGAACTACTGGGTTTTCGCACATTTACTTATATTAGAAATTTTTTAAGTTCTAAGTCGATAAATTTGTAGATTTCGTGCTCATGTAAGTCTTTAGAAATTTCGAAAATTTCTTTGTCTTTTAAAACTACAATAGAATGGTTTCCGTCATTGTTTAGTTCAATAGAAATCCTGCGATTTTTCTCTTTAATTTTGAATTCGATAATTATTCCACCCTCCGGTAAAAGATTCACATTGAATGGAAGAATATATGCAAAAGAAAAGATATCCAAAATCACTTTTTTTGCTGGAACTATTAGATCTTCCCTTGGTTTTATAAAGCCTTCCTTTTCTAAAGAATCATTTGCCAAAACATTAAGAAGTTTAGAGATCATGGAAAACTTTTTGCTTATTATACTTATTCTCTTTGCTAATTGAGTAAGAGCTTCTTTCGTTTTCTCTCTTTGTCGAAGAGAATTTTCTTTGTTTTTATTACTTCTATAATTAAATAGATGTTGGGAGCCTGAGCTACCCCTTTGTGAGGCAGAGTCCATTCTCCTCGGTTCCACTTTAAAGAACCTATTGTTCCGTTCAAGAACGCTACTAATCATAGTTCGAATTTGTCCTTTAAAATTTTATTTTTCTCCAAAGCTCTGCCTATAGTACGAGAAAGAATACTTAAGTCATCTTCATCTAATGTTACAAAGAATTCCCTTTCTTCGTTTTTTACATTATAGGTAATTGATAGCTCATGGAATAAAAGACTTTGAAAATCTTCAGTCAAAGAATTTTCAGCCGTATCAAAGACAGGCCTAATGCTTGATATTATTCTGCTTCCAATAAAACTAGAGGCGTTGATAGATCTAATTTTTTTTAATCTTGCTTCTTTATAAATCGCTGGTGAATGAATTATGATTTTTACGATAGCATTAGAGATTTTCTTATCTTTGCATTTGTCTTTTAAAAAGTCCTCCAATATGTCCGAAATAGGATGAGCAAAAAGATCGGAAAACTCCATCACGGAAGAAGTCAAATCCCCGAGCACTTTTAAAATTAAATTTGATTCTTCTTCCTGGAAATACCTTGAAATCACATCGCCGATTTGGTTCGAATTGTTATCTTTCTGAAACTGTAAATTATTTAGTTCCGTAACTAAATCTGAGAGTTCTTTGTCCCCTAATGAAGAAATAAGTTCTATTGAAGTACCAAACTCTTCGAACTCTAATTCAATATCTTGCATCTTACTTTTTAATTCCTATCGACCCTGAATTCCGTTCTCAAAAACCGCTTTCGTTTCCCGAACTCATCCGTGAGTTACGCTTTATTCCCAAAAAATCCACCTTTTGGTAAATTTTTTGCGTTTTTCTACCTGATTGCGTAGCCTACTTTTTTCCTCATGATTTAGACAACCTAATTTCTAGAAAGCTAGAATGCCTAAGAAAAGGGATTTATCCGAGTTGTTCCACGTATTTCCGAGTATTCCAGAATTTCAGCCTTGGTTCTTTCAATTACCTCCCCTACCCTAGCTTCTGAGTACAAAAGATCCCGGGCAAATTGCCAGAGCTTCGTGTCAAACCACTCAGTAGACTCCTTTTCCTTTTACTTCCCTTTTGTATAGTAATATAAAGATAGGACACATTTCCAGCTTTTTTGGGAAAAAAATTCGTACAGCTCCAAATTTTGTCCCTGGTAGGTGACATAATAAAAGAAGAAAGGGTTTTTGATGATTAGAGCGAAAGTTTCTTTTCTTGAAATCCAAGCACTTTTGAAATTAATACCACAAAGGGAACGAATAACCATGAAGAGATTATTGCTTTTTTTAATTTTCCCATCTTACAGGGAATCCAAGTTTCCCATGGACCATCCTTCTTTTAAGTTATTCTTAAAGATTGTTTTCCCAATGCTTTTGTAGTATGGGTTTCAAGAATATCGATCTGTTGAAAAGAAATCTATAGAGAATTGCATTGAATCGGCTGAAGACCGGGGCGAAGAAATATTTCCGGAAGTCCTAAAAAGTATGCTTATTGTTTATCTATTTTTCAGCATTTTTTCCTTTCGATTGTTGGAATGTACGATAGCGAAGAAAGGGGAATAGTAGCGAATCCAGGTCTATGGGCCAAGTGAGGGATCTATTTGGTTTCGAACTTTTCCCAAAATTCTTTTTCCTCACGAACGAATTTTTGCCCTTCTCTTTCATAGAGAACCATGACTTGGCCGTCATTAGAACCATTGGTGCAATTTTTTGCAGTTCCTAAAACCGAGTATTCATTTTGGGATTTTTTATGGATCACTTTCATTCAAATCTTTGGACTATTTTTAATTGTAAGACTGGAGCAATTAAATCTTTACTTGCCAATTCTGTAATCAAAAGCGAAAGATTCTTAAATCATGAAAGTCATCACAATTGCTTCCTTAAAAGGAGGCGTAGGAAAAACCACTCTCTCTATTTTTCTATCTTTGGCTTTGGCAAAAACTAAGAAGCGAATTCTAGCTCTGGATCTTGACCACAATAACAATCTCACAGATTTTTTTCTGAGAAATGAACCAGTAGAAACAATTCAAGAAAAGAATATCGCTAGGATTTTAAAAGGTTCCCTCGGAATTTCCCAAGGGATTTTTCAAACAAACTTTGGAGTAGATATTATTCCTTCCGTTCCAGAACTTTCTCAGGTTGCATTCGAATTGGTATTTGATACAGCAGTCCCTTTGCGTTTGGATTCAGGACTCAGAGCACTGCCTTACGACTATGTTTTGATAGATACTCCTCCAGCGATTTCTTTTGAACTTTCTTGCGGAATCCATGTCGCAAATACAATACTTTGTCCTGTTGGTTATTCTAGGTGGAACATCCAGGGATACTCGATCTTGGAATCAAAAGTAAAAAAAAAAAAAAAAAAAAAATCGTTTATAGGAATTCCTTCAGCAGTAACGGATAAAAGAGTGGATACTCTCAGAGAAGGTGGATTAAAACTCACAAAATCTTTTATCCATAAATCAGAGTCCATAGCCACAGCTTCCGATTCAGGCAAGGCATTGAAAGAAGGATCTACCGGTGATTTAGAATTCCAAGCCTTGGCAAAAGAAGTGATAAAGCTATGAGCAGAAAGGATTCTTTATTTGGAACAAGACCGGGCCTTAGAGAAGAAAAGCCAAATCTTCCTTCCATCGACCAAGACATAGAAAAGATTCAAGGACTTCATCATTCTATCGGAGCGAACTTAAACAATGCTCTTCAGAATGCTATTCTCATTGGAGAGATACTTGCTAAGAAAAAAAAGGAACTTCCTCACGGATCCTTCCTTCCTTGGATCGAATCAAACCTTCCTTTTTCCCGAATGACTGCAAACAAATACCTCAGACTTTTCGATTCCCGAGACAAACTTCCAAATGTAAACTCAGGTTTACAT
This sequence comes from Leptospiraceae bacterium, assembly GCA_027485405.1. Lineage (GTDB taxonomy): Bacteria > Spirochaetota > Leptospiria > Leptospirales > Leptospiraceae > Leptospira_A. The sequence goes on along the minus strand of JAIXRB010000172.1, from coordinate 1,288 downwards.
TTGACAGAAGCCTTTCGTCTCCTTGCAGGTCCTGAGATTGAAGAGAAAGAAGTGAATCCAAAAAGGTCACTGGATCTTATTTATCGGGATTGGAAAGAAGGGAAGTCGCTTCCAAAAGATGAGAAACAAACTTTAAAAACCTGGATCCATGAAAAAGCCGAAAAGCTCCGAACAAAAGCAGAAGAGTTAGATAAAGAAGCCCGAAAGATCAAGTGAATCCAATTGTCCAAAATGGACACGCCTCACGAGAGGGAGGGGAGGGGAGTGACTCACTGCCTCATTCTGGACATGAGCAAAAAGGGTTTTAGAAGAAACAAAAGTCCTTCCCTAAAATCCTTTTTTAATTCTGATAAGAAAGCAAATTTCCCTAAAACGAAGCGCGTTTCGTTTTTGATTCGATGCCCAAAATTGGTCGTACCATTCTAAAAAAAATTCCATCCAAAACAAAAAAAAGTGTACACAAATCGGTACAGGTTTTTATACTCTACCTATCTCACCAGAGTTCTGAAGTTCCTGGCTAGTGTGGAAGCTGGCCAGGGCAGTCTCCTGAAAACTCCCGATTCTCCCCTTTATCGTAATGAGAACATAAAAAAATATGTCTCTTTACACTTGACAGATCAAATCCCTTGGTCAAAACTTGTATTCGTCTTTTACGGCACTTAGAAAGACCAGCACTTCCACTTTGCTGATTAGAACTCTGGAAACCCAAACAGGAATCCAGAAAAACGGACGTGAATTTTCTTTTTCCAACTCTTTTGAGTAGGGGAGGGAACCTTTGCTTCCATGGCTAAAAAAAATAGCGAATCAACTCCTGGCCGGAGGCGTGTCTTGATCGCGATAAGGATTTCCTAAAATGAAAAACTCGAATCGCACTGGAATATGGATCCCCCGAGAAATCGAATCCATCCAAAACCTTTCCATCACAGAAAAGTATCTCCTCTCGGAGATACGATCTCTATCCCTAGCAAAAGGATGCTTCGCATCCAATACCTATTTCGCAAACCTCCTTGGGAAAAAACCCGACACAATTTCGCGAATCATTTCCAAACTAAAGAACTTAGGGCTTATCTCCCAAAAGTCATTCGATGGAAGAAGACGCGAAATTTCCTACTGCCTCGGATCCAAATCCAATGCTGACTTGGAAATAGCGAATCAATCTATCGCAAAAAAATCCAATGCTGACTCGGAATTGAATCCGGCTCCTCTTGTACTCTGTACAACAAAATCTAAAGCAAATACTATATCTTCTTCCTGGGAAGAATTCAAAAATTGGAGTAAGACTTTAGCT
>JAIXRB010000198.1 GCA_027485405.1 Leptospiraceae bacterium | reverse complement strand
CGCCCGCCCGCTGCGACTCCTCCTGCGAGACTGACACACGGACACACACCGGCTTTACACAGAAATCAAATTGAATTTGTTTCAACTCCCCGGCTTTTCTAGGAAAAGTGGAAAAAAATGAGGCTGTCAACCAAAAGTAAAATCTGTGCAAAAATCAAATGAAGTGCCACAGCTGTGATAACGAAGTACCTCAGGACACAAGGGCGTGTGATACTTGCATTCAACAGGCAACCGATGAATGTATAAAATGTAATAGGGAATGTATGGAAATGTTAGATAGACACTTGATACTTTGTGACGATGAAAAAAGTTATAAGGCGAATAGAGATAGCTATCACAGATATAGACTTGAAAACCTATATCTTGCTGGTGCTATTCCGAGGCCAGCAACAAAGAAATGCAGGAAGACGTTAGGACAACGTGGTTTCTAACGTAGATAAAGTCATTGAAATAATTAGAATGGATATGGCTCTGCTGTTTGTAATTTACAACCCGATGAAGTGTAAAAGAATTATAATGAATTACCATTATTCAGTTAATATTTTCAAGCGTCAAGGTCTACCTGTTTATACACTTGAACTCGTGTTTGAGGGTGAACAACCCGAGATATTAGATGCTATACACGTTTATGGTAACTCATATATGTTCCACAAAGAGCTACTGTATCGTATCTTAGAAAAGCACATTCCTGCGAATTATACAAAATTAGCATTCTTAGACTGTGATTTGTTATTTAGCAATTTAAGCTGGTATACACAAACGACTAAATTACTAGACACGTTTGATGTTGTTCAACCATTTGAATTCGCTGAGTGGCTAGATCTGACATACAAAAAAGTAATATTTAGAAAGGAAACGGTTTTAAAACAATATACACCAAGCCCGAATTTCGGTAAGTTCCATCCTGGATTTGCTTGGTGTATAAAACGTAGTTGGTATAACAAAATTGGGTTCTTTGATTGGGGCGTAATTGGAAGCGGTGATTGTTTGACCTGTATTGGTTGGATGAAGAAAGTCGTGCCTAAATCATTTGAGCAAGTCGTGCCAGCATATCGCAGACAATTTGAAGAATTCTACAATAAACCATCGCCTAATATGACGTTTGTTGCTGGAATTACCGTTCAGCACCTTCACCACGGCTCACGCAGTAAGCGTCAATACGTGTCAAGACATAAATTATTGGATACTCAAGAGCCTCTTGAAAAGATTACAAGAGTAAACAAGTTTGGTGTGTTGGAATGGATTGATCGCGAAAAATTCAATAACATCTTCCTTGGATATTTTAAAACTCGCGATGATGATGATTTTGGATTGGATTAATCCTGTGGGGTTCTGAATTGTAATTCTTTGGATAAAAGACCCTTGCTATTTAAATATTTACGGCATTTGGTGTATCGTTTGTTGCCCTCACTACACTGCTTGTGAAGAGCATCATCGCCATTGAGCCCGTGATCCAGGATACACCCCATCTGCCACATTCTCTGACGACTGCACCAAGGGGCACCTGTTTGAAGTCGCGGGACACCGATTAATGCTAGATAATTTGATATATACAAAGTCATCAGAAACACGTGTAGACTTATCTTTTAGACATTGCTCCACATAACTGAAGAACGATTTTTTGAAATGGCTCCTATGATATATAGCCATTCCATAACCCTCAATTACATTAACTACACATACCTTGAATGTTGGGACGATTTCATCTCGCTGATTGAAGGAAAAGCCAGACAAGCTCATTGCTGGCTTTTCATTGAAAACAGAGGCACTTCGCACAAAGGTCTCTAAAGTATATGGAAGATACTGAATATCATCATCACAAGTGGCAATCCATACATCATCATCAGCTGAAATTCTTTGAAGTGTTGGAATTAGTTTAGTACCGGGTCCATAATCTTCGCTACAACGAAATATCTCAACACCGCTCATATCAACAAGGAAATCTGGAATATCATAGGCCTCATTGGTTCGGGAGAATATATGAGGGACATTTATGATGATCTTTTCAGGCTTCACGGTTTGAGCAAGCAAGCTCTCAAGTGTTGGCTTAATCTTCCAGATTCGGACAGGGCTTGTTGTGAGGGATACCCAAATTCTCATTCTAATCTTAAAAATGAAAATTCTAGAAATTCGTGTCCCCGATACAAGAAATTCCTTTCTCAAGAGTAGAATGAAAGTAGTGGTTCTTCAGAGTTGCGACGGTGAAGTATATAAGCAGATGGTTGATGCTACAGAGAAGCACCATAGAAATTATTGTATGAAATGGGGCTACGATTATAAGCGATGGGATGGCATTAAATTACCAGCAAATACACCTCATCCCTCGTTTGCCGCCTGTAATAGAATATACTTGTTACAAGATGAGCTAGATTCAGGAAATTATGACTGGGCTGTGTGGTTGGACGCTGATTCCGTAATTGTTGATACAAACAAAGCATTTGATGAATTTCTGGATGAGGCTCATTGTATTATTGCCTGTAAAGGCGGAGATAGACCAGACAACTGGTGGGATATCAACAATGGCGTTTTCTTTTTGAACCTACGCCATCCTATGACTGGAATCCTGTTGGAATTATGGCAGAGGAATGTTGAAAATCACCTCAGACATTTGGAGAATCAGAACTTAATTCATAAGGTTGATTGGGACGTGAATAACACCAGGTGGAGAATAAGTGACCAACAGCATCTACACCTTGCTATTAAAAATATTGCCGATCGGCGGTTATGTAAAATTTACACTGGAGAAGATCACAACGCTTTCAATTACGATGGCCCATTCATCAAACAGCTTCTACGTGGCTTCGGCAAGGACGATGACCGCCTTGAGTCCATACGGAAGCTCGTCCCCGAAAAATAAATCGCAACAATATAGAAATGAAGATCGCCATCAAAGGGTACCATACAGATGCTACCTATCAGATGAAATTGCTTCTGAAGTCAGCTACTGCAGAAGTAATAGAAATCAAGCATCACTCAGAGGAATGTGCTCCTGATGTTGACGTTTGTGTTGTTCACATTGTGCCAGCCTGCTGGAAGAAGATAATTGAGAAAACAAAATGCCTACTCTGGCTGTATGAAAATTATACCAAAGAGATGAAACCACAAGTTGCTCAATGGCTTGCCGAAATTGATGCTCATCCGAACTTTTTAGGATACATTGACCCAACAGGACTGCTCAAAACACACTATCCTAATTTAAAAAAGAAGTCATTCTCATTTACCCTGAATTATGCGAATTATCCTCTGCTTGAAACAAGTGGAACCAAACTTGTATCCCTTATTAAGCGTTATCCCAGGTATTGGCCGAATCAGTGGGAACAAGCAAAGACAATTACATCAGAAGACACACTCTATGGAGACGATAATCCGGCGGGGACAATTGACGACAGGCGGGCGTTGAGAGAAGCTAAGTTTTTACTACATCTAAAACCCACGGGAAGCACGTGCCAGGCTGTAGTAAAAGCGATAGCATCAGGTGTTCCTCTATTAACTGACGAAGCAACGTGGAAAGCTGGGCTCTTTGATAATTATACAAGTTTTATGGCTGTGCCACCGTTTAAGTCATACACAGAAATTAGACCGTGGCTGGACGCTCTTACTGATGCGAAATACGCAGAAATCAAACAGAAAGCAGTAAAACTCGCTGAGCATTGTCGCAAGGAGCAGCATCTAGATATTTCATTTTTCAATTACAATGAGTTCGTTTTTCCAAACGATAATCATCTGAAAATCAAAGTGCCATTTGGGCATCTTTACAACTGCTATGCTGAACGCCGTGATCACGAGCCAGGAT
>JAIXRB010000168.1 GCA_027485405.1 Leptospiraceae bacterium | reverse complement strand
TAAACTGGCACCCGTCGAGCTGGTAGCGCTCACTGTGGAAGCGCCCCCAATCCTAAGAGTGATTGAAAAATTTCCACTAGAATCGGTCGTAGTAGAACTGGTTAGCGCTTTTGATGTTAAATGGTCGTTATCGGCTCTAACGGAACCATTGAATGTAACACGGAGAGTCGCATTGGCAATCGGATTTCCAGATGCATCTAACAATTGACCGGTATAAACAGATTCCGCGATCGTACTAGATGTAGTAGCAAGCGATGCTCTCCAAGAAGAGTCTGCGATAAATGCACTGGAAAACAGCCCAGTGATTCCAGAAGTAGGGTCCATTGGGTTCTGGAAATCTTTGCGATCAGCACATTGGAGTAAACAAACAAACAGTACTGGTAGTAGGAAGAATCTCTTTTTCATTTTCAAAAACTCCAAACGTATTCGGCTGAGACGGATGCATTTTTTTCTAAAGCTCCATAGGCTTCGTGTTTGCTTCTAATCTGCCAGCCCGAATCTGTTTTCTCTCTAGGTTTTGAAAAGCCCGCATCTATGGCACTCACCAGATAGACTATGCCCGCAATGCCTATTCCTAGATTTGCCTCTGATTCCGCTTTTTCTAGGTTCTTGCTTTGCCCATTGCTGTACGAAAAGTTAAGGGACTGCTGGATTAAGCCTTCTCCAACGTTACTTGATGGGGATGTTAAAATTAAGTACTGTGGAATGGGATTTGAATACTCTTTTCCTAGAGCTGTGAATTCTTGGTATTTCGTATAAGCATTGTAAGTGGAGGCAAAAACGAGTCCCGCATAAAGATAAGTTTTCCATCTGGTTTGTGTCGAATAGTGACCCCAACCGGGGAGAATTAGAGACTTCCCAAATTGTTTCCAAGAGAAATTGTTGTCTTCCAGACTCGAATTGCTATTATTTTCCGCTAAGTTACTGTTAGATTTATCTTCCTTCTGCAACTCTGAATTTTTTTCCTGAGAAGTGGAAAGTTCTTCCTGTTGTTGGATCAATTCTTTGTCTATTTCCGGTTTTGTTTCCAATTTTTCCTTTCGAATCGATTCTTTCTCCTTTAAAATTCTTGCTTCCAATTCATCGGCTTTTCGAATTTTTTCTTCTTCTTCGGCACTTATATGTTCCTTATAGACCACTTTCAGAATTTGATCTTTGTTTAACATGATAGTGGAACCGTCTTCTTTCTGAACCTTTAGTTTCCTATCATCTTGATCAATCACTTTGCCTTTCACAATTCCACCCTTTTTCAGAAGAATATTCTCCCCAAAAATCTGAAAAAAAGGAAAAATAAGGAAAATTAAAACAACCAAACAATAGGTTTTATCCCGCATGCTAGTCGCAATCTTACGTAAACTATTAGCTTTGAGAACTCGTTCCAAAATATAACTTTGCGCAAGATTCATCCAAGCAAAGTTGCCTTTCCACGCCCACGAGTCTAATTATTTTTTCCTCCGATAGTTTTTTTAATTGTCCTGTAACAAAGCGTACGAAATGAAAGAGCCAAATTGCTTTTAAAATCCCCCAATTTTCCGAATTGAATCATCCAAAAGAAAGGAAAACCTGGAACCAAATGGGAAATCAGGATCCAACACTAGCCTTAGAGGAAAAAAGATCCGAATTTCTGGAGTTTTTCTTCCAGTCTAAGTCCGATTTTCTGATTTTATCTGCCGATCCAGGGCTAGGAAAGACAACCAAACTCCCCCTTTTCTTGTTAGAAGACAACCGACTGACTGGAAAAATTTTAGTGATCGAACCCCGCCGAATTGCCGCAAGGTCAGCCGCAGAAAGAACCGCCTCCAATATCTCAGAGCCCGTAGGAAAGCAAGTGGGTTATCGTGTTCGTTGGGATGCCCGATTTTCGGCGGCTACACGGCTGGAGTTTTGGACCGATGGAGTCTTCCTAAACCAAATCTTAGAAGACCCTGAATTGCAGGGGATTTCCGCGATCCTCTTAGATGAGTTTCACGAAAGAAGTCTGTCCATGGACTTTTGCTTTGCATTAGCCGCACGGTGCCGAAAACTCTTTCGACCCGATCTAAAAATTCTATTGCTCTCTGCTAGTTTAGAAGGAATCCCTTGGTCCAATCTTCCAGTTACTCACTCTAAGATGGAAGTAAAAGGGCAAAGATATCCCGTTGAAACTGTTTATCTGGATTCCAATTCAAAAAGAATCCCAGATCGGCTAAAAGACATCCTCCCGAAATTGGCAGAGCAGACTCCAGGTTCTATCTTAGTTTTTTTACCTGGAAAAGATTTGATCCACCAAAGTTTGCAAGTGCTATCGCAAAGCAAGGTCAGTGATGATTTTGCAATACTTCCCTTGCATGGGGAATTGAGTATCGAAGAACAATCAGCGGCAATCGTATCAAACTACCCAAACCAAAGAAAAATCATTCTATCCACAAATGTTGCCGAATCTTCGTTAACCGTGGAAGGTATCACCTGCGTTATAGATTCAGGGCTGGAAAAAGTCCTCCATTTTGATCCTGAATCTGGTTTTGCGAAACTAAAGATGCAAAACATCTCCCAATCTTCCGCAAAACAGAGATCTGGTAGAGCTGGCAGAACCTCAAAAGGATTGGTTTTAAAGCTCTATTCTGAATTTGAAGAATCCCAGTTTTCTAAACAAAGAACGCCCGAATTGCTCCGAACCGATTTAACTAGTACAATTCTCAGAGCAAAGGCTTGGGGCGAAGAACTCGAAGACCTCCCTCTTTTGGACAAACTTACGGAAAAAATGATAACCGAAGGGAAACTCCTCTTGCAACTATTAGATGCCATTGATGAATCAGGAAAACTAACTTTACTTGGAAAATCTAGCTTGGAGGTCGCCCTACCCCCCCGATTGAGTATCGCTTGCTTGAAGCTCATCCGAGGCAATGAGAATAAAATAGCTCTGTTAGCAGGTATCGCTTCCAGTTTCCAGGAATCTTCACTATCAAAAACAAAGCTTGAGATTGAAAAACAACTGAAGAAATTCAAAGAAACCGATTTTGGATTTTCTTGGAAAAATGAATTCTCGAGCAATCAAAGTGAGGATGCTCTCTATTTGGAATTTATTCTGTTAGCTTTTCCCGATCGAATTGGAAAATTAAGGGAAAACCAGGAAAAAACATACAAATTAGCCAACGGAAAAGGCGCTGTTTTAGGCGACAAACTGGAAGTTGTCAATCCACCTAAATTCATTGTGGCAATGGATTTAAAAGGGGATTCTAAGTCAGCATCTATCTTGAAATACCAAACGTTAGAGAAAGAGTTCCTGCTCAAGTTCTATCAAAATAAGATTTTAAAGACCAACTCGTATGAAATCGTCAAAAAAGAAAACGGCAACTTGGAGCTTTCCGAATGGGAAGAAGTGAAGCTCTTCCAAATCTCTTTATCATCCCATAAACTTACTTCCGCAAAGGAAATTGATCCTGAAATCATTCATAGATTTTGGATCGATTGTGGAAAAAATTGGATGGAGGAAGATAAAGAAGTGCAAACCTTCCTTTTGAGAGCTAAACTGCTGTATGATGCAAAGGTTTTAGAAGATTTGATTTCTTTCGACTATCTTCTCAGTCGATGGAAAGAGTGGCTTCTTCCCCACTATCTTGGCAAAACACCTCCCATCCACTTAAACGGCATTCGTTTACTCCCTGCAATTCAATCTTGTTTTTCATATGATCAAATACAAAAGATAAACAGAGAGGCACCCGAATCGATTGTATTGCCAAGTGGGAACAAGGCAAAGTTAGATTATTCTGAAAACGAAGTCTCGCTCAATGTGCGCTTGCAAGAGATTTTTGGATGGATGGAATCTCCAAAAATTGCAAACGGCAGATACAACATAACACTTTCAATCCTCAGCCCCGGTTACAAGCTGGTACAAAAAACGAAAGATCTAAATCAGTTTTGGAAATCTACTTATTTTGAAATTAAAAAAGAACTAAAAGGAAGGTATCCCAAACACCATTGGCCAGATGACCCGTTGATAGCAAAACCTTTGATAAAGCCTAAACCAATCGTTCGTAAGCCCTAGCCCAACCTTTGGAATCCAAATGGAACTTTCCCTTACAGTTGGGACAAGAATAGTCTCCCGCACCCAAAACATTCAATTCCTGGATGCAAAATGGGCAAAAAGTTCGGGACTTACCCAGTTTTGGTTTCTTGTCCACAGTCACAATCGACTCGGCGTGGGTTTCTGCTTTCGGGATTTCTTTTTCAGAATCTATAAAAGACTCCAAAGCCTGCTTGGCCTCGAACTCAGTGCGATAGAAAGGAATCCTGGACTGAATCCAAGCGATTTCGGCATTTCCGATTCCCGATTCTGAAAGCCCAAAACAGCTCAAATGACTATCGGATTCTTTGGCTTTTGACCCTAGTTTCTCTAAATAGCTCATTCCGATAGAGTCTAGACTTCGGACATCTGAGAAATCCAAGCAAAGTGCCAGAGGGCTAGAAAATCGCTCTTTTGCTTCTAAATAAAGCCTAGATCCAGTTTCCGCAGACAACTGACCATAGAGACGAATGAGTAAAGTATCCAAATTGCCAAGCCCTCTTTTCTAATCATCGGCTAAGGAATCGGTATTTACAAAGATTTTTGACTCAAGAATCTTAACTTAGAACGATGAAATCCCTCCCCCGACGATACTGGATTTTCCCAATCGACTTTATCCTGATGGGAATTTCTTTTTTTCTAGCACATTGGATCCGGTTTGAGGATTTCCGTTTCTTAGAAAAGCAAGAACTCTTCATAACTAGCTTCTTTCTAGTTCTCTTAACCCGATCCGTCGTTTTCCTACTTTCTGGCATTTACAATTCTCTTTGGTCCTATGCATCGTTGCATGATCTTTTGGAAATCATCAAAACGACTTTACTCTCCTCTTTATTGTCCACATTAGTTCTGTTATTCTACAATAGATTTTCTCAGCTTTCCCGAATGGTTCCAATTCTAGATACCCTAATCCTTTTGGGTTTTCTATGTTTTCGAAGTTTGTTCTGGCGTATGGTGAGAGAGAAAATCTTCAGAACAAAACCTCGTTCAGGTATCCCCGTCTTGCTAGTTGGTGCTGGGAACTTAGGTGCTACTTTTTTATCTGAAATTCGCCGCCAAGACAGCTTACAGTTAAACCCAATTGGCTTCTTAGATGAAAACCCAAGTAAAATCGGGGGATACATCCAAGGAATTCCCATCTTAGGAACCGCTTTAGAAGCTGAGTCGATCATTGAAAAATATGAAATCCAAAAAGTAATTATGACAGCTAGCCACCCGGAGGGAAGGGTTGTTAGTCGGTTAAAAGCTCTATGCGATAAATTGGAAATTGAATTCCGAATTCTTCCTTCGATCGGAGATGCTTTCTTTGAACCTCCTAAGCTGAACCAGCTTCGCGAAGTGGAGGTAGAAGACTTACTTGGTAGACCGACTGTCGAACTTGAAATCGCCTCTATTGAGTCTTATTTGAAAGACAAAGACATTTTGATCACTGGAGCCGGTGGTTCTATTGGATCCGAAATCTGCAAACAAATTGCTCGCTTCCATCCAAAGTCTCTCATCATCCTGGATTCCGCAGAAACTCCATTATACGAAGTAGAGTACGAACTGAAAAAGACTCTAGCTGATTCTAACATAGAACTAAAACCGGTCGTAGCTGATTTAAGAAACCTATCCAGGCTTTCTTATATTTTCGAAATACATAAACCATCCGTTGTATTTCACTCCGCGGCGTATAAACACGTTCCCATGATGGAAATCAATCCTGCTGAAGCAGTTTTAAACAACGTCTTAGGAACTAAAAACCTAGCCGATGTTTCTAGACTCACTGGCGTTGAAAGATTTGTACTCATTTCCACAGACAAGGCGGTCAATCCAGTCAACATAATGGGAGCTTCCAAACGTGTTGCAGAATTGTATTTGCAACATATATCTTTAAACAGCCGAACAAAGTACATTACCGTTCGATTTGGAAACGTGCTCGGATCCAATGGTTCCGTTATTCCCCGATTTCGTGAACAAATCAAGCGCGGTGGTCCTGTCACAGTAACCCATCCTGATGTTATACGTTACTTTATGACTATTCCAGAAGCCACTCAATTGGTGCTCCAAGCTGGTTCTATGGGAGAGCATGGTGAGATTTTTATTTTGGACATGGGAGAACCGGTTCGAATTCTCAATCTAGCCGAAGAAATGATTCGTCTATCGGGCTTTATACCCCATGAAAATATGAAGATAGCCTTCACTGGTTTGCGGCCTGGTGAAAAACTTTTTGAAGAACTGATGCTTGACCACGAAGGGATCAAAAAAACCCATCATCCAAAGATTAGAATAGCGGCACCCTTGGAAAACTACAATCTCCTCCTGTTTCAATCCAAGCTAAACAAACTGATTTCACTTGCAAAATCCAACAAAGACTCTGAAATCTTCCCTGCATTCAAAGATATAGTCCCAGAATATAAAATACACGAAGAATACCTTGCCTGGGAAACAGAGAGCAAAAAACAAAAATTATGACTGAAGGGAACCTAACACTAGAAGAAATCATTACCCTCCGTGCCTTTAAAAGATCTATGTTTGATCTGTACTGGGAAAAGTTTGGAGTCTTTTATCTCCATGTCATGCCTCACCCTCAACTAGAAATTGGAAAGCGTGGATTGGTAAACGCTGAAAAAGAACATGGCATCGTTTTGGTGTTTGGCGACAAGGCTGTTCGCGATATAGATAGCAAAGAAAACTACTTATATGCAGAACTTCAATTTGGAAGCAAATGGGAGTCTACTATCGTTCCTTGGGATGCCGTATCCCGAATTTTTGATAAGTTCCAAAACTCTGTCACGCAAATTAGATTTTTACAGACCGATGAGGCTCCAAAAGACAAATCGGATTTTGCGACAGATAGTAAGAAAAAAACTACCACGGAAGCCAGCTCTGGCAGTGGCGACAATGTAATTCGAATCGATTTCGGCGGGAAACCTGCCAAATGAAATTCCAGATTTTCACCAAAGGTGATGTAGACGGCTTCTTTGGGCTGATGATCGACAACTTAATTCAGATTCTTGTTTTATCAGGGCTTTGCATGGCTTTGTGTGGTTTCCCTATTGGTTTTATCACCAGTGTCGTTCTACCTGCCACAGCTCTTTCCATCATTTTTGGCAATGTTTTATACTCTATTCAAGCGTACAAATTGAGCAAAGCCACTAACCGAACTGATGTAACTGCTCTGCCATATGGAATCAACACAGTTTCTTTGTTTGCTTTTATATTCTTTGTTATGTTCCCAGCTTACCAAGCCACGAGAGACTACACAATGGCTTGGAAAGCAGGTCTCCTTGCGTCCTTTGTTTCCGGGCTAATCGAAGTCTTTGGATCTTTCATTGCCAATTTCATTCGAAAATCCACACCTCGTGCCGCTTTACTATCCGCCCTATCGGGCATTGCAATCACCTTTATTTCAATGGATTTTCTGGTTCGAACCTTCCAATTCCCATTGATTACTTTTTTGCCCCTAGCCCTTATTCTTTTGCAATACTTTGGAAAGATCAGATTCCCTTTTGGGATTCCAGGTGGACTTCTTTCCGTGTTTTTAGGGATGCTTTTGGCATTTCTTTCTCCCCATTGGGGTGGACCTAGTTTTATAGCTATTGAAAATCTCAATCTAGATTCGATAGGTTTTTATCTCCCAAAACCAATGCTAACCGAATTGCTTGAAGTTTTAACTATTTCACATATCAGCTCTTATTTTGCAGTGATTTTACCTATGGGCATATTCAATGTAATTGGATCGCTTCAAAACATCGAATCGGCGGAAGCCTCCGGCGATAGCTTTGATACTCGAAATTCACTTTTGATCAATGGAGCAGGCACCCTCCTAGGAACCTTGTTTGGATCTCCCTTCCCAACCACTATTTACATTGGTCATCCAGGCTGGAAAGCCTTAGGTGCACGCTATGGTTATTCCATTCTAAATGGTGTTTTCATAGCCTTGTTAGCATTGTTTGGATTGGTTAGCGTCTTACAGATTTTAGTCCCAATAGAAGCTGGAATGGCGATTGTCCTTTGGATAGGAATTGTCATCGCAAGTCAAAGTTTTCAAACCACTCCCAAATCCCACTCCCCTGCGGTTGTTATGGGATTGTTGCCCGCCTTTGCTGGCTGGGGGGTCTTACTTGTTCAAAGCAGTTTTCAGTTTGTGGATTCTAAATTGCAAGGTGCTCTTTTGCAAAATGGTGGAACCTTGTCCTTGCACTTTTTCCTTTCGGATATCCCTCCCAATCAGAATTTTTTACCCTATGCCCTATCCGGGATTTTGTCCCTTTCGCAAGGATTCTTGATCACTAGCATGGTTTGGGCGTCTATTGTAGTCTTTATCATCGAAAGGGATTTTTGGAAAGCCGGAATCTGGAGTGCAATCGGAAGCCTCCTCTCGGTCATAGGGCTCATCCATGCGTATACACTATCGGGGAACGTCATTCTCAATCAGTTTCAGATTCCCGCTCAGAATGAGTTCTGGCTTGCTTATGGACTGCTCAGCGTTTTATTTTTCAGTCTTCATTTTGGATTGCGAAAAGATTTGCCCGATTCAGTCTAAGAGATGATTGAGTTTTTAATTTTCAAATAGTAAGGAGTAAACTTTAAACAATGGTTTGGATCAAGCGAATCGGTTTTTTTATGTTAACGAACATTCTTGTGATGGTAACCATCTCTATCGCAACAACAATCCTTGGACAATTTGGATTTGGAATCCAAGCATTCGGTCTGGACTTAGGACCACTTTTAATCTTCTGCCTCGGCTGGGGTATGGCTGGATCTTTTATCTCTCTTCTCCTCTCCAAAGTCATGGCAAAATGGACAATGGGAGTCCGATTGATCGGAGCCAATTCTCCAGAAAGAGAAAGAGCAGTGTATCGCAGAGTTGAATTCTTTGCAAAAAAAGCTCACCTCACAATGCCTGAAGTGGGCATTTACGATTCACCTGAAGTGAACGCCTTCGCGACAGGACCTTCCAAATCCAACAGTCTGGTTGCAGTTTCAACTGGTCTCTTAGACAAAATGGATGAGCAAGAGCTGGATGGGGTTTTAGCTCACGAGCTTTCCCATATTGCTAACGGTGACATGGTGACTATGACATTGATCCAAGGTATTGTAAACGCATTTGCCATGTTTATTTCTCGAATCATTGCTATGATAGTTGCAAACTCCGTGGACGAAGAGAAAGCACATTTAGTTCGTTTTGTGGTGACTATCGCTCTTGACATTGTTTTCTCAATTCTAGGTTCCATTGCAGTATCTTACTTCTCAAGGATCAGAGAATTCCGAGCTGATGCTGGAAGCGCAAAACTTGCAGGCAGAGACTCAATGATTGCGGCTTTAGAAAAATTACGTAGACTCGTTGATGCTCCAGAAGACGAAAGAGGACAGGCTTTAGCTTCTTTTAAAATTTCCTCCAAGAAAGGAAGTTTTATTTCATTGTTTGCGACGCACCCGGCTTTAGAAGAGCGAATCTCAGCTCTTCGAACTTCTCGAATTTAATCCATGTCAATCGTTAAGTCAAAAATCAGAACCATCCCGGACTATCCAAAGCCCGGGATTATGTTTCGGGATATAACATCTCTCTTGATTGATCCAGAGGGATTCCAATTAACTATTGGCACATTTGTTGCCCGATACCAAAACGCTGGTATCAACAAGATCGCGGCTATTGAAGCACGGGGATTTATAACTGGGGCGGCACTTGCTTTCCAATTGGGAATTGGATTTGTCCCTATCCGTAAAAAAGGAAAACTCCCTGGCGAGACTATTTCAGCGACCTACCAACTGGAATATGGAACCGATCAGGTAGAGATTCATAAAGACTCTATATCTCCTGGTGAAAAGGTTTTGATTATGGATGATTTGATTGCAACGGGAGGAACATTGGAAGCTTCAATTCAACTGATTCGTCAATTGCAGGGAGAGATCCATGAGTGTGCGACAATCATAGATTTGCCAGACTTAGGCGGAACAAAGAAAATTTTAGATAAGTATGGTGTTGGCGTCTTTTCAATTTGTCAATTTGAAGGCCATTAACTAAGGGATTGAGTGCATTTCAACAATTTTACTCTTGTCGATTCTGATACAAACTTCGTTTCCTAGAAAATTCCACCGAACGGAAAACAATTTTTTTAGAATGTGGATCCCTCTACCAGAGGGAACCATTTTTCGATCTGCATTCAGAGGGTTTGGCACCAGCTTCGGATTGAAACCCTTGCCCTTGTCTGTAACGTAAACCTCAATGAATTTTTGTGACTCATACAGGTGTACCGTGATAGTGTCGGAACCGCGTTTCCCACCATGTTCCAAGGCATTGTCTAGAGTCTCATCGACTAAGATCTGGAACCAAAAGGAATCCATGAATTCTTTCCAATTCTTTGTTTCGTAGAGTTCCCAAAGGCGAGCCTTTAATCCCTTTGTGCCTTCCAGAGTAGCAATGCAACGGTCTTCAAAAACCTTTTTCGGGTTTTGGATTAAAAACAAAAAAGGGTAATCTAAATAGTATTCTGAAAAAGTAAAATGAATCAAAAAAGCAATAAAACAAAGTAAAAACGCCCAATCATAGAAGTACAAAACCCCCAAGTGGTTTTCTGAAAACACTGAAACTCGTCCAAAAAAATACAAAGTTAAAGCAACGATAAGAAAGGAAATAGAAAAGGCAATATAACAGGATTTAATAAATGAATCCAAAGAAGGAAAGCTGTATTCCAATTTGTAAGTTACGATAAAACAAAAAAAGCCAAGTGCCAAAAATTCAAGCGCAGTGGCAATCCAACGAAAGCGATCTTGTCCAATGGAATCTGCGTGCGGCATGATGGAAAGTTGCAGAACAGTGGTCATAAACAGCAATCCGAGTAAAGTAGCAGTAGCCACTGTCAGGAAGGTCAGATTGCGAAAAAAGGAAGGAAAAAGTAGCCCAAAAACAATGATAGATGAGCTTAAAACCAAAGAAAACGCATCACCAATGATTTCGATTGGATTTAGCAAACCAGGAAAAATGGTAGAGTCTAAGAGGAGCCAAAGGTTCCCTATAAAAAATAGCGAAGAAAGAGCCAAAAAACTGGTTTTCATGCCCGTTCGAGGGTTCTTTTGGTAGGAGACAAAACCAGTGACCAAAGAAAGAAGAGTGATTAGAGATATAAAGCTAATTTCCCATATACGAAAGATTCCTTCCATTACCAAAACGCTAACACATCTCTTCCTCACTGTCATTCTTATTTTTTTAACTTCAGATAAATTAAGCGCCGAGAGTAACAAGCAGATTGAGAAAAAAGAACTGGATGGTTTTCGTAACTCAATCATTCAGATCCGAGTTTTTTCTCAAGGATCTGATGCTTTTTCTCCATGGCAATCAGGGGGATTGTCTGGATCAACAGGCACAGGGTTTCTGATCGACAAAGATAGAATCCTAACCAATGCTCATGTGGTTTCCCAAGCTAAATTCATTGAAGGTCAAAGAAGTAACCAAACGGAATGGTATGAATTAGAAACCGAGTTTGTTGCTCATGATTGCGATTTGGCAATTCTAAAGGCAAAGAAAAAAGAGTTTTATGATAACTCACAATCTTTGGATTTCGGTGAGATCCCGGAACTGGGAAGCCCAGTCCAGATTATTGGATATCCCATTGGCGGAACAAAAATCTCCATTAGTCGAGGAGTTGTTTCTCGAATTGAACAATCGGTTTATGCTCATTCCCAGGCAGACAGCCATTTGGTTATCCAGGTAGATGCCGCCATCAATCCTGGAAACTCGGGTGGACCAGCTATCCAAGAAGGCAAGGTTGTAGGAGTTGCCTTCCAAGGCGCAACTAAAGGCGAAAATATCGGTTATGTGATTCCCACCAATGTTATCAATCATTTTCTTTCAGATATCAAAGACAGAATTTACGATGGCTATGTCGAACTTGGAATTCGAACTCACAATTCGTTCTCGGATTCGGAACGCAGATTTCGACAAGTCCCTACTTCGGCAGAAGGAGTTTTTGTACGTTCTGTACTACAGGGAGGATCTGCGGAAGGGTTTTTAAAACCTGGGGATCTATTAGTCTCGGTCGATGGATTTCCCATTGGCAGAAATGGAACCATTTCTTTTGATTCGGATAACAGAGTCGATTTTGTGGAGCTTATCGACAACAAATTTGCGAACCAAGAAATCTTGTTTGAATTGATCCGTGATGGAAAACCTGAAAGGGTCAGTTTTCCTGCCAAGCGTCTTCTCGCAATGGATGCTCTTCGTCCCCGTTACAATTCCCCCTACCCTTATTTTCTCTGTTCCGGTTTGGTTTTTCAACCATTGAACCGAGATTTGATTGAAGCTTGGGGTCGAGCGGGGCAAACGCAGGGAGGCAGTCAACTACTCTACCGATTTCAGT
Organism: Leptospiraceae bacterium; assembly: GCA_027485405.1. Lineage (GTDB taxonomy): Bacteria > Spirochaetota > Leptospiria > Leptospirales > Leptospiraceae > Leptospira_A. Next base: position 18,868 of record JAIXRB010000168.1, on the reverse strand, counting down.
CTTACCTGGACTCAAAAGATTTGGGATCTGAACCAGTTGTGTTGTATCGAAAACTCTCTCACCCTTCCAATGCCTCCATGGACTATTTTTTAAATTCGATTGTTTCGAAAGTCAATGGGAAGCCAGTAAGTAATTTTCAAGCTTTTGTAACAGCTATTAAAGAAAATAAAAACAAATTCCTCACAATCCACTTTCATGAAATTCAAATTCCACTTATCTTGTCGCAAGAAGATTTGTTATCTGCAAATAAAGAGATTGCTCAATCGTATTCTATCGTAAATCCAAATGACTAAAAATCTAAACATTTTCATTCTATCCTGTTTTTTTCTAACTTTTTCAATCACGGCAGAATCGAACTCTGTTGTCTTGGTTCGGTCAACTGTTCAGTATCCCAACTTTCTCCAACCATGGAGAAATAAGAATCCAGAAACAAGAGTGTCTCTAGGAGTTTACATTGGCAACGGTCAAATCCTTTGCCCTTCGCAGAGCCTTTATTTTGCGACCAACATAGAAATCAAAAAGAATGGCAACCTAAAACAATTCAAAGCTGTTGTCCAAAAAACGGATCATGATTTAGGACTTTCCGTTATACAAGTCACAGAACCCGAATTTGGAAAAGATATCAATCCCATAAAATTTGGTACAGAGTTCTTTCTGCCTCAGGCTGGTTTGGTGCAAGAGTTTTCGGAAAACAGTACATTATCCGAGAAAAAAATTCGAATTGCAAGTCTCGAAATGGAACATTATTCCAATGGTTACCGGGAGCTCCCCATAGCTGAGTTTCAATCCGAAGATAAGATTGATGGAAATGGTGAATTGGTCTTAGAAGTTGCGTCAAAACTACCGCAAGGCATTATAATACAATTCAAAGAGACGAATGGCACAGGACGACTCATCCCCAATTTTCAAATAGCGAAATTCCTAGAGTGGGATGGAAAAAACCAATGCTTCCCTTTCAAAGGTTTTAGATTTAGACCCCTTACCGATAAAGTTAGCCGAGACTACTACTTTATCAAAAAGGAAGACCAAGGAGTCTTAGTGGCAGAAGTTACTCCTAATAGTACGGCATTTGGGTCTTTACAACGGCAAGATGTCATTCTTGAAGTTGGAAATTTTAAAATTGATCCAAAGGGGAATTTTCAACATCCAAAGTTTGGAAAAGTTTCTTTATCGTATCTATTCCATTCTGGACAAGAGTTTGGATATACAATTGGTAAGCAGATCCCTATCAAACTAATTAGATCCAAAAGACTAATGCAATTTTCTGTTTTGCTACAGCCTCTGCCCGAAGAAGCTATTCGAATTCCCCATGGAAATACTCGAAATGCAAAACCAAACTTTTCTTTGGTTAGTGGGCTTGTTTTCCTAGAACTTTCAGAGCAAATGCTCTCCGAATTTGGCAATCAGTGGAGATCTCGTGTAGATAAAAAGCTTTTGTTCCTAAATGATTTTTCTCGCTATGCGAGTGAGCCGGGACAAAAAAGATTCGTTGTTCTCTCCCAAGTTTTGCCGATTCCAGGCAATCGTAGCTATCATAACTTTAGCCAGCTCATCTTATCTAAGATAAATGGAAAAGAAGTCAATTCCTTGAAAGATCTTCAAAAATTGGTTACGGAAAGTAGGCAAACCGAAGACTTTTTAGTATTTGATTTTGAGGATGGCAACCAAGCTGTTTTCTCATCAACGGAGATTACTCCGTTAGATGATGAAGTGAAAGCAAAATTCGGAGTTTCGAATTAAAAGTAACCAACTTGGAATGCCATATTCTTAGAAATGATAAATACTTTTACAAAAAAGAGAACTAAAAGAAGCAAAGTTAACGTGAAATAGTAGCTTGTTATCACAGTTTTGTCTTCATTTTTTAGTAAAATCAAACATGGAATCGACAATGTAAACATACGAGCTACGTTTTCATAGACAGACCAGTAGTGATAAAAACCAGCAGTAGCAATAACAACCATTGTAAATGAAAATCCTATTCTAAACTCCCATCCTTTTCTTATATTGCCTGTAAAAGGGATAAAGACTCCCAATAAGAACAAACATACTAGTGGAAACCTGGATAGAGCCCGAGCCCAATCTGAGACTCCGTGACTGGTTTCAGCCATAGTGAAGAGAGAATCCAGATATCGCAAGATTCCCTCAAAAGGCAAAATAAAATCCATTAGTCTATTAGCTCTCCAATTTGGGAACTTATAAGAAAGATAAGCATGCCATAAGACAGGAATGATCAGAGTCGATGATACAATCAAAATTCTTTTAAAATCCCTTTCCCAAAGCGATTTTAAACCCAAGGGGAAGAGAAAAAACAAGGCTGGCTCCTTTGTTAAAATGGCTAGACTTGCAAAAATTAAAAATCGGAAATGATAGCCTTTACAAAACTGATAGTAAGCTATTATAATAAGCGAAACCATAATAGAGTCACTTACCAAAACATAATAGCTTGCGAGAGAAAACGGGTTAAAAAGATAAATAAGAGAGTAAATGCGGTTGGCAGAGGCTAAAAGAGATCTCAAACACAAATACGACAAATAGAACAAAACAAAATTTAAAAAATACATTCCAAAGACGGAAAATCCTTTTCCAAATAGACCAAAAAATGAAACCAATAACGGATAACCGATCCTAGGGGCGCGAATCGATTCATCAAAACCTTTAGGCCAGATAAATGAAAAATTAGACAAACTTCTGCTATAGTAGTAAAATATCTGCCCATCGTAGCCCGCGCCTAAATCGCCCTCTTCCCCTTTGAACAAAATAGCCGATTCAGGAGTTTCCTCTAGGTTTTGCAATGCGAACTCCAAACCAAAATTGACCATCGAAGTGGGGTTCCACTCGTATTTTTTCCAATAGGCAAGACTAACAGAAATCCAAATGAATAAGAATAAAGATAAAATCAGTTTTGGACTCTCATTAATATAGTTAAAAAGCTTTAAATATTTTTTATTCATTTTCATTTATTCTCTCTTTTTCTTTCTTACTCCGCATAAATTCTAGTAGTTTATAACTTAGAGTCTCAGCACCTTTGTAAGTTAAATGATGCGGATCTAAAAAAAGCTGTTTTCGAGGAATAGCGTTCGTCCAGTCAGCAAAATCTCCACCTGTCGATTGAACTTCCTTTTGTAAGTGAGCCTTGAATCCTTTGAACCAAAGTCCCTCCGAATAGAGTTTTGACTCCAAGGGATTATCAGGAGAAAGTATCAGAGTGGTTTGGATTCCATTTTTCTCCAAAGACTGGACCAAATGCAAAGCCCTTTCTATCTCTGGATTGGTTTCAAAAGTGAAATTATTCACTTCTCTCTTTCTCTGATTGAGGAGATTCAAACGGCCGAGTGCCGGTCTTGCTTCTTTGTCCGTTTCAAATCTCTGAACATATTCCTCGTCATACTCTGAATCTCTCATGCTTTCCAATCGAGTGTCTTCAAAATAGTTTCTACGAATGTAGGATTGATTTCGATAATCCGGGTTAGATTTACAAAAACCTTGGCTGAGCCGAAATCCTATTGGGTAAGACTTTCCATAAGGTGCAAAATCTAGACTTCTCGATTCGTAAGGAGGTGTCTTTAAGACTAACTTTAAATAGATTTGTTTATTTCTTTCAAAAATCTCTTTCGTTTTTATTTCAAATTCAGAATTGTCTGCAATTCTTTGCCATCCAGACTCTTGGAAACTCAGGTCAATTTCAATGGGGGAATCCTGTTCCTTTGATTCAGAAAGAATTGCTCGAATGGAAGAGTTCTTACCTGGAACAAAGATCGAGTTCTTTTCAAAAGACGGAGAATCACATTCCATACTTGCGACGGGACCTACCCAACCGCGTGCCCAAACTCCTTCCACAGGCATAGAACCTTGGTATTGCGAAAAGCTCCTTCCTCCCCGCAAATGATTTTCGATCCAAGCTTCCATCGGGTGTAGAAAGAAAGATCGAATGCGATTCACGTTTAAAAGAGACTTAGAAAGTAGCGTTAAATTTGTTTTTTTACTCAAACCCGAATAATGGTCTTTCAAAAATGCTCTCGGGTAAAAGACCTTAGCTGGGTTTCTAAGTGCAAAGTCTACTCTCCAACTATCTTCGTCAAATTGTACAATATCTCCTGAAATCTTTGTATGCTCCCATTGTAAATCCCCAAAATTCAAAAAGTAAAAAACCTGCTTTGGTTTAGCGGAAAGAATGTAAGGGAGATAATAATATGCATCAGTTGGAGCCATTGCCACGTGAGAAAGAAAGGAGAATTGCCAAAGTCCATCTGCGTTTGAGTTTAGGGTTTCAGGCAAAACACTAAACAAAGCCACCGAACTTCCCAAAATGAGAACTCGGTTGTTTGCTTTATCTGCATTCTCTTGCAATTCGTTTGCTCTGTGCGCGAAGTTGTACCAAGGAGATTCCCCCCACTCTACTTCATTCGGAAGAGCTAAAAAAATTCTTTGAAAGAATAAGTAATCTAAAATTAGCGTAGCCCCTAATAGAAGCAGACTAACCAAAAGAATTCGAAGTCTTAAGGGTATGCGGGAGAAAGTTTCCATTTCCTGAGGAGAAGCTTCCTTGCAAACTGAATCGCAAGTTTTAAAACTTTTGAATTAAATGAGCTGTTAGAAAAGACATACTTAATTTCTACTTCTCGGATACTTCCTCCCGAAAGGGAAACTATGGAAAGAGCCTCCATATGAAAATCGAATGCAATGGATTCCAGAGGATACTCTGCAATTTTAGTAAAAGCAAGCTTCGAATAACGTCTATACCCCGAGGTACAATCCGAAATCCTAGGACCAAAGAAATCAAAAATCCCCTTGGAAAGACAATAGTTCATAACCCTTGCCGCCAAAAACGAAATTGCTTTCCGATAGGTTGGAACATTTTGGGTTATGCTTCTTTTCCCAATCAATAAGTCACAGGCTTCAAACTCTAAAAAAGCTGGGATGCGGTTCGGATCATGCGATAAACCAGCATCCATAGTAATGACCCAATCATATCCCTTAGCTACTGCGTATTTCATTCCGTCTTGTATGCCTTTCGGTATATGGGTGTTTGATTCATGTCGAATAAAATGAAATCTATCACCAAACTCACTCTTTAATTTCTTTAAAATCTCAGGTGTCGCATCCTTTGATGCATCGTCTGTCACAGATACATCACAAAAAGGTAAGGTCTGGCGAACTACTTCTTCAATAGAATCCGCCTCATTGTAAGCCGGGATAACTACGAGTGCTTTCAATTTCACTTTGGCATCTGAAATACAGATTCGTTTTCTTTGATCCAGTTTAGGAGTTTTGTTACCCCTTCCTTAGGTTTAATGGAAGGGAGGAAACCAAATTTCTTTGCTTCTTTGATATCACAAACAAAGTACCGCATGTCTCCTGGTCTTTCCGCTTCAAAAAGAATTTCTTGTTTTTTCCCTAAAATTTCCCCGATCAAGTGGATGCATTCCAACAAAGAAATCTTATGTGGAGTCGCCCCACCGATATTGTATACTCCTGGTATCGGATTATTAAAGAAAGCTAAGTAAGACGCGGCTCCGTCTGCCGCATGAAGGATATCTCTTGTTTGCTTTCCTGTTCCAAAAATTCTAAGTGGTAAACCAAACACAGATCGAATCGCGAAGTTCGCTACCCAACCATGGTCTTCTCCTCCAAACTGCCTTTCCCCATAAATTCCTGTAAAACGAAATGATGCCGCTTTTACTCCGTACATATCCGAAAAGGCTCGAACATAATGTTCTGCACTCATTTTTGAAGCATGGAGAGGAGAGATTTCTCCCACCATCACGGGTTGGGTTTCGGGAATTTCTATAGGATTCCGTTCATAGGCAGTTTTACCTTCGGTCAATGAATCGTTGATTGAATTTCCATACACATGGATAGAAGAAGTGTTTACAACGGGGATTTTTCTTCTTCGAGCGACTTCTAAAACATTGTATGTTCCTATAACATTAGTACTAAAGTCAAGTTCAGGGTCTTCCCATGAGATAGTCATTGCGGGCTGTGCCGCAGTATGAACTAGAAAGTCACATCCCTCAGCTCTATCCGTTAAATGCTCGATATTCCGAATATCACCTTTTACCATAGTGACACCCAAATTCTTCAAATAATTCCAGTTAAATTCTCTAGTTGCGTCTGTTCCGTAGCCAGTTCGTTTTAGTTCGTATTTTGTCATGCTGTCATAGCTCACAACATCCCAATTGTTTTTTCGAAATAGCTCACAAACATGAGATCCGAGAAAACCACAACCACCTGTAACCAATACTTTTTTTGACATCTATTTCTCTCCTGGGGCAAATTTCTTTTTAAAAACAAGTAAGATCAAACGGAACAATTCCATAAACATCCGCACTGCTGAATACCGAGAGTTTTCAACTGGCTTGTAGTATGAAACTGGAATTTCAATACAACGCATATGGGATTTTACAATTTCTATCATGAACTCGGCAATGAATTGATCATCCTTTGCACTTAACCTAGGTCTTATTTTAAGAAAGGACTCTTTCCAAATAGCAAAGTACTCACAATTAGCGTCCGTAAATCGAGGCTCTTGCCCCCACCAAAAAATTTCGATCATCTTCCCCATGATTAAATTTGCAAGCCTTGGTAGAGGCTTTAAATTAGAACCTTGTTCAATCATTTGTCTAGTAGTTCTGGTGCCAATGACCATGTCAGAATCTTTCATGTATTCCATTAGCTTTGGGAAATCTTTAGATCGAAACGACCCATCAGGAGCCACAGCTACAATGATATCGCCATCTGCTTTTTCGATCCCTCTTCGAACTTGTTCACCAATTTGATTCTGAACTCCATCGCCTAAAAAATCAATCACTGATGCTTTTTCTTTTCTTGCTGATTCTACAGTCTTGTCCTGTGAGGCGTTGTCTACTATGATGATTTCTTTTACTTTCCCTTTGAAATCAACTAAAACGTCAGATATCGAACGTTCATTGTTTTGGGTTGGAATCACTAGACTGGTTTTGAATCTTGGAAAAAGGTCATTCCGAACTTCGTAGACAGCATGATGATAGTCCTGCATAGAATTGATGTTAAAGTAAGTACATGAAAGCTTTGTTGCAAACACTCCTCCAGTCGATTCTTTTGCCATTTTGTCTATGACATCGGTTATCTCTACAATCTTGGATTTTGGAGAAATGGGAGTTTCCGCAAAATAACGAAAGTATTCGGGAGTAAATAGATAAGAACCAAGTCCCAGGATTTGATTGGGTGGATTTTCTGGCTTTTCAACTAAATTGACAATCTGATCGCCTTTTAGTTCAACCGAGTAGTTTTTTCGAATGCGAGAAAGAAGAGTAGTCTTTACGACTCCGATGGAAGCCGCGAGATTCGGATAACGAGCGAGAGTTTCTAAAAATAATTGATGATCTGTTTTGTAATAGAATTCATCCCCTAAAATGGTTAAAAAGCTTTCTTTGATTTGAGGAGCTAGACTTGCTACGTCAGCCGCTAAACCTTTTTCAGTCCAAGGCGCGGGTTCAATCTGAACTAAAGGAAAAACGGCTTTGATTTTTTGAATTTCAGCTAGTACTTGTTCTTTTAGATGCCCCACTAAGATAAAAATCCGTCCCACTCCAAAGGTTTTGACAAGGAGTTCCACGTTTCTTTCTAAAATGGATTTGCTTTCGATTTCGAAGAGAGGTTTTGGAATAAACCCTGTCCTGGGATAGGCTCGCGTACCCTTTCCAGCCGCGGCAATGACTCCAACTCGAATTTTTTTCAAGGTATGAGTAAGCTCTCTCTTCTAAGAACTCAGTCAATTAGAAAAGGCTCTTTTCCATTGATACACAATCGGTCCAGGCTTGGTTTGGGATTCTTTGGTCTTTGCTCCTATTCGATCCCAGCTTTTTTTGTTCGGGTCCCATTGAAAATCAGGTGTGGCAGATTGAATTCCATTCAAATGGAAGCCCCAAATCCCCTCTCCACCCTCCGGCAAATCAATGACCAGAGCCCTGGGTTTTCCAGAGTCTGGGATTTCAATGGGGAATGCCAATGCCCCTCCTGAACCAGATAAGTCCTGGTCCAGTGCCCATTGGTCTTTTTCGTTGGAGAGCTTTATCCGCAAGTGCTCACAGTCAAATCTCCGAACCATTCCCTTCTTTTCCCCAAATTGCCGGTTTGCGCGCACTTGACAGTCCTTGGGAAGCAACCAATACTGATTCTCTTCCTTTTTGACTTCACCAGTATAAATCCATTCTTCCCAGCCTTTCTTAGGATGGTAGATAAGCTCCTGGGTTACAAAGCTGATCTTATCTTTATTTGAAATTAGCTCAAGACCGAGCCAAAAAAAACCAGGGGAAAGGGATTTTTTTTCTGAAAAAAGTAAGCAATTTAGTTCGCCTTTTTCAGCCGATAATTTCGTCTGATAGAGTGTGAGGATGGAGAAAATTAGGAAAAATGACTTTAAATTCTTCAATTTCTGTTTATCCTTGGAATAGGAAGATACAAAAAATGGAACCAATTTCGCGAAAAGCCAGGCTGGTCATTTTTTCTCTGCTGTTCGTCTGGCAGTGCCAGATTCCTTTTCTAGAGGACGATAAAAAAACAGACCAAACAAGCAACGCTTTTCTTGGAGTGGCGGCTCTCAGTATTGTGAGTAACATTGGGAACTGCGAGTCCGGGGGAGATATCTGGGCAAGAAATACTCAAACAAATGTTAGCTACTGCGTCCCGGTTGAACTTGTTGCTTCACGAACCAAGTTTGAAATTTATAAAGAAAAAAATCTCTCTGTCAATCTTGACTTAAACGCTTTCGCCAATCTATTTGAAGACTCCATTTACCCCAAAGTCACTGCCGCGTTTGGTGAACCCTCCGATACCGATCGAAATGGAAAAATCACTATCTTAATCTTAGATATTCGCGATGGAGCTCGAGCTGGAACCTCTTTCGTAGCTGGATTCTATGATCCTGTCAATTTCTATGCAGATCAACCCAACACCACTTTGCGTTCAAACTATAAAGAAGTTTTATACCTAGATGGGAAAGAACTGATTGAAAGCTTAAGTCGAGACTCAACGGCATTTGCATCCACTGCGGCACACGAATTTCAACATTTAATTCGTTTTCCATTTATGGCGGCAACTCGAGCCGTAGATGATCTATGGATCAATGAAGGAACAAGCGAAGTGGCGAGTGATATTGCGGGCTTTGCACCGCAAAGATTGCGTATAGATTGTTTCAGAGGTGCCGATTCACAACGCTGTCCGAATGGTGCCAATGGAATATCTATGCTCAACTGGGGAACCACTGACTCAGCTACAATTCTAAAACAATATGCCCTGGCTTATGCTTACATGCGTTATATTTATGATATCTCTGGAAGCACCGATACGCAACGCAATACTTTTTTCAGGAACACTGTCCAAGGTGATTCCAGTGGATTGCGGGCAGGTTTTGCGGGAACTCTGATGCGAGTTCTTCGTTCCTCTCCCAATTACAATTCCACTTTATTGGGCAACAGTGACCATGAAGCGTTCTTTCGCACATTTACTGTGTTTATGGGCCAAGCAAGTGGAACAACATCCTTTTCTTCTGTCGAACGCTTTACTTCTAGTTTAGGGATTGAAACTGTCAACCTAGCGTCTGTTGCATCGACGTATCCAATGGGAACTATACTCGCGGATCTAGCAGATCCATCCAAGCAACTGCCAGCTACCCCAACTTCGGGAAACATTTCAACGGGTTCAGTTCGAGTTTTTGGGACTGGGTATACTTTGAACAATCCCGCACCGACTGGCTCAGGTTGGAATAGTTATGGGACAGCAACTCGGTTTCCTAACATGAGCGTTGTTCGCAATACATCAAACTCAAAGAGTATTCTAGCTTGGGCGGCTTATTCTACAACTGTGCCGTCTTCAAGCCAAAGGACTATTTCGCAAATCCGAGCAGACCAGGAAGTCAAGCGGGCTCGGTTGCTGAGTCTGACAGATTACGTGGATTGGAAAACAGATCCGGTTGGGGTTTGTGGGCACCAATTCATTGAATCGGATCCGCTGTTGTATACTAGTTACGAGGCTATTGTAAAATAACGCGCATAAGAGAGGCGTAGCATTCTTGAGCGATATGCCCACCGTCTGCAAACCCGTTGCAATGATAAGCAGGTTCTGTTCGAAGGTCTCGAATCTGGTATCCGTATTTTCCAGAGATGCCGTCTAAACGATTCTTCCAGTTTGTAACGTTTTCATTTTTTTCTAAGAGCTCTTCAAAAGGTGGCGATGATTTTGGCCAAACAACGCGAATAGCTAACTTTTCTCTTTGTGCCCTGCTTAGAATTTTCTCATAGAATGCCAATTGCATCTCGCTGAACTTAAAGTAAGAAAAGAGCCAATCCAAAGTTCTGTGTGCAGTTGAATCTAAAACATTCGTGTCTTTCTCAATGTAGTTTTCTACGGGAGACAGACCATGTCCTTTGTTATCTAGAATGTAATTGTAAGTGGTTTCATTCATTGCAACAAATGTTGCATAGTTGGGATTTGTGTAGTTTCTCCAAATTTGGTCTAAATGTGGTTTATAGGTTCCTACAGCAAAGAGCTTGCGACCTAAAAAAAACGAAACATTTTCTTTGCCAAAGATGCTTGCATTTTGCATAATATAGGGTAAGTCAAAGCTATATGTTAGGTTGGAAATTTTAAATATTCCATTCTGATTGAATTGGTTTGGATCAGTTTCTATAACTATTAAATCTGGTTTTATTCCAGCATCTAAGATCTTTGTCAATTGATAGTCGTAGTAGGCGGGTGTTGTGACAGCACTAGAAAGATTGTAGATCTCCCATTCCGGGTAAAAAGCCGTTAAATGCTTTGGATCAAAGTACAAAAGCCGAGAAGAACCCAAAATGACCATGAGTTTCTTCTTTGTTTTTATTTCTAAGGACTTTGAGGCTATCAACTCTTCTAGGAGCTTTGCCTTGGCCTTATAGTTGACTGGGGTTAAATCTAGTTTTGTTAGAAGTTGTATCTTTGGGATACGGAATACAGAATCAATTAAGAAGACCAGACAAAGGAGGAAGATTGGGTAGATTAAAAACTTCCTCGTTTGCACCAGTTCTAGCCTATGCCACTTGAGTTCGAGCTAGTTTTCTTCGTTTCTTTAGGCCTAAGAACCATTCGTCGGCTTGCTTTGAATAGACTACAAGTTTTTTGACATGCTCTCTATTCTCAGGATTCAAGATCTCTCTTGCTTCTTGGATGATGTCTTGCACAGTTTTGACATGGAAGGTGAAGAAGCTAGAGAACAAATCGAAGACCTCTCTGTCAGCAAGCTCCCATGGCATAGCAATCGTTTGATCATAGAATGTGATCATTGCAGGGACATCCACTTCAGGGGTAGCATCAAAATGATTGTTCATCATAGCTATCCTATCTGTAATGTCAGTTAAAGTCTGAAAATATGGTTCTAATTCGGGGAAGTTCAAAGGCAATCCTCCTTAAAAACCCGTTCTTTTTACCATGATTTCAAAGACCCTGTTTCGTTCAAACTTTTTTCTTAAATTTGCTGTCATTAAAGTCTGGATTAGTAGCAAGAAAATCTTTTAGTGATTTGACTTGTTCTTCCCATGCCTCCGCAAGCCCATCTAACAAAGGCTGAACATCCTCAGCTTTTCCGCCTGCTCGATTTACAATTGTAAGCCGAGAGGTCTTTTGATCGATTGATTCAAAAATCAAATCTAAAGTGAGCTCTCCTGCGGGGTGGTCTTTCCATTCTAAAACCAATTCTTTCAAAGGAACGATTTTTCGGTAAATGCCGTGAGTAGTAAAGTCCCCCTCAATTCCTAGTTTCCAAGTCCAAGAGAACTCGGCACCTTCCTTTGGTCTGCCTCTAACTTCATCAGCTAACCAGTGGATAAGAATCTCGTAGATAGTGATCGACGACCACACTCGTTCTACAGGTTCTTGGAATTCAAAGACGGATTTGGATTCAATCATATTCTTCTGATTTTGGAGGACAAGGAATCGAAACGCAACTTGTTTTTGTTTAAATTTTTAAGTTGTTTGGGCGTGTGTAGACCATTTGAACAACGGATATGTTTCTCATATCAAAGGCGGCCCCACAATAAGCCAAATAGTAACGCCACTTTCGGATAAAAGTCTCACTATAGCCCTGGACACGAACCTCTTGTAAATTCTCATCAAAGGCCTTTGCCCAAAGATTTAAGGTTCTTACATAGTGCTTTCCCATGTCTTCCAAATGAAACAAATAGAGATCGCCCGTTCGATTGATTGCTTGGTTCATGCGCCCAATGGAGGGCAAAAGGGACCCTGGGAAGATATGTTTTTGGATGAAATCGATGCCCTTTTTGAACGACTGGAATCTAGAATCAGGACAAGTGATCACCTGCATTGCCAAAATCCCGTCTGGCTTTAAAACAGATTGGCACTTCTCAAAAAAAAACTCGTAGTAAGCATCTCCCACGGCTTCCAACATTTCCACTGAAACGATTTTATCAAAACTGCCTTGGAGCAAACGATAGTCTTGGATTTTGATTTCAATTTTGTCGGAGAGACCTTCTTTCTGAATTCTCTCTTTGGCAAATTTAAATTGTTCTTCGGAAAGTGTGATAGTTGTCACCTTGCAACCATAATTCTTTGCCGCATGAATGGCTAGATAGCCCCATCCGGATCCAATTTCCAGCAAATGATCTGTAGGTTTTAGCTTCAGTTTTTGGCAGAGAAGATCAACTTTAGTCTCTTGTGCTTTTTCCAAGCTGTCTTCTAAGTTTTGAAAATAAGCAGAACTGTATGTCATCGTTGGATCTAGAAAGAGTTTGTAAAAGCGGTTTCCCAAATCATAGTGTTCAACTATGTTTTGTTTGCTTCCTTTCATTGTGTTTCTTCTTAAGAAATGCAGAAAACGATTCCCAAGGTTGAAAAAATCCAGATGGAATAGCTTATTTCGATTTCCAGACAAGCTCACTGAAGTTTCTACATTTAAAATAAACCAACTAATGACATTAAAAATCGAATCTGTCTCCCAATCTCCCGTTAAATACGAGTCGGAAAAACCAATATCTCCATGTAACACAGATTTTTTAAAGAAAACCCATTTATTCACTTTGATCATAGCTGAATGAAACCTGGGCTCATAGTCCGAATCTGGGTTTCCCATAGTAACTTGAGACCCATCTGGCAGAATCAAACGGAGAGATCCCTTCTGCATGGATCCCAACGCTTTAAAAAAAAGCTTTTGGTAGATTGGAAAGTTAGGATTGGTTTCTTTTAGAGAACGATTATAAACTAGATCGCCTGCTGAAACTGGGCTGGCTGATTTGTCCAAGGGGAACTCCTGTCTGTTTTTCCATATTCTCATTCTTGCGAATGAACGGTATCTTTTTCCACCATAGCAAAAAAGCTTGGAAGTGGATTGCCGCTATTATTTGGACAGTTAGAAAGGGAAATCGGAAGAAGAGTTTTAGTAAGTTGCTATCGTTTAGAGGGATTTTTTTCCCTGCAAATACTGTGTTTAAGACCCTTTCTCCCAGTTCATTGGAGTGAACGGCAAGGCTTAAACGATCTTTCGGAATGTTCAGGAGAAACTCAAATTCCGAATCTAAAGAAACGAACGGAGAAACGTAAAAATCCTTGGGAGTAACCAACTTCACATCTGGTTCTTGAAAAGTACTCTGTGATTTCGGATTTATAAGTCCTATATAGGGTTTGATTTCGCCAAATGTGTTGCCGACTTCAGGGATGGCACAAACCAAATTCTCTGAGCTATCAAAACAAAAATAGAACGATACAGGATTAAAAACGTAACCCAAGATTCTTACATTTGTTACCAAAAGAATTTTTTTAAGTTCCGTCTGAATTCCAGATTCTCTAACAAACGACTTCAAGTTGTCTAAAAGATCTGCCTTTCCAACCGTTAGATGATCTTTCTCTCGAAAAGAAAAAAGATTCCATCGGTTCCAGCTAAGAAAACGAAGATTTTTTTGAATCACTTCTTCTTCTGTCAAATCCAAACAGAAAACAAATACTTTATATGAAAATTGATGAGGCTTGGGTTTCAATCTCTGGTGAAAAACGTTCGCCTCGTAGAGACATGAATTCAGTTCCATGGATCTCTCTTTAGAATGGCCTTTGCGACATTCAAACCAGATAAGAATCCGTCCTCATGAAATCCATATCGAAAGTAGGCTCCGCAATAGTAAATGGGACCTGCCTCATTGAGCTTCGGCAGTTCTTCTTGACCTAGGCTCGCCGGGACAGAAAAGAGCGGATGTTCATAGGAAACTTTTTGGATGATTTTTTTCGGATCGACTCTGCCTGGATCATTGATTGTTACAAAATAATTTTGTTTTTGGGAAACACCTTGCAAACGATTCATCCAATACAAAGTGTACGGTTCTAGATTTCCATTTACCTGGCTAATCTTGTAATTCCAGCTAGACCAACATTTCTTTTTTTTAGGCATGTCCGAGTCATCTGTATGTAAGGTAGCCGTATTTGGTTGATAGGCGTATCTAGGTAGAAGGATCGTCTCCAATTCTGTCGGGGTCTCCAGCAAACCAAAACTTTGGTAGCCATGCGTTGCTAAAATTACTTTATCAAAGGTTTGATTAGAGCCATCTTGAAAAACGATCGTAGCCTTTGCATTTGCTCTTTTTACTTGTTTTACTTGGGAATTTATGCGAGTTTCACCTTGAAATGACTTTTTGAATCTTTGGACATACTGCCAAGAACCACCATCGACGGTCCACCATTGGTGTTGGGTGTTTAGCCCTAAAAAACCATGATTGTAAAAAAAACGGATCAGGGACTTTGCTGGAAAGTCCAACATCAAACTAGGTGGAGTTGACCAGACTGCCGAGCTCATCGGAATTAGGTAGAAATTTAGAATGTCCTGGCCAAATTTGAATTCTTTTATGTATCGGTCCAAATTCCAATCATTGTATTTTGGATCTTCTAAAATGGCAGGTGCTGTTTCGTTAAATCGATTGATCTCTAAGAGCATTTTTATATAACGAATGCTAAATAGATTTTTCTTTTGGGCAAACAATCCACCCAAACCACTGCCGCAAAACTCTAGGTTCATCGGATCATACTGAACACTGAACGACATATCAGACTTTTTGGTGGGGACACTGAGTTTTTCAAAAAAACGAAGCAGGTTTGGGTAAGTTACATGATTGAAAACAATAAAGCCTGTATCGATGGGAATCTTCTTACCATCTTCTTCTACTTCAACTGTATTGGTATGACCGCCCAAGTAACTTCCTTTTTCAATCAAAGTCACTGCATAATCGTTCTGCAAAAAGTAGGCGGCGGCAATACCCGATACCCCTGATCCAACAATGGCTAAGGTTTGTTTCATTTTTTCCCTTCTAAAAAGTATGATTGCATTTGTTTATGGATTTGATTTACAGCTTTTAGACAATCTTCTGCATTGGATGGATCGCGCTTTAGAAGGGTTATTCCACGCGAAGAATTTACAAGTGCCGTACCCTTGGTAGAAAGCAGAATTGAATTTAAGTCTCCTCCTTGGGCCCCGTATCCTGGAACCAAAATGGGGATGCCTTTTGCATGATTTACAATCTGTTCTAAATCATCTGGATGAGTGCCCCCTACTACTATCCCAAGTTGTCCTGGATACTTTTCATTCCATTTTAGTACGAGCTCTAGCACTTTCCAATAAAGCTCCTTGGAATCATCTTTCAAGAACTCTCTTTGCAGATCCCGAGAAGAAGGATTTGAAGTTAAGCACAGAACAAAGACAAATCCCCCAATAGCCAAATAAGGCTCTAAGCTATCAAATCCCATATAAGGGTGAACAGTAAGAGCATCTACTTTTAAAGTTTTAAAATAGTAATCCGCATATTCCTTTGCCGTATTCCCCAAGTCTCCGCGTTTCGCATCCATAACAATTGGTATACTGGGATACTTAGCTTGGTAAACTTTAAATAGCCTTTCCATTTGATCGAATCCCTTTGAACCAAATTTTTCGAAGAATGCCACGTTCGGTTTCCATGCCGTCGCATAGGGGTGGAACATCTCTCCTACCCATAAACCAAATTGGTAAAGAGGATCGGATGACTCTAGAAAATTGGATGGAAGTTTTTCCATATCTGGATCAATGCCAACGCAAAGTACGGAGGATATCTCCCTTTTTCTTGCATTCCATTTTTGAACGAATGTTTGATTACTCACGTTTTGATTTCCTTTTTTCCATCTGTGCTGAAATGGATTCTTTTTTATACCTTCCATAGAAATGCCCTGGTATAACCGCCGCACTGGTCACAGGGTTTAGGACAATATCACCCAACGCTCCTCCCAAATAGGTTGAATACGCTGGTACCAATATTTCATAGGATTCTTCGATTTGTTCTATATCTTTCTTTTCTGCAAAATAATTCATGGCATCATCCGTAGCACGCGCTTCGTGATACAGAGCACCTAGTACAGGTATACTATAGACAACCGCATAGAGAGACCGATCTTTTCTTTGGGCAAAGTCCTTGGCATGTCCGCCTTCGTGGATTAGAATTGTAGGAAGGTCCGAGTAAACGTTGATTGTATTTGTAAAAGGATTGAAATGGTCTCCACCTGCGAGACCCGACAATAGTCGTCCTGGTAGAAATGTATATGCTAATAAAGAAATGGATCCAGCCGTGTATTTCAATAAAGGATCAATAGAATCGTTGTCTACTAATCTTCCCCATTCAGAAAGGGGGGCATATTGATTGAATCTCACCTTAACGTCTCTTATGTTGTTTTCTTGGATATATTGGATCAAATACTGCTTACTTTTGTTTGAAATCCGATGGTTGTCCACTTTTCGATTCCAAAGAATCAATTTTGAGGGAATAGAAAAGAAATAATGACCTACAGAGTCAACCACCACATTGGGCTCACCTTCTTCGAATTGGGACTCTGGGAGTAAAAATTTAGGACTGGGTAAATAGGGGTTCCCGTAATTGTACTGCTTTTCTAAGGAGTAGCAACTAATAAAGAAAAGTGGTAATAACCAAATTGCTTTCATAGTTCTTCCAGTATCTCTTTTAGTTTTGGGTCGATCTCTTCTGGTCTCTCGGTGGGCTTTGGATCAGGTTTGGATGGGTCACCCCCGCTCTCAAATTCTAAGAATTCAAAAAAATTTCTAAAAGAATTTCTTCCCAGTTGGTTCAACTGATCTTCTCGGTTGCCCTGAAAACCCATGTAAGGAAAATAAACAAGTAACGGAATCAAAGTTAACGTACTTCCGACAAAAGTGCAATTCGACAAATAAGTTTCTTTTGAATCGGTATAAAGGAATTCCGAGGGTTTGTTTTTGCCTACTCGGATACTGGCCTTTAGTTTAACGGAGATTTTGTTTTTTGGGCAAGTGTCTTCGGATATAAGCTCAAACTCTTGGATAGTGATTTCCCCTCCCATACCGATTAACGCCGGATATCTGTGTTTTCTCAGAGTAAACTCTTTGTCGAAAATGGTTTTCCAATTGCCATATTCGTTCTGGATCATTTTTTCAGATTGGAAATTGTGATCCAGTTTTGCGAAAATCTCTACTTGGTCTTTAGGAGTTTGGATTTTGATTTGGGGAAAAGATGCCAACTGAGCATAGAAAGACTCTTGTGGAAATGGTCGATACAATCTAAGACTGATCTGGCAATTGTGAAAAAAGAGTCCCAGAGTTAGAAAAACAATGACTTTCGATTTGGATTTATAAACCATAACTGTATCCAAAATACAAAGTTGAGATGGAAAAACTTCGGCTCGACCTATTTTCTGATCCATCCCCTTCATAAAATCCCGAATGATTGTAGTAAGAAACCAAGGCCCGAGACCAGGATTCAAGATCGGTTGCAAAGAGGAAAGGAACCCTTGACTCATTTGCTATCCAAGAAAGAGTCATTGCCTGCCAGCCAAAAAACAGTGATTGGTTTGCCCATTTAAAAGCAAATCCCAAGTTTAAGTCTAACCCGATTACATTCATCGCTAAACTTCCATTTGATTTGGTTTCAGAAAAGGAACCTACCCCAATGCTCGATACATTCGCATACTTCAGGGAACCAAATGGAGAGAGAAACAGATCTCCTCCCGTTTCTAAACGAAAACTTTCCGAGAAAGCATAGTAGTAACGAAAACCAGCACTGGGAGCAACAAAGCTCGCAGTTTCGGAAACAGTTCTGACTTTGCCTATTGCCGGGCTCAATCGACTTGCATCTGAATTCCATTCGGCACCTCTCAAACTGAAATTCCAACTGTATTGGCTTTGCCTACTCAAAGATTCAAAAATTTTTACAGTCAATCGATGATCTCGAAATCGAAACCGGGTTTGCTCAGCTGACCAAACTGGCGTTCTCTGTGGATCATAGGCACGAAATAGAAGATCCGTCTGATAGGGATTTGTTGTATACTCAATTGCCCATTTTCCATTGGCCGAAAGATACTGAAGATAAGGATTCCAAGAAACATAATTTCGATACTTTTGTTCTTCTTCGGAAAGGGGATAGTCGCTTTGGTTTTGGTAGAGAATTGGGCTTCTAGGAAAAAAAGGCGAACCCGCTTGGAAGGCAATCAGACCTGAATCCAGTGCCCATTCTTTACCAGAATAAAACCCAGCTGAACTTAAGTTGTTTTTAAACCCAAAATTCCATTGAGCCGATTGCGTCGGTTGTGAAGGAAGTCCTAAGCTAACTTCAT
Organism: Leptospiraceae bacterium; assembly: GCA_027485405.1. Lineage (GTDB taxonomy): Bacteria > Spirochaetota > Leptospiria > Leptospirales > Leptospiraceae > Leptospira_A. The sequence goes on along the minus strand of JAIXRB010000168.1, from coordinate 238 downwards.
TTATTTGATTGCGAGACGATTCCTTTTTGAAATAGGATTTTAATCGAATCTTTTGAGCCTCCTCTCGCAAATACTTTGCCTTTGCAGAATTCCCTTCTTTTTCGGCAGAAATGGCTTCTTCTTCCATTCGGATAGCCTCTGTTTCTTGAGACAAGAGAACAGAGGAGAACAAAAGAACTATTCCGAATGCAATTCTAAAAAACAAAAAACCTTATCCTTTTCTCCCAATGAACTCTTT
>JAIXRB010000133.1 GCA_027485405.1 Leptospiraceae bacterium | reverse complement strand
TACATCTTTGATACAAAATGGCGAATTCGAGCGGACTTTCTCTATGAAAGGAATCCAAACTTCCTTTTCTTTGGTGTAGGCGAAAATTCTCTCAAACCTCTTTCGATCCACGAAAGAAACGATGAGACAAGACCTTTGCTACAAAACGCTACTTTTAACGAATACCAAGAAGCTGGACTCTATAAAAGACCAGGTGATGCAGGTCAGGCTCCCTTTGTCTCGGATCGCAAATACAATCGTTATGAAATGGAAAACCCAAATGCAAACTTTTCTTCTGAAAGAAGTTTCTTCGGAGGAACTGTTCGCCTAGTAGCAGGGACAAGACTCTCTCGGCAAATAGTACGAGCATTCGATGGACAAAGCACGGTCGCAAGGGATCCGCTCTTTGGTGATCGCTTCCTTCCAGATGGACTCAATACTGTCCCGTTTGGAACAACCCTCTTAACAGAAGAAGCGAAGGCAGGTAGAATCACCGGTCTAAACGGAGGGTATGTGAACACAATCCGAGTAGGTGCTGTCTACGACACTCGAGACTTTGAACCAGATCCGAACAGTGGGGTCTTTTTAGAAGCGACGCACGAAAGAGCAATGAAAGCAATAGGCTCCCAGTACGATTTCAACAGAAACTTTGCTTCAGGTCGGTTCTTCTATAGCCCGGCACCAGGGACATTTAAGAAATTGGTCATTGCCGGACGAGCTTCTGTGGTTCAAACGAACGGAGATGCGCCGTTTTACGAATATCGAAACATGTGGGGAACGGAAGGAAACCAAGTCGGTCTTGGCGGAAGAACCACATTGCGCGGTTTCAAACAAGATCGATTCTTAGGACCTGTGATGGGATTTGGTAACTTAGAACTCCGATGGAAGTTCGGTTCCGTTGCCACCAAAACCTCTACCTTCGATTTTCAGTTAGTGCCGTTCGTTGACTTTGGTCGTGTCTGGGACAGTGCTGACAGGATGAATACAAAAGGATTCAAATACTCTTATGGTTTGGGATTTCGTATACCTTGGAACCAGTCTACAATCATCTATTTTGATTATGCGATCTCTCGCGAAGATAGACAACTTTTCGTTAACTTTCAACATATTTTCTAGGAGGAAAACATGAAAAAAAACACTCTACTATTAATTTTCTCCTTGGGATTTTTCCTTGCAAATTGCCAAGAGGAGCCTGTTAAAAATCTTTTCCCAGGATTGAGCGACGAAGACTCTTCGCTTCTACTCACTGGACTAGTATTGAACCAAGGTTATACCGATAATCGGGATGGAACAATAACTGACAATGCCGCTAATCTAATATGGAGAAAGTGTACGCAAGGTCAGGTTTACCGAGGAGCTAACAACGACTGCGAGGGGATCCAAAGACCTTCTACAGTGAATCCATTTTTTACCCAAGGCGCAGATACTAACAATTGGGGAGCCCTGCAACTAGCGTATTGTAGCAATGCCACCAATGCTTGCAATCAACTCACTGTTCCTCAGATTTTGCAAGGGGAATCAGCAATCCTTGTGAGTGGAATCAGCGAGGCATTTCAATCTTGCAATGCATTGAATGCAATCGGAGCCAATCCAGCAACTGCTTGGAGAGTCCCTAACCCATTGGAATTGCAAAGGCTAACTCTGGGAGGAAGAAACGCTTTGATCGGGGTTCACTTTCCAAATACAATTGAAGACTACTACTGGAGTTCTTGGTCCAACCCAGAAGATTTGCTAGGACAAACAGGTTCAACTGTCATTTTTGAGAGGAAACGTTTTGGAGAAACAGAACTGCGAACCAAAACCGATCGCTACTACGTTCGCTGTGTAAGAAACCGTTAAATCCTTGCCAAAACAAGGGAGCTTGGGAATCTCCTCCCAAGCTTTTCCGTGAAATCAATCCATTGTTCTGTTTTTTTAATCCTTCTTGTCTTTCAATCCTGCCAATCGGGTCTACCATCACGTTTTCTTAAACAAGACCAAAGGTCCTTTAGTGCAAAGGAATTGCTTTGGATCCAGTACTCTGAATTCTTAGCCGGTTTCGGTTCGAAAACCGATTCCCCTGAACTAAAAAGCCACAAAGAAACCATGGATTCAGCCTGGGATAAGATTGCTGTCCAGAGCCGAAAGCCAATAGCAGATTTTTTAGCAAGTGAGAACTTGCATTTCACTTCCAAGACAGTGTTGTACCCGTTCAGTGGAACGGATGTTCTGAATCTTTTCAATTTTTTTCCGAATTCTGATTATTATATATGTTTTGGCTTAGAAGCGGCAATAGCCCAGAGCGAACCACCAGCAAATTATGATTTGGTTAAGAAAAACTTAAAAGGCATCCAAATTTTATCAAAATTCCTCGCTGATAGAAACTACTTCACTTATAAAGTTATGCGAGAAGAAATGAATTCAGGAAAGCTAGAAGGTGCACTCCCCGTGTATCTAGCGTTTCTAACACGTTTAGGTTATCAAGTTTTTGAAGTAGAACCCTTAGAACTCAATCGCAAGCTAGGTTCGGATTGGCAAAAAATCAACGGATTTAGATTGCGGTTCTATGATCCAAAAACATTCAAAGTAAAACAGTTAGACTATTGGAAAATCTTTCTGTTTTCGGGTGATACCCTAGGAAAAGATATGGATTCAGATCCTCTTGCCCGCTATTTTGAAGGTCTTGGTAAGAAGGCAGTCTTCCAAAAATCAGCAGAATACCTGTTTCATGGGGAATCTCGCAAATTCACTCGAGATCTCTTTTTGAAAAACACTAACCTAGTCGTCCAAGATGACTCAGGTTTTCCGCTCCGATTTTTTCCCGAAGAAGGCTGGAAACGATCAATCTACGGAAGTTACGACAAATCCTGGAATCTGCCAGGTGCCATCACTCCCGACCCTCAACCCGAACTGCTGGTGTACAAAATGGCAAAACCCCTACCCTTCCCCTTTGGTTATGGGGTTTTAGCAGGAAAGGAAAAACAAAGGAGCCTTCTTATGGTGGTTCAAAAGAAAGGGGAACTAACGGTTCACTCGAACAAAAATGAGTGAAGTTCCATCCCAGTCTGCTTTGTAAACGCCTTCTTCCAAACTTCCAGATAGAATTTCTTTGGAAAGCGGACGGTTCACAATTCGATTGAACACTGCCGCCAAAGGACGAGCGCCGAATCTTGCATCAAAGCCTTGTTCAATCAAAGTTCTCTCCGTTGCCTCGGAAAGCTCAATCCGAATGCTCTTAGATTTCAATCTCTCATTCAAAAATTTTATTTGTTTGTCGACTAATCTTTCCATAACGGAAGAATCGATTGGTTTATAGTCCAAAACGGCATCGAGCCTACCCAAGACTTCGGGTTTAAAATCCATCTGCAAGTCTTTGGAATTTGTCGTAATGAGAATGATAGTGTTTTTAAAATTGATTGTTCTACCCTTATTGTCCGTTAGCCTACCGTCGTCCAATATCTGAAGTAGAATGTCCGAAAAATCAGGATGAGCTTTTTCCACTTCATCAAATAGTATGACACTATAAGGCTTCCTTCGGACTGCCTCAGTCAAAATTCCTCCTTCTTCGTATCCAACATAACCTGCTGGGCTCCCAATCAGCTTAGCCACTGAGTGCTTTTCTGAAAACTCGGACAAATCGAGGCGAATCATATTGTCTTCATGATCAAACAAATACTGGGCAAGGGCCTTTGCGGTTTCTGTTTTCCCGACTCCCGTTGGCCCCTTTAACAAGAATGAGCCTAGTGGTCTGTTTTCGGCGGTAAGCCCAGCATAACCTGTCAACAGGATCTCTGAAATTTCCTTTAACGCAGAATCTTGGCCAAAGACCACAGTTTTCAGGTAGTTCTCAAGCCCCAAAAGATTGTCTTGCTTTGTTTTCAGTATCTTTTCCGCAGGGATTCCCGTTTGGCGAGAAATGACGTTCGCAATATGTGTAGGGCTTAGAATCCATTCGCTACTATGAGTAGAAAGCTCTCGTTCTAGTTCTGGCAAGACTGCGTATTTCAATCGAGAAGCCTCCGTATAATCCGCTTTCTGTTCCGCCAGTTCTAACTCAAACTTGATTCGGTCGATTTTGTTTTTAATGGAGGCTACAACCTTGAGAGAGTGAACTTCCTTTTCCCAAACTTCCTTCCCCGCTTTGAATTCTTTCTCTAGGGCTTCAATTTCGCGAATGATGTCTTCGTTTTTCTTTTCAACTTGGGCGTAGATTTTCTTGGAACGAATCTCAGATTCCAACTCGGCTAAATGAGAGGGCATGGCTTCCGCCGAAAGTTTCAATGCAGAAGCGGCTTCGTCAATAAGGTCGATTGCCTTATCAGGAAGGTTTTTATCGGTGATATACTGATCGGATAGAAAGACAGCCGAATAGATTGCCTCATCTGAAATCTTGATTCCATGGTGGATTTCGTGTTTGTCTCGAATCCCCATTAGAATCTCTATAGCATCTTCTTTCCCTGGTTCGTTGACTGGGACACTTCGAAACCTACGCTCCAATGCCGCATCACCTAAGATATATTTTTGAAATTCTTCGGGAGTTGTTGCCCCGATACAATGTAAATCACCACGGGCAAGTGCCGGCTTTAGTAGATTCGCCGCATCCATTGCTCCGTCTGTTCGTCCTGCACCCACAAGTTGATGGATCTCATCAATGAAGAGAATTGCCTCCCCGGCTTTGCTTTTGATAAACTTGAGAAGGTTTTGGAGCTTTTCTTCAAAATCCCCTCGATACTTAGTACCAGCCATTAGTTGACCCATATCTAAGGAATACACAGTCTTTTCTTTTAATACATCGGGAACTTTGCCTTTTACTATCTGATCCGCCAAACCCTCTACTATTGCTGTTTTTCCGACACCCGCCGAACCGACAAGAACTGGATTGTTTTTACTTCTTCTTCCCAAAATTTCCATCACCGAACGAATTTCTTTAGTTCGGCCTATGACAGGATCTAACTTTCCTGCTTTGGCAAGATCATTTAGATTCAAAAGGAAATCAGGGACTTCATTGTCGGTTTCTTTTAAATTCAGATCATCGAAATTGATTTTTAATTGCGGGAGGATTTGAGGGAGAAATTTTAGAAAATCGCCTTCTTTGTGTTCCTCGCGTCCGTTCTCTGCCGCCCTTGAACCCGCCATTGTAAACCACTGCGCCAAACTAGGACCAGTCTTAAGGTTCTCAAATCCAAAATCTCCTGTCACGCGTGGAAGTTTGCTCAATTCCTCTTCCAGCTTTGGTTTGTATTTTTTTAGAGATTGGCTGGAGAAGGAACTCGCGTTTCCAAGGAAGCCCCAAAAAAGGTGCAAAGCATGTAGCTCCGGGTTCTTCCGACGAATCGCCTCGGTTTGGGCTATATCCAAAGCCCCTTGCACAGTCGCATCAAACTCTTTCATAGACTTCCCCTCTGTGTCAACTTGACACATTTTAGCACTCTATTCATTAGACTGCCAAATCGGAAGTAAAGCTCTATTATTTTTTTTGTAAATACTTAGTTTGAAGTTCTTTTTAGGACAATTCCTCCTGAAGCCACAGCGTAGCATGTCTGGGCTGGAGAACTGGCACAGGCAACCTGGTGGATCACGTTTGTGGTTCCAAATCCTTGGTTAGACCAGGTTGAACCTCCATCCCCCGTTCGATAGAGAGATGTAGAATTCCCACCCATTGTGCAATTGTTGGCATCCAGACAGTCAATAGAATTGAAAGAATTTGTGGAACCTGAAACGGATGGAATCGCCGTAGTTGTCCACGATGTGCCCCCATTCGAAGTTTTAGCAAAGGAAGGACTGGAACCAGCAACAAAGCAATCATTTGCGGTAGTGCATTTAATAGAAGCCCGAGATGATTGCCCAGTTGCTGTTAGGGTTGTGATTGTGGGTGTACCCGCACTTGCATTTGTAATTTTCTTAAAGGCCGCAGTGCTAGAGCTACTAGAAACATAGCAAGTATCTGTGCCGATACATGAAACTTCCATATAACTTGTATTCGTTTCCTCATCTGTCCAATTGGTTCCACCATTGATTGTTCTCCGGATTCGATTCACTCCAACAGAGTAGCAAAAATTATCGGAAGTACAATTAATATCATAGCCAAATGCATTCCCTCCCTGAGCTGTAATCGTCGGAGTGGCTGATGCATTTGTGATTTTATATACAGGAGTGCTTGCTTTAGAGCCAACTATATAACAGACATTGACACTGGGACAAGAAAGACCTCCGGCTAGATTGGAAAAGGTAGTTCCGAATGAAACGTCCAGAATTGAAAAAGTAGTGTTAATAGAAGTCCAACTAGTTCCTCCATTCGTAGTTCTCCAAAGTATAGTGTTTGCAGTACTGCTGCTTTGCGTTAAAGCAAAACAGGTATTTGAACTGGGGCAGCTAATTCGGTAGATTGTATCAGTAGTGGGTATGTTATCACTGATGTTTAACCAAGGGGACGCTGAAAAGCTAGTGCTCAATGTTGATGCAGTTCCATTGATAGTCACCACTACCGAGCCCGAAGAAACTCCAGAAGGAACAATCGCCGAAAAAGAACTAGATGTGGAAGCGGTGATACTTGTCATCGCCACTCTATTGATCGTGACCGCAAATGAAGAAGAAGTAGTGGGTAGATTTGAACCAGAAAAATTTAAAGTCGTTCCCGGCCCGCCAAATGTAGGGGAAAAGGAGGAAACGGAAGGGGTTGAGCTAGTTGAAGCACTGGACGTTGTCCCGGAGCTTGTAGTAGTAGTCGTCGTAGTTGTTGTTGTAGTTCCAGAACTTGACAAGGCCGCAAAAGTATTTCCACTCGATAGTAGGCTGAACAAGAATGCCGTATCAGCACTGCTCTCTTCTTTGCTTTGTGAAGGCATAGCGGTACAATTTACACCCAAAAGGATTAAAAGGAAAAAAGAAACGTGAAGATTTTTACGCATACGCACCTACCACTGGCGATTATTCACAATAAATGGAATTGTGGCAAGATTTTTACGAAATCTGACAGAATTTTTACATTTTTAGATTATTTATGTCAATTTCGTTCTGCTCCAAAAGAGTTACGAATCCTAAGAATCAAGCAATTTTTGGTTTCAGAATCCCTGAAATTCTGAACTGTTTAAACCAATGCTTTCTCTTCTACGCAGACTGTTTTTCATCTTTGGGTTCTTGGTTCTTCTGTCACCTTCGCTTTTTGGAGAAGAAATCCTTGTAACCGAAAACCAAAGCAGAAAGAACATAGGGAATTTCTTTGAGTATGTGGAAAGCGATTCTTCCGATCTCAGCCTGACAGAGGTTTTAAAGCCCGAAACAATATGGGGAAAAAATTCTTTAGAATATATTTCTTTTCCGGGTCGCAAAAATGCAGTTTGGTTAAGAACTAAATTCACCCACACTGGGGTTTTTGCGCATAACTTCTACTTGCGATTCTCTAGCCCAGTAATGGATCGATTCAGTTTATACATCAAAGCGAAGGATGCTTGGATCAAAGTAGAATCGGGCGAACAAGTCTTATCTAAAGACAAAGCGATTTTTTCTCATATTCCCTCGTTTCCTATACTCTTGAATCCGGGAGAAACGAAGGAAATTTATCTAAGACTAGAATCTGCGAATCCCATTTTTTCTTTCGTAGACTTTAACAATACTAAGGACTATCTTACTTTCTCTAAGAAGGTTGATATCTTCTTTGGAGCCTATTTTGGGGCGGGTCTTTTCCTCTTCTTGTATACTCTCTTTCTCACCGTTTCACTAAACTACAAGCAATTCTACTATTTCTTCTTTCACCTGTTCAGCGTTTTGCTCTTAAATCTGTATGCCACTGGTTTTATGCAGTACTTCGAAATCGGCGATTCCAATATTTGGAAAAACTATTTTTTCCCAACAACGGTGTTTCTGGCGGGAAGCTCTGGAATGTTGTTTTTAGACAAATTTTTAGAATTAGAAAAAGTCTCTCCCAAATTGCAAAAGGCACTTTTTGGCATGCTGGGTTTTTTAGTTTTGTTCTTTGCGTTTCATTTCTTTTTACCAAATCGAATTGGGATTCGCATCTCTCTGATCGCTGGGCTTCTTCCTCTCTTGTTTGGTTTCATAGTTTCTTTGTTTGTTCTCCTTAAAAATCCAAAGAACATTGAATCCTATTTTTTATTGCTTGCCTATGTTTCTTTTTTATTAGGAGCTCTTTTAAACAGCCTTACCATCCAAGGCTTTTTACCCGCTATCCGCTTAGCAAACATAAGCCTTCCTTTGGGATCTGCCATCGAAATCTTCCTGATGGCGGCGGCTTTGATGGTTCGAGTCTATCAGTTACGAAAAGACAAAGAAGAAACTGCCGAATTAGAATCCCAATTAAAACTAGCTGAAAAGATCCAAAAAGGATTGCTTCCCAAATACAAATCCAATGCCAAAGGTTTTTCGCTAGGTTTTCGTTTTGTCCCCACTTCCAACGTCGGAGGAGATTTTTTACAAGTATTAGAAGACCAGTCGGGAATTGGGCTTTTTATCTGTGATGTTTCTGGGCATGGAATTCCCGCCGCTATGATAGCCAGTATGGCAAAAGTATCCTTGCAAATTTGGGCAGACAACTTATCCGAACCAGCTAAATCTGCGGAGAAAATCCGACTTTCTCTTCTTGAAAACCTCTCTGGGCACTTCTTAAGCGCTTTCTTTGTTTATATAGATCCTAAGAAAAAGATTCTGAAGTATGCAAACGCAGGCCATCATCCCCTTGCACTTGTTTCTCGGAAAGGTGAGATCACTTGGCTAACTGCAAAGGGTCGTGCAATCACTGAGTATTTAGAACTCAATTTAGAAGAGAAAGAAATCCCTTTGCCAACTAGCGGGAGCCTCGTTCTTTACACTGATGGAGTTCTTGAAGCAAGAAATCCAGAAAACAACCAATTGCTTGGTGAAGAAAAATTCACAGAGCTTTTAGTCGAATATGCGGGTTTGGATGCCCAAACCCTTTGCGATCGAATTATGGGAGAAGTTTTTAAATTTCAAAAGTATAAGAAAGCAGATGATGATGTAACAATTTTAGCTATGAGCTTTGAAAGAACCTTAGAAAAAGAAACTCAGACCCAAACCCCAGCTCAAAAGGGAAAGCGAGGTGGAGGCAAAGGGAAACCCAAAAAATCGGGGAAGTAAGACTCTTCTTTGATTGCTCTAGCATGTTGATACGCTGTTCCTTTTCCTTCCGCTAAGGCAAATTTACCTTCGGTAAAATCCTTTGGGGAAAGATATGGGGTTTTAGTTGTTAAACGTAAGATTGTTTTGCCTCTTGTTTTTGCTAACAGTTCTTTTAGATCCCTTGTTTCTCCCTCAATAATCTTTACGGAAGCATCAAAGGCTCGCTCGACTGTGTTTTGTCCAAGAGGCTTTGAGTTATCTATGGCATGAACAATTATTTTATCAATGGAGGAATCCAAAATCAATTCTTTGATGGGCTCGGGGTCAGCAATTCCTCCATCCAAATATTCTTTTCCATTGATTCTTTGGATCTCATATAACAATGGAAATGCGATAGATGCCATGACTCCATCCATAACATTCCCCGAAGTGATCAATTCTCTTTTTCCGTCTGTGAGATTCGAAACAGCGAGTCCCAATTTAACTGGAAGTTCTTCAAACGTTTTGTTTTTAAGAAAAGGTTCGAGTAGTTTTCGAGTGGCAGTCCCTGAAAGTACCCCACTGTATTCTCTCCAGCCCTTTCTAAAGAGTTTGCCTACTTGGTGGATCATAGTCCCTTCCCAAAAATCAGAACGCTTCAGTCCTAGAATCATGCTTTCCACTTGGTTCATATCGGCACCGGCCGCAAAAAGCGAACCGACAAGGGCCCCAGAACTGCATCCAGTGACATATCCTGGTTTAACTCCTAATTCTTGTAATCCGCGCACAAAACCAGTATGCGCAAAAAAACCAAAAAAAGCTGAGTTGAGACTCAAAGCTGTATACTTCTTGGGAAAGATCAATTCTATCATATAACTAGGATCTAAGAGAGAACTGCTGAAATCGAGTCTTTTACAACCCCATTGGATGTCTCTCTACCAAAAGAAAGAACTCCCGTTGGGCACTGCGAAACACAGGCCGAACATCGCACGCACTGGACACTGTCCATCGGTCTCCCGATATTTGCATAGCTCATGACATCGATTCCCTGATGGCAAACTTTGGTGCAAACATTGCAAGAGATGCATTTCTTTTTCTCAGAGAAAATGCGAAACTGAGAAAAACGAGCATAGATATGCATAAGACCTGCAAGTGGGCAAAACATTCGGCACCAAACTCTGCCCGAAAATAAAAAATAACATCCAACCCCTATCACACCAGCGAGAAGAACATCAATGCCCAAATCATAAATCCACTTAACGGAATCAGAGATAACTCCTAGTCCAAAAAGCTTCATCACTGTTAAAACAATTGCCAGAAGTAAGATCCATTGTCCAGAATGTTCGATCTTGTAAGCAAAACCTGAATGCGGCATTTTGGTTCTGTGCTCATCGCCTAAGGTCTCAGCAAGTCCACCACACGAGCAAATCCATCCACAATAGGCTCCTTTTCCATAACGAAATACTAAAAAGGGAATCACAGCAAAGCTTAGAAACAAGCCATAACCTAGCCAAAATGGAGTTAGGTTGGAATCATACAAAGCCCCAATATTTAGAGGCCAGGCAAGGATAAACCGATAGGCATTCCAATACGCCTCGCCAGGAAACAATTGAGTAAAAACAAATCCTTCGGGGCTTCCCAAAAAACCGTTTTTGCCTAGATAGGGTAAAATCAATTCAGGCAAAAGAAACAAGGGAAGTATCTGGATGGAAATAAGGGTAAAGGTCTGTAAACGGATGTATTGAGTTGGACGCAGGTAGATGCGACGGATCCCAAAGATCAAAATGGTCAGAGAGTACAGGAAAGTATAATGAAAGCTAGGCTTTTTATCCCAAAGAAAAACCTCACCATAGGCTCCCAAAAAATACACCATAGCAAAAAAAATAAATGCAAATGTTAAATACAAATTGCGAAAAAGTGCCCAACCCGTCGGGATCAAAAAACCTTTTTCGCGTACTAGCAGTGACGACCACATGATCCCAGTTATTATGGATATCACAGCTCCTGCCGAAGCCAAGTAACTGTACCAAAAATTTCCATAAAAGCTTGCCTTCCCAAAATAAGCAAGCGTCCCAAAACCAAGCATGGAGCAGAGCCCCAACCAGTGACGGAGTAGAATCTCCCCTGCTATGGGAATCTTTAGCTTTTGCAAAAAACCCAAAGGAGGAAGCGAGCCGATCAGTACGAGAACAGAATCTACCTTTTTCTTTCGAAGAGAACCAGAGCCTGATTCGGGCTCGATCCATAATTCTCCAGGGAGAATTTGACGAACCTTTGATTGATACATGACTTCAATTTTGTTCTCACGAATGAGAGATTGAACCATTTCCTGGTTAGTTGACTTTGCCCTAGAGAAGTCAGATTTTCGGTGGATCAATGATACCCTTGAGCCTTGCTTAGACAAGGCAATGGCGGCTTCTAAAGCAGAATCTCCTCCACCGACAATTGCAACAGCTTGTCCCTGAAAGTCAGCAGGATCCAGCAATCGGTGATAAACGAAAGGGGAATCTTCTCCCTTTACTTCTAGTTTTCGCGGATCTCCAGATTTTCCAAAAGAGAGAATTACGTTTTCACAAGCGTAGACTTTTCCAGATTCCGTTTTTACGAGAAACCGAGATTGTTTCCCTTCTTCTATTTCAGAAACTCGAGTAAATTCTTGGATCTGAACTTGGGATTCTTCTTTTGCTTTCAAAAGATCATTCAACAATTGTTCTTTGGTTCCATCTAAAACCTGAAGTGTTGAGTCGGTTTTCACTGATTTGGGTTCGGCAAATATAGGTTTGCCTTTAGGATAGCTTCGAATCGTTTGAAAAGCTAGTCCTGCTTCTAAGACGATGACTCTTTTTTTTATTTTTCTTCCTTCCCATGCCGCACTCAAACCGCTGGGTCCTGCCCCCACTATCACAGCATCATAGACATCTGGTGAACCAGAAACTTCTCGAATAGAATTCCAGACTTTCTTCCCAGATTCGGCGGCTAGTTTTAAAAGTGGAATTCCCGTTAGATCACCAATAATGAAGATTCCAGGCCTTGCTGTGCGGAAGTCTTCTCCCACTTCTGGATATCTTTCTACTCTGCCCTGAGGGGCATCTTTCCTTAACCATTGAAAATAGGAGGATACGATTGAGAACATAGTCCCAAACTTACGATAAAGGCGAAGATTTTAAAGGCTTTTTCTTTTTTGAATGGAGGCTATAGATTCGATTGCCTTTTTACCTTGCTCTATGCCGAGAGAAACTGCTTCAAACAGTTTTTCCTTAGTCGTGGTTACAAGGCTTACTGGCAAATAGACCGACGGTGCGATTGTGATAATTTTCACACCTTCGGGGGGTTTCTGTGCTACAGTGCGCGACAAATTAAAATGAAAATGGTGTAGCTTTCGCATCATTTTGCGGATTTTTCTCCTTTTTGGAAAGGCTAGATGGCTGATCCACCAACCGAGAGGTTTGGAAACATGGTGAAGTGGAGAATTCATTACTACGATAATTTCTTTGTATCCTGCTTCGATCAAATCTTGAATGGGCAATGGATTTAGAATGGCGGCATCCGAATACAATCTGCCAGCTAACCATTGCTTTCCTCGGGTGGCGACAGGCAAAGAAGTAGCCGCCTTCAACAAGTCAAAGATGTTGTCTTTCGTCGCCTTTACGTATTCTATCCCATGCGTTTTTAGATTGCTCACTGCTATGCGAAACTCAGGATGATTCTTTTTTCCAAAGTTTTCAGCGGGAAGACGAACTTTGTCTCTAAAAATATAATCAACCAAATACTCTTGGTCGAGGAAGGTTTTACCGCGAAAGGGATTTAAAAGTGAGATCAATTTTTTTCCCGAAAGATCTCTATACCAAACGGCAAGAGCATTTTCAGCGAGTTTCATTTGGCTTTTGACAAACGTAACATAGTATGCCGCAGAACAGGCTCCTGACGATACACCAACGACAAGATCAAATTCGCTGGCTGAATACTTTTCCGCGAGCCCGAACAAAACGCCCCCAGCAAAGGCACCTTTCATCCCTCCCCCCTCAACTAAGAGCACTCGCTTTCTACCAGAAGCAATGGGTAGAGAACTAGAATTTGGTGGATTCGGCATAAAGGAGGACATTCAAAGAGTATGTGATCAAAAAATCCAGAAGGTTGCAAAAAAAGCGATCCGAACCAATCCGAATCATTGTCACCACAGAAGAAGGTTTCTTTGTCCGAATTGAGACCGAAAAAATTGAAACCATCGAAAAGGATGGGAAAGTTACTAAAACTTTTTCCAAACCACCAAGCCCAATGAATTTACCAGAATTCGTGTTTTCTCAGCAAGTTGGAAATGATTTAGTAATCTTGGGGAACAGTCTGTTTAGAGAAAAACTCGCTAGCCTACTTCCTGATTTTAGATTTAGCATTATTTCGTTCAGAAAACCAATTGGTTCTGGAACAATTCAACAGGTTGCGTTTCTAAAGCTAAATAGCTTTTACTGAAGTTCCTTCATTAACTATTAAACTCGATTCCGATAATAGTTATATCATCTTGTTTTTCTGAGCTACCCAGAAAATTTTCTAATTCTTTTGTTATTTGGTCTATATTTTCCTTTATCGAATACATTTTGTTTTCTAAGAAAATTGATTGAACTCTTGTCTCACCAAAATCCTTCCCATAAGAATCAAATTGTTCAAAAATTCCATCCGAATAAAGAAAAATCCTGTCACCTGCCTTATAGGGCAACCTAAGCTCCTCATATTTGGAATCCGAGGATATCCCTATCATCCTTCCTGTTCGATGCAAACTAATCACTTTTTCTTCAGAGAAAAATAAACAATCCGGGTGTCCCGCCGAAGCTTGTGTTACAATCTGTTCTTTCGGATTGATCTCAATCAGTATGCACGTCAGGTAGGAATTTAGCAAATGATATTTTTCATAGTAATCTACGTTTAACTTTTCTAAAATTTCTCTAGGAGTCCAAGCCGTATTTTTCAAATTATCGTAAATTCCTTTGAGAGCCATAGTTATCAAAGCCGCCTGGACACCATGACCGGTTACATCAGCTAAAAATACGTGGTAATTCCCATTCGTAGTTTTATTCACAGAATAAAAATCTCCTCCAACCTCAGACATGGCCACATAGTATGGAGAAATTTCAAAATGCTCAATTTTCTCTTCATCAATAAATAAAGAAATTTTCTGAATCCGTTTTGCGATGGAAAGATCTTTGTGAATAATTGACAAGGCTTTCTTTAATTCTTTGGTTCTATCAGAAATTTTCTCCTCTAAGTTTTCGTTTAACAGTTTTAATTCATTACTTAGGTTTTCTGCCAAAACGAAAGAGCTTGCGAATCTTTTAGACAATACTATGGCTTGAGAGATAACAAAAAACAAAATCCCGTAACTCGACAAAAGAGGAGAATGGAGAACATCACGACTCACTAAAATGTCATGGATTACTGCCGTGAAGAAAAAAATCAACCCGAAAAAAAAGGATCTTGCTCCCACCTGCTTGTTCCAAATCGCCCGTATGAGAACATAGAGGGTATAGATTATACCTATAACAATAATCATTTGCACAGGAATCAATGTTCTCGCATAAATACTTAGCGGGAGAAAAATAGTGATAAGCGTTGCAAAACCAAGTGTAATTTGCAAAAAGATATGAATCTTTCGAATTGAATCTTTAATGAAAAATTCGTTTACGAAAGCAAAGAAAACTGATCCACCTAAGTAAAATGATAGAAATTCTAGTCTTCTAACAAAAAGATAGGGAAGGTTTTCGGAAAGTTCGAAAATCAATCTTTCCTTAATAGTTAAGGTTCTAATCATAACCACCAAACATAGCAAACCAAAGAGTAAAGGCGAAACTTCCTTCCTACGATTGAAATACAAACCCAAATGATAGATTCCAGCAAAAAAAAGAGCACTAGAAACGATTAAATCGATAGCTATGGAATTGAAATACTTTCGTTCTATCAGCTCAGTACTTCCGATCCAAAGTGGATCCCAAACGCCAGCTATATGGTATTCGAAATTAGCATTATATATTACTATGTTTAATTCTTCTACTTCACTCCCTTGAATGGGCAAAATTTGATACCTTTGACCCATTTGAGTTTCCTCTTTTGATTTGCCTGGCTTTCCATTTCTTCCGAGCAGGACACCATTGATATAAATTTCATAGGAAGTACCTGTATCTGTAAGTGACATTGAGAGATTTGGATGATTTTTAGGGAGGAGAATTCTCAGTTGATAGCTTGCAAAGCCATAAGGCGGATAATTTTCTCCATTCTCATTCGTTAGCTGTTGCCATTGCGAAGGAACGGGTATATAAACTGGATTCTGAATTTCTTTGCCTGTGCTATTTGGGTCAATAAATTGCTTCCAAAAGAAAAGCCAATCTCCGTCTAGAATAAAAATCTTTTTATCCCAATCGTTTCCTTTTATGCTCGTTAAATCCAATATCCCTTTTTCTGCTCTAGGTGTTTTGAAGTTAGTTTCTCCATTACAATTTATGACAGCGAGGAGTATGGAAAATAGGAAAGTACTTAGAAAAATTCGATAAAAAACGATTCTTTTCACAAAATTAAGTACACTATGAGATCAAAGAATCCGCAACTGGTTTTCACCGAAAGAAATCTGGAATTTAGCCATGCCTAAGGATAAAGCAATTTTGCCCATGTTTTTGTCTTGAATTTATGATACTCTTTTGAGCTTCTATTGGGAGGGAGTATTCAATGGAACTCAAACGGATTTCAAATTTCAGCGTCATATTTTCACTTATCTTCGTTTTTTCTAGCTTTCCGAAAAGTCTACAATCGGCAGAGAAAGACTTTCAAATCATTGACATTAAAATAGGAACAGGCAATGAAGCCTACTCCAGCTCTACAGTAACTGTGCATTATGTGGGAAGGCTAACAAATGGACAAAAGTTTGATAGCTCAAGGGATCGCGGCAAACCTTTTGAATTCAATTTGGGCAATGGGGAAGTAATCAAAGGTTGGGACAAAGGTGTGCGAGGAATGAAAGAAGGTGGTATCCGAAAACTGATCATTCCGCCCGAACTTGGTTATGGAAGCAAAGTTTCAGGGAGCATACCAGCAAACTCCACTCTTATTTTTGAAATCGAGCTTATCAAGGTTTATTAACAACAACTTCCTTTGCGAAACTTATTTTTGGCAAAGGCAAGCAATGATTATAAGCAGAATCTAAAATGAGAATTCACAATTATGGAGTAGCCAGTTTTTTCATTCTTCTTTTCTCATTTCCAAGTCTTATTGCTCAAAATCCCGAAAAACAAGATCCAAACTTAACTGGCAGTCGACCTCTAATTTTATATGTCCGTTATACTGAACCCTTTGCCCTGAGTGGTTCAATGATAGACCATGAAAAAAAATTCAATAATGAACTTGAACTACTTTCTGGAGCGGGGGCTATACGTCCATTATCCCCACCGATTCCTTTTGTTCCCAATATCCCATTTTTATCTCGCTTCCGTGAAAAGCCGGAAGACAGTTTTAATTTTCATTTTGAGTTTTTGGCTTCAAAGTCTTGGGGACTTTTAATTGGCCTCCAAACATTCTCTTTCGACTTTTTAGGTTCACCGTTTGCTGTTCCAAACTACTCAACGGCCGGTATAAATTCTTTGCCAAACGCATTTCCCGTTTCAACAAGGCAAACTTTGTATAATAGCAACCTTTACCATATAGGAGTGAAATACCATTTCCTTCAAGAAAAGAGTATAGATCCATACCTTAGTTTTCGTTTGGGGTATGGGGGCTACCGTTCGGCTATCCATAGAGGAGTTTTTCAAGAAATATCTAGGTTTGAACCCAATGATCATTTAGGAACTACTCTGGGCATTTCTATGGGCACTGGGATCAATTTGCATTTCAGCCCCGAAATTGGGTTCAATATCGAATTGGAGTATTGGAATCTCAGGAATCGATCAGGAGGGTATGATAATCTGAATCTTGGTCTTTTCCAGTGGCAATTCGGAACTTTTCTAAAAATGCAATAAAACTCCATTCCGGAGTTAGGTGGTATATTTCCCGATTTCAGCTTTCCAAGACAATTGGCGGACAGAATTCTGCCCTTATATGGTAGCATCTCTAGCAGTCTTTCTTACCTTTTTGGGTTTCTTGTTTTTAGGCAAGAGAGCCATGGCTGAGCAGTCTACCGGGGTTTTTAAGGTTTTTGCCCTTATCCAGGTTTTAAGAGAGTTTCCTTCGAGGCCTCGCTCCTTCCCTCATCTCTATATTTTTTTGGCTTATGTCTTTTTTCTTTGTCTACCCTTGGCGGTAGGGCTCTCCATTTATTTGCAATCGGATGCAAATGTCCTCGTTGTAGTTTTTTGGATCGTTTATTGCTATAACGTGTCCAAATACATCTTTTTCTCTGAATAAAAAGCTAGCAATTTCGTTCTCTTATCATTTCCTTGTCTTAGGTAAACCGCAATAAACGGGGTTAAGGAATGAAAATTGTTGTACTTGTAAAACAGGTTCCCGACACAGAAACAAATATCAAAGTCGGCGATAAATCTATTAATGAAGCGGGCGTGAAATGGATCATTTCGCCTTATGATGAGTTTGCGATTGAAGAAGGCATTCGAATCCGTGAAAAAAGTGGTGGCGAAGTGATTGCCGTCTCTTTAGGTCCAGATCGAGTTGTGGAAGCACTTCGTACTGCTTTTGCCATGGGTGCTGATAAAGCTGTTCACATCAAAGTGGATCAGTATGACACCTTTGACTCCACATTTACTTCCGAACTGATTGCAAACTTTGTAAAATCTGAGAATGCTGATTTGGTCATCGGTGGACGTCAGTCCATAGATACAGACAGCTCCCAGGTCGTTTTGCAAATCGCAGAAAGACTCGGTATCTCTCATATCGCTATGGCTCTTAAACTTGAAATCGACGGTACAAAGGTAACGGCAACTCGAGAAATCGAAGGCGGAACCGAAGTCGTTGAAACAACGACACCAGTGGCAGTGACTGCTCAAAAAGGATTGAACGAACCGCGATACCCTAGCTTGAAAGGAATTATGTCTGCGAAAAAGAAACCTATAAAAATAAAAAAACCAGAGGATCTAGGTGTTACCCCTTCCAAATTAGAAGTTGTCTCTTTGGAGCCACCTCCACCTCGAATCGCAGGACGAAAACTGGAAGCAGGCGATGCAAATGGCTTCGCTCAACAACTTGTGAAAGCGCTTCGTGAAGAAGCTAAAGTAATCTAAAGGAGAAAAACCATGGCTGATGTTTTAATCGTTGGAGAAATCAAAGACGGAGAACTCAAAAAGATCTCTAGAGAACTCACTTCTGCAGGTCGAAAGATTGCAGATGCTTCTGGTGGAAAAGTGCATGCTCTTTTGCTCACTGACTCACCTGACAAATACGCTGGTGAATTGAAAGCCGCGGGAGCAGACACCATCATTGGTGCCGCTTTAGGCGATTTCAATCCAGAGGCATACGCAAACGGTATTTTTGCTGTTATTCAGGAAAAAAAACCAGGTGTTGTGCTTATGCCACATTCTTCCCAGGGTAAAGAATACTCCGCTCGAGTGGCCATCAAAGCAAACGCAGGCATAGTGGCTGACGTTGTAGGCATCACACTTGATGGAAACAAAGTCATTGGAAAGAAGCCGATCTACTCTGGAAAAGCCTATGCAAACATCAAAGTATCTTCGGATATCCAAATGTTTACCATTCGTGCAAACTCCCAAGAAGTTACTACAAAAGAAGGAGCTGGTGCAGTTGAAAAGTCTAGCGCCGCGGCTGGTTCTGTTAAATCCAAAAGCATCTCAAAAGATCTTTCTGGCGGAAACAAAGTGCAGTTAGCTGATGCTTCTATCATCGTATCTGGCGGCCGGGGAATCAAAGGCCCAGAAAACTGGCCCATGCTACAAGGTTTAGCTGATACTCTTGGTGCGGCACTCGGAGCTTCTAGAGCAACTGTAGATGCTGGATGGATTTCGCATTCACACCAAGTGGGACAAACTGGCAAAACCGTCTCCCCAAACTGCTATATTGCTTGTGGAATCTCTGGAGCCATTCAGCACTTAGCTGGAATGGGATCTTCCAAGTACATCGTAGCTATCAACAAAGATCCAGATGCACCTATTTTCAAAGTAGCAACCTACGGAGTTGTAGCTGACCTCTTTGAAGTAGTTCCTGCATTGACGTCTGAGTTTAAAAAAGTTCTAGGTTAATCCCTGGAATCGTGCTTCGCCTAAAGAAGTACATACTCTTTTTTTTCCTCTTGGGATGCTTGCCTGTTCTGGCGGATTCCCAAGACGGAAAAGAGCGGCTCTCCTCCGTATTAGCTAAACTAAACACTGTTGAAAGCTTGAGGGCATCCATTACTATCAATGGTACGCTCACAGGTACTTTGTCTTACAAAAACCCATATCAATTGCATGTTCGTTGGAACGACGGCAGAATCTTAAGTTCCAATGGCAAGGTTCTTTGGTTCTACAACCCAGATTCAGGGATTTCTGGGCGACAAGATCTAAAAGGGGTTTCGGGCGGACTTGCTGGGCTATTTTCGGGTTATGAGACTGTCACACTTTCGGGAAGAACCTTTCGTCTGCTCTCCAACGATAAAAAAATGAACGAAATCATTTTCATTGTAAACGAGAATGATATGCCGAGATTAATAAAGATGAAGAAAAAGGATTCCGAAGACGTAACAGAGATCGCCTTATCTGGAATCGCTACAAACTTAGGGCTTGGGACTGGTCTTTTTAATTTCCAGCCTCCCACCAGCTCTCAAATCGTCGAAAATCCCCTGAACCAGAAGGAATAATCATGTCCCCCGTATCTCGCACAGAGGCACATAAGGTTTTCGCGGATTTGTATCGCAAACAACGTTCCCCTGAACACCAACAGTTGATTGATGATGCAATTCAGAGATCGAATGATGTCTTCATTCGAATTGATTTGATCAAAAAAATCGATGAAGACTACGGCAAAAAGAACAAACCAGAAGAAAAAAAAGAACCACAGAAAGAAAAGCCTACCTTCTCTCTATTTGGTGGAGCTGGACCAGAAATCAAAAAAGAACCAGCTAAATCGGAAGCAAAACCGAAAAGACCTGCTGATTCTTCTACCGGGACTGTTGAGGTCGTTAAACAAAAAATAGTTGCCAAAGCTGGATCAGAAGAATCCGACGAAGACTCGGGCACTGCCTCTAACGGAGAACATAAGAAAAAGAAAGAAAAAGAGAAGGACAAGGAAGGCAAAGCTGGTGGAGGATTTTTAAGTGGCTTGTTTGGTGGAGGCGGAGGATCTGGCCCCAATTCGATTACAAAATTCGCCAAAGAAACAGGAGCTATCGAAATTGGGCTGTTTGGTAGAAACCCTGTAGTTTCAGGTTCTGTTGAAAAGCTGTTTCGTGGACTAAAAGAAGATATCATTTTACCGACAATCCAAGGTTTGCGAGTAGCTGACCAACAAGGCTGGCGGATTTGGACACCTCTAGTCTATAATGTAATTTCAAATTATTGCAAATTCTTTAACGCCTTTGTTTCGCTAGATGCTTTATTCATCGACAAAATCTCACCCGACATTTTTCTAGATCGTTCCTTAAAAATGCAAATGTTCTACATTCGACTTTTGCAAAGGGCCGACGCAAAAAGTATCATTATAGAAAACCTTCCTACACTCTTAAAGCAAGATGAAAAGCTAAGTGGAAAGCAGAACACAATTATGATTGGTGTAAACTATGGTTTGAACTTAGAAAACAGCAAACCAAAACTTTCTGAAGCTCTAATGGCGTTTTATACAGTATCTCGAAAGAAGTTTTACTCCTGGGAAGAAATTGTAGCAGAATTGAAAGTTCCTCCTATGCAGGAGAACAAATTTATTGCCTCTCCCGAAGTACAGAAAGAAGTCGAGATCACCGTTGCAAAGATTGCAGATGATATAACCACTCGAATCTACAAGAAAGATGAACTTCAAAACATGCGTGAACGCTATTTTTCCATAGATGAGAAAGGAAAACTAAGCTTCGAATTTTTGAATCCTATTGTAGACGACTATATGGGCAGACATATGCCAGAACAAGCCAGGGTTCAATCTGTTAAGAATGCATTCAAATCAATGCCTCACAAACTGCTCTACTTATTGGTTCGAGACTTTCAAAATGTTTATATCAGTTTACTTGAAGGCTATGTAAAAGTTGGGGATAAGGGTGCGGTCCAAGAAGCATTACTGATTCAACCTGGACTATTCCGAAACGAGATTGAATCTATGAATGGCGTGGTTCGTTCGCTAGACGGATTCAATCGAAAATTCCCAAGTTTTCAGTACAATTTCCAGCAGTTCAATGCAGATTTTACGAATGGAGCGACAGATCAGATCGTAACAGCGATCTTAGCAACTATCGCCGAGGCTTCTGAATTCTTTGGCAATTTTGCCAATAAAATGAATACAATTTATGAAAACCATTTGATGGCGATTCAATCATCAAAAGGTGGAAAAGTCTCAGAAAGGCTAGCTACACTTAAAGATAAGCCGATTGATGATTTTAAGATTTCACAAAGGTTTTTGCCATTTTATGAAAAGACTTTTTTGTCCAGGGAACGCATTCATGGACAAACTGTTGAAGAAGTCTTTTTTCAAATGACTAAGTATTTGTACAATTTTGCCGTTATCTTCAAAGATACCCAAACCACAGCAAAGCTAACAGCACATAAAAAGATTGACCAAGACCTAGAAAAGATGCACAAAGAGTACGAGAGACTCACTTATTCAAAGTTTGATGTCGCTAGCGCTACTTCGGGACGACGCAAAAAGTCTCAAAACGCAGAGCCAGAAGCGGCACCAGCACCGGAAGAAGAAAAACCGGAAGAATGAGAGTTCTCACTGGGCTTCAGCCCTCGGGCAGTTTGCACCTGGGCAATTACTTTTCCGCAATTAAAAAGATCCTAGACTACCAATCCAAAGAAGAATTGTTTCTCTTTGTTGCCAATCTACATTCATTAACTACTTTTCAGAATAAAGAGAGTTTGGTGCAATTTACGAATGATGCCGTACTCGATTTACTTGCTTTGGGTGTTGATCCCAAGCAAACAGTGTTTTGGATCCAAAGTGAAGTTCCCGAAGTAAACGAACTGACTTGGATCCTTTCACAGTGTATAACAGTTCCTCAATTACAGCTTGCCCATTCTTACAAAGACAAAGTGGCAAAGGGATTTTCGCCTAGCGGCGGGCTCTTTATCTACCCCATTTTAATGGGGGCTGACATCTTACTCTTTTCGAGCGAGAAAGTCCCTGTGGGAAAGGACCAAAAGCAACATTTAGAGTTTGCCCGAGACATTGCAGAAAAGTTTAATTCACAGTTTGGACCTGCCTTTCAATTGCCAGAGCCAGACATAGCGGAAGAAACCGCAATCGTGCCAGGCACCGATGGCGCAAAAATGTCAAAATCCTATAAGAATACAATCAACCTGTTTGATTCGGAAAAAGGACTTAAAAAATCAATCATGTCGATTGTGAGCGACTCAAAAGGCATTGATGAACCAAAAGACCCCGAAACTTCCATTATCTTTCAGATTCATTCGCTTTTTCTAGGTAAAAATGAGAAAGAACAGCTTTCTTCCGAATACAAAAAGGGAGGAAAGGGCTATGGTGATCTAAAAAAGCTTTTGCTCGATCAAGTGTTGGCTACTTTTGAACCTTTTCGGAAAGAAAGGGAACGCTTAGCAAAAGAAGAAGCCTATGTCCAAGAAGTCCTAAGGCAAGGACGGGACAAAGCTAGATCTGTGGCTTCGATCAAGATAAAAGAAATCCGCTCGATCCTAGGGCTACCTACTTAAAGCCGAATCTCTTCCTCTCTTTCTCTACTCCTAGCCAATTCTTTCGAAAGCATGCCTATATAGGACATGGCAGGACAAATATTACCCAGACTGTTGCCAGTAAGTTTTTTTGGGCAATTGTCTCTCGGTTCGATTTTCCTAGCCACCTTAGCTGGTAAGTTCCACCCCATTTCCATTTGGATTGTAGGAGAAATCGCTTCTCAGCCTTTGCATTTACTTCCTTGGTTTCGAGATTGGTCCAGAAAAAGATTCATTAGACATTTCTTAAATGGAATGTTTGTCGCGGCAATCTGGTTAACAGTTTTTCCAGACAAGCGACCGTTTCAGCAAACTAAAATCATTCCGCGAGAACCAAATCAATGGTTAGTTAAAGAAGTTCAAGAAAGGCTGTCTCATTCCAATATGCCAAAGGAACTTCAATCTGTATCCATTTCATTAGTCTTAGGTGGGGGTAGCAATCTTAGCAAAGAAATGAAAAAAACAGCAAAGGAAACAGGAGTTTTGCATTTGTTTGCGGCTTCTGGACTCCATCTCGGCGTTTTCTTGCTTTTTTTAAGTTTTGTATTTAAACCCTTTTCGAGGATTCATCCTCATATTCCAACACTACTCTCTTTTGGTTGTGCCTTTGTCTACCTTTGGGGTCTGGATTTTCCCGTTTCTTTCACTCGGGCATTTCTATTTTTTTTGTACATCGGAATCGCCAAACTGAGTTACCGAAAGACTTTTCCCGTTGATTTGCTTCTGTTTGCCGCATGTATTGTTTTGTTTCTTTTTCCGAATGATTTTGGAAGACCAGGGTTTTTATTGAGTTTTGGTGCCGTTTTTGGCATTTTTATGATCAAGCCCTATTTGGAAGCAGGGTTTAAAGCAAACTCTCCGTTATGGCGGGAAAACTTGATTCTTTCTTTCGCCTGTTCTTTTGCTACTTTCCCGATTCTTGCCGTTTACTTTCATTCTTTTTCTTTTTTGGGATTGGGTGTTAATCTGATAGCAATCCCAATTTCCAGTTTTCTATTGCCCAGTTTGTACATCAGCTTGCTAATTGACAAAATTCCATTGTTTGGTGAATTGAGTTGGTCATTCTCTGATTTACTATTGCGAATTTTTTTACGAATTCTTTTGGAAGCCAAACGCATTCCCAACCTTTACCAACAATGGAACGAAACAAAACTTGAAATTTTGATCTTGTATTTTGTGCTCTTGTCTCTAATCTTTGTTTTTCCAAAAGTGAAAGTAAAACAGGTTCAAATCCTCAAATGGTTTCTAGTGATTGGTTTCTTCCCTTTTGTGTATCTCTTGCAAAAAGAATCATCGCCTGAGAACAGAACTTTTTCTTTTTTTAGAAAAGGAAATGCGATACTGTCTGTTCAAAAAACGGTTTCCTTCCTGGGCAATTGCTATGCAAAACAGGCATTAGAAGCTTGGGAGAAAAAGCAATCGATCTGCCATTCTGCCGAAACTATCTATTTAGAATCAGAATCTTGTTTGCCTTGGGCTCTACCTTGTGCAAATAAGAATCCCTTTGGGAATCGAATTGTTTTAACTTCCCAACGAAAGATTTTCCAAGATTGGAAGATTCTGTCCGAGACATTTACTTTTGAAAACGGAAATCCCTCCATTCCGCTTCTGAAAGAGGGCCACTTCTTACGATATTCGGGGGATAGAACAAAGGTTGTGCCTCTTTTGAAGGTATTGAGAGCCGAGAAGAAAGGAATTCTCTTGATTGATTTGCCTCCCTGGTCAAAAGAAACCATCGCAGATTGGAAATCTTTGCAAAAAATCCTTGGGATTTCGGAAGAGTGGGTAATCCTTAACGTAGAGGAAGCTCTTGCCCACCCAGCATTTAAAACAAACTGAAATCAAAGAGTTTTTAGAGAGCCACAACCTAGCACCTCAGAAACAATTCGGTCAGAATTTTCTAATCGATTCTAATTTGTTACGTATCGTTTTCGAAGCTGGAGTTCCTTATTTATCTAAAAATGTGAAAGTAGCTGAAATAGGAATTGGACTCGGCTCTTTAACTCGCTTCCTTTTAGAATTACCAAACGATTTGCATTTGTTTGAAATTGATCGTGCTTTTATTGAACATGCAAAGGAAACGTACTTGCAAAATCATTCAAATGTCATCTTACACGAAGGTGATGCTCGCTTGCATTTGCCCCATTTATTTGAAGAAACTCTTTTCGTCTATGGAAACCTTCCCTATCATTTAACATCTGAATTGATTACCATCGTCATTCAGAAATGTACGTCTTTGGTGGGAGCGGCATTCGTTGTACAAAAGGAATTCGCAGAAAGAATCACCAATCAAATTTCTTCTCTTTCGGTCTTTTTGTCCGCGTTTGGTAAGGTTGAATTACTTCGGACCTTGCATCGAAAGTCTTTTTATCCCACTCCCAAAGTGGATTCTAGCCTAATCCGTTTCACTCCCTCAGACAATAGAAATGCTCTTTTTCAAACCGAAAGAGACATAGAAGTCTGGTCTCTTTTGCTCAGAAGCCTTTTTTGGGGGAAAAGAAAGCAAATGAAAGTTAGCTTAAAAGAATCTCCTTTTTCCCAAGAGAATCTAGAGTTTCAGAAAGCAGTTTGGATAGCCTCGGAATCTACCCAGATCTCGCTTTTAAAAAGACCCGAGGAGCTAGAAAGGACAGATTTTCAAAACCTATTTCGGGAAATACTTGCCAATTTCCCAGAACCAGTCTAATAATTTACCATGCTGGAAACTTTCACACCTCCACCTTTTATCACATTCGCAATACCGGCTTTTTTTGTATTGATCGGAATCGAAATTGCGATTGGTCGCTTTCAAAACAAAGAATTGTATCGGTTAAACGATTCAATTGCGGATCTCAGCACAGGAATCATTTCTCAGCTTTGGGGCTTATTCCAAAAAGGGATTAGCTTAGGTGCTTACTTTTATCTTTTTGAGAATTTTGGTTTTTTTGAAATCTCCATGAGCGATCCAATTGCTTGGGTGCTTTGTTTCATCGGTTG
>JAIXRB010000021.1 GCA_027485405.1 Leptospiraceae bacterium | reverse complement strand
GATCTCCCAAACATTCATCCAATGGTACATAAAGAAATCCGTAGATGTCTCTTGCGACACTTCCCTTATGGCGTGTATTTTACAATAGACGAAAAGTTAGGTCAAATAAAAATTCTAGCAGTCGTTCATGAAAGAAGAAATCCTAATGTCTGGAAACGACGAATCACTTAAAAGATACTATTGGAAGACTTTCTCAGGAATTATTCGTTTCTCGATAAAAATCTATTTCACTCAACAGTCCCGAAGAAACCGTCTCATGGTTGATAAAAGAATCTCCTTTGTGATTGGTTTGGTGAGATAGCCATCCGAGAGATGGCTGTATTTTTGAATGTCTTCGGGCATCGCATCGGCTGTTAAAAAGATCAAAGGGATTTTTTTCATTGCTTCATCAGCTCGGATGATTTCAGCCGCTTCGACTCCGTTCATCTCAGGCATTTGAATGTCCATAAAAATCAAATCTATTGGATTTGTTTTCAGTTTTTCTAAAGCGACTCTTCCATTTTCAGCTTCGATGATTTTGACTTTAGAGTTTTTCAAAAGTCCCGTAACAACCATTCGGTTTTCGGGCGTGTCTTCCACTAGGAGAATTTGAAACTGAGAGAACTCGCCTACAATTTCTTTTTTTTCAGGCTTTTTACTTTCTCCGACAAAGCCACTTCTCGCGGTTCTACTACCCAAATTCGTTTTCTCTAAGGCGACAGTAAACGTGGACCCCTTGCCTATTTCGCTTTCGATCAAGATTTGTCCGTCCATCAGTTCGACCAATCTTTTTGAAATGCTCAAGCCCAAACCAGACCCTCCGTAACGTGCCTGGTTCTGTCCTGTCTTTTGCAAAAAAGCATGAAACACACGTTCTTGGTCTTCCCTAGAAATGCCAATTCCCGTATCGATGATCTTGATTTGCAAAGAAACAAAATCCTCCCCTTGAAGGATCGATTCTAATTTAACAGTGATTCCACCAGTTTCCGTGAATTTAATCGCATTTCCAATCAAATTCAATAACACTTGTCGAATGCGAAGCTCGTCCATAATCAATGTTTCTGGAAAACCAGGATCGACTTTTATTTCTAAAAATATTCCCTTTTCTTTGACACTCAAAGAAAACAGATGTTTGATTTCTTCTAATATAGCAACTAAGTCCACATTTGATTTTTGAATCTCGAGAAGCCCTGCTTCTATTTTTGCGAGATCTAAAATGTCGTTGATCAAAGCAACCAGGGTTCTTCCACTTCGCTGAATGGCTTCTAAGTAATCCGACATCTCTTTGTCGGATCCAACTTTTTCCTTCAGCAATTCGCTAAAACCCAGCACTGCATTCATCGGAGTGCGAATGTCGTGACTCATATTGGCAAGAAACTGAGTTTTTAATCTGTTCGCACTCTCTGCTTCTTCCTTTGCGAAAATCAAATTCTCTTCGGTTTCTTTCTGTTTTGTGATGTCTTGTTTGATTCCAATGATATTGATTATTTTGCCGGATTCATTTTTGACTGGAGACAGAATGGCACTTTCCCAGTAATGATCTCCATTTTTCTTTTTATTGTAAAAATTCCCTTTCCATACATTTCCATCCAGAAGGGTTTCCCAAATCTTTTTGTATTCTTCAGTAGTTGTGTTACCCGATTTTAGAATGTTGGGGTTCTTGCCCTTTACCTCTTCGAAAGTATATCCTGTTATTTCGGTAAACGTATGGTTAATATACTCGATTTTTCCTTTGAGATCCGTAATCAAAATGGAGAGAGGGCTTTGCTCAATTCCAATCGAGAGTTTTTGAATGGTTTCTTTTGCTCTCTCTATACTTCGAATGTAGCTATCATCATTCAGAAGTAAAAACCCAAAAGGCGACATCAATATGGAAAGAAAGAAAATTGCGTAGGTTGCCCCATTTACAATTTTATCTACATTAGCTGTTGAACCAGATTCATCAAAGAAGGAAAGATAGTAAAACATTCTAAAAAAAACGGCTAAGCAACAGACACAAAAGAATGATATGTTGTAGTAGTAGATGAGCGGATTTGTTTTGCGATTTTGGAACAATCCTCGAATGATTCCTGCTATGATATACCCATTCACGAAAGAGATAATGATGATTCGTTTGTAGAGGTTTGCATCTATGTTCGTATAATAGTAAAGAGAGACAAACGAAAGTAAAAGTAAAGAAGCGTAGGTCTTCTTTGGGGGTGCCTTTTCTAAAAATTCAAAGATAACGTAAGCCCAGGCCATAATTGAGCATGTGATCACTAGATTTCCAACATAAATGGAAAGGATGTCTGGCAATACTCCCCTCAGTGCCCCGTTTACCATCCAACCCAATGACATGGTGAAACTCGCATACCCCCAAATCCGAAGTCCCCTGCGGTTTGGGAACTCTTTAGCCATAAAAACTAAGCCTAAGCCAGAAACAAATGTAGCATAAACAATCAAAAGGATTAAAGTGTTTATGTCTAGAGTCATAGATTGCCTCGATTCCTATAGTTTAGAAAAGATGCCACTCGTCAATAGGGTAAATTTCCGCCCTCCTTCCGATTTAATAGGTTGACCTATCATATTTAATAGGTTGACCTATCAAATATGAGTACTCTTATCAATCTACCGTTTATTCAAAAACTAGATGAAAACCTAAGACAGCCTAGAAATCTGATCCAAGTCATTCTAGGACCAAGGCAGGTCGGTAAGACAACCACCTTACTCAAGTATTTGAATGAGAAACAATCGAGTGGTTTCCTGTATGAATCAGCGGATGGGGTCTTTCATTCTTCTCATAAATGGCTTGCCGAAATCTGGGCAAAGGCTCAATCGGAAAAGAAGATTCTTGTCATAGACGAAATCCAAAAATGCGAGAACTGGTCCGAGATGATCAAAAAACTTTGGGATGAATCTCTTCTAAGCAAAAAACCAATTCGTTGCATTTTACTTGGTTCTAGCTCTTTGCAAATCCAAAAAGGTCTTTCCGAAAGCCTAACGGGTAGGTTCCAGCTTTTGCCCGTCTATCATTGGAATAGTGCAGAATCAAAAGAAGCTTATGGCTTATCATTTGAAGACTATCTCAAAATAGGTGGGTATCCTGGTTCTTATTCGTTCTTAAATTCCCCGGATTGGAACTCCTACGTTCGTCAATCCATTCTATCCACAGTCATCGAGAAGGATATTCTACAATTCCATTCGGTCAAATCACCTGCCCTATTCCGTCAAACATTCGATATCCTAGTTTCTTACCCAGCACAAGAGATCAGTTATACAAAACTTCTCGGTCAAATCCAAGACAAAGGAAATGTGGAACTAGTGAAACACTACATTAATCTTTTTGAAGGGGCTTTCTTAATCAAGACTCTATCAAAATTTTCAGCAAAGAAAATTCTTACAAAAACATCTTCACCTAAGATCATTCCCATGGCACCTTGCCTTTATTATCTCACCATACTTTCCGATTACAATTCGGAAGAAAAAGGTAGAGTCTTGGAACTTTTGGTCGCTTCGCAACTATTGAGATTGAGTGGGGAATTGTATTATTGGCGAGAAGTAAACTACGAAGTTGATCTAGTGTACAAAGAAGGTAAAAGAGTCTATGCCATTGAAGTAAAGAGCGGTCGAAAGAAGGATTCTCGTGGTTTATCAAAATTCAAAGAAAAGTTTCCAAGTGCAAAACTGATTTTTGTTACTATGGAAAATTACGCGGAGTTCGAAAAGAACTGCGAGCAGTTTCTATTAAATCATGCAGTCAGTTGATTGATTCATTTTCCCTCATCAACAGTTAGAGGCAATTTGAAATAATGCCTACCGTTGTCTTCTGCTGGCGGCAGCTTCCCCGCATCTATATTGATCTGTATGCTTGGAAATAAAAGTCTAGGCGTTGCGAGAGTCTTATCTCGTTTTTCGCGGAATTCCAAATAACTCTGTTCATCGGTTTTTTCCGAAAGTTGAATATTTGCTTTCTTAGAATCAGCAATAGTCGTTTCAAACTGCAATTCTCTCTGATTTGGCATATAATCATGACCCACAAACACCTTTGTTTCGCCTGGAAGAGTGAATAGATTGTCTTTTATGGAATGATACAAATCTTTTGCGTTTCCTTTCGGAAAGTCACATCTCCCTGTTCCGTAGTCGGGCATAAATAAGGCATCGCCTGTAAAAACCATTCCAGTGAAGTAATAACTCAGGCAGGCGGGTGTATGACCTGGAGTTGGAATCGCTTTGCAATGCAACGAACCAAAGTTTAACTCTTCGAAATCCTTTATCAGAAAATCGAATTGAGAACCATCTGTTTTTAAATAGGGGATTCGAAGAGTCTCTTTGAAAGTTTCTTGAATGATTTGAATCTTCTCTCCAATTCCAATTTGAATCTTTGGAAAGAATTTTTTCAAAAGATAAGATCCAGAAATATGATCTGCATGAGCATGCGTATCAAGCGAAGCAATTGGATTCAAACCTTCTCTTTGTATAAACTCAACCACGGTCTTTGCTGAAGTATCTGTTAGTTTCCCAGATGCTGGATCGTAGTCCCAAACTGGGTCTATCACAATGGCATCTTTGGTTTTTGAATCAAAAACTATGTAAGTCAGAGTAAAAGTATCTGGATCGAAAAAATGTTTTACTTCCATAAGGTGGTCTCTCCTAGAATTCGAAATAAAGAAATAATCACTATTGCAGAAAAGAATACCTTTTTGAATAAATTATATTTGTTATTTCCAGAAAGGCGAGAAAACAAAGGCAAAGCAATGGCTATGATCAATATGCCAACAACCAACTTGAGAATCATCATCATATCAAGAGTTATCTGACTTGTAGAAAATTGCATAGCAAGAGAAAACAAGGCAGTCATACTGATCGGAATTTGCGATGAAGCCACAGCCTGGTCTTGAGAGACCTGAATCAAAGTGATAAAGAGAGGTACCAAGATCATACCCCCTCCCAAACCAGTTAAAGTTGTCAGAGAGCCCATAACCAAACCAATGATAGCATATTTTGCAAAACTGAGAAGGGAAAGAGTAGAAACTAAATCGCTCTTTGAGTTTATTTCCAGTTTTGGATTTTTTTTCCAAACAGACCAAATCCCAAAAACCGAAACAAAGGCAATCAGCCCTAAAATCATTTCATTAGAAATCAAACTTTTGAGCGGAAGAGTCAGAGCACTTCCCAGAAAAGAAAAAGGTAAAATCCAAAGCACCGACTGCCAATGCACAGACTGACGCTGTCCCAAAAAATTAAAGAAACCTGAGAAAAAAACAGCAACTAAAGAGAAGCTAGTCGCAGTCTTTAAATCCAAGCCAAGCCAGGTTATAGACAAAGGGATTGCCACCAGAGCTCCGCCTGCTCCCGTTAATCCCAGTGTCAATCCGATGATAATCCCGATTAGGATAGTTGTCACTTTAGATATATTTCCTGTTTAAATTCAGTATACCCCATGGGGTATACAATCGTCAAGAGAAATTTAGTGAAATTCATGCCTTTTCCTAGTCTTCCATGACCACACTTCGAACGACATCTTTCAAGCAGTCTTCTCTCTGTGATTCGGAATTTCCAGTCAAGGAAAGACCAGAAAACCATGATCCGTTCGGATACCTTAAGTCTACCCAATAGGTAAAAAGCTGAGCTTGGCCATTCGCATTCTCAATTGTGAGGTTTAGAAATTGAAAGTCAGCCACTCCAGTTTCCTTGATATACTTTTCGCCTGATTTCATTTGCAGTCGAACACGTGCTGGGATTAAGTCGTAAGGCTGACCCTTTTTGTCTTCTTTTTTCGGTTTCATTTCCCAAGATTCAATTCGAATCGAATAGAGTTCGTTCCAAGAAATCTTTTTTTTATAGGAAATGCCATCCTTCACATGAGCAAAGGTTAGTCCTTCATTTTTGAAATCTAAAAATCCTTTGACTTCCCTTCCATCGCACAAAGTCACAGCTACATTTTTTCGAATGGATGAAGGATTTGGGGACGGTTTGTCCCCTCTGGCATCTCTAGATTCAGAGATAAAATTGGGTAGACTGGGTTCTTTCGGAGATATAGGTTCCGATCCCGCTTCGGGAGGAACTCCCAGAAATAAAAGGAAGGTAAAAAGAATGGAATAAATTGTTCGGCAATTCATAGGGACAGAATTTAGCGTTTGCCTTTTTCGAGAAATGAATTCTTACTTTTCGGAGACTCTCAAAGGGTAAACTTTTATGAAACAAGATAAATCTGGAAATTTCGATGTATTTGCTACTTTGTTGGCTTTAGTTCTGGGTCTTATGCTGCTTGTTACACTTCCTGAGCAACTTAGTTTAGTTTTTGAATTGTCCACTCATTCTGTTTCCAAAGGGCAACTTCTACCAATCTCTCCAGAGGAAAGAGCCACTCTCTGCGGAAACCTGCCCTGTTCCTTCAGTCACAAGGTCCTTTATTTGGACGAACTAGAGTTTGTTGAAAAACCTAGTTTTGCCTATTTGTCAACTGTCTATACTTTTTCTAAGGAGACTCTCGGAGTTTCCAAGCTAACAGCATATTCCCATTTTCTCCCTTACTATCCTTTGTTCGATTTGATCGCTATCTCCTTTTTTACTTTTCTCTATTTTCGATTCAAAGAATTAAAAAAAAGGGAACCAAATGTTAAATTAAAAACCACTCCAAACAAGGAAGCTGATTTAGACAACACTCCCCTTCCCCCTTTTCTCGGAACTTTTGCAATCGGAACACTCCACCTCATTGTTGCTACGCTATTGGGATTGGGAATCTACAACTTGGACATTGCATCAGAATACGAAATTCTTCTTGCCATCCTGGTTGCACTTGTTTCCAGCTTTCTGTTTTACAAGGTTTTCTCAAAGAATCTTACGTTTGTATTGACTGGATTTCTCTCGATTGGTGCCGCGACCCAAGCCTCTTCTATTCAATACTTCTTAACAATCCATTCGGACTTAAACAAACCCGAAAAACAGCTGTTTACCACTTTGGAACCGGGTACTATTTCTACCAAGTTCACTGGATTTGATTCCTCACCGCTTTCTTCTTCGAAAGAAAAAAGAACGTATCTGTACCGTTGGGCGGCTCCCTATATTTTAAAGGGCGAGGAAACGCAAAGAAATTGGATGATTTGGGTAAAACTAGAAGAAGATTGGGTCAAGAATCCTAGATTCGGCTCAGCTTTTTTTGCAGAATGGATGAAAGAAAGAAAAGTTGTCCTTATCGAGGAAGATTCACTTCTGATCAGTGCCATAGCAAACAGCGAACGAATGTATGGTTTGGATTTAAGCCAAGGGGTCTATCCTTACAAATTGATCCTTGGTTTCGAGAACGAAATGGAACGCGCCCAAACCAAAGTGATTGTTACCTATGCCATCCTATTTGGAATTTGGTTCCTATTGGCAGGCTTTCGATTCTACGCTGGTTCTAGACCTGCCCCCGATGCATAAAATGAGCTTGCCTTCGCCTCCCAGTTTACCAAACTATCCGAGTCTATGGATGCATTTTTAGAAACCCTTTTCAAGAGCTTTCCGCTCCCACTCCTCATCGCATCAATCGTTGCCTCTATCCTGGTTTTAGGAAAAGCGGCAGACGTTTTGGTAGATGAGTCCGTCTCCCTCTCCCTCAGTTGGGGTGTGCCCAAGATGATCATCGGAGCGACACTCGTTAGTTTAGGAACTACTTTGCCTGAAGTATCTGTTTCCGTTTTATCCGCATTAGACGGAAATCCTGGAATCGCTTTAGGAAACGCCGTTGGTTCAATTATCTGTGATACGGGGCTAATTCTGGGCATTGCCATTTTGATCTCGCCTCCAGATATTGACAAACGTTTGGTGAACAGACAAGGTTGGATCCAAGTGGGAGCTGGTTTTCTTTTACTCGCGGTTTCTTTGCCTTGGAGTAACCTAGGGTCAACCTTTACTGCAGGTGGCGGTGTCACTCAAATCACTGGCTTTGTTTTCTTAGGACTTTTGGGTCTCTACATTTACATGAGCATTCGTTGGTCAAAGTCGGGAAAACCAGGAGAGCTCGAAGTCGGTATGGATGACACAATCGAGGTCGACAAATCTGCTCCCTCCTTGCGAGTCTTTGTTAAACTATTCCTTTCCATTGGTATTGTCATTTTCTCCTCCAAAACTCTCATCCCTGCGGTTATGGAAACGGCTGGCAGGCTTTCCATTCCGGAAGAGATCATCGGTGCAACCCTGGTTGCCTTCGGAACGTCCTTGCCAGAGCTTGTCACTGCAATCCAGGCATCCAGAAAAGGACACTCCGAGCTAGCCGTTGGAAACGTGATTGGAGCAGACATTTTGAACGTTCTCTTCGTCTCTGGTGCCGCCGCGGCTGTTACGAGCGAAGGACTTAAGGCAAACGGAGATTTCTTTAAATTTTACTTTCCCGCCATGATTATTGTTCTGATTTTATTTCGAATTGGAATCATGTTTTCTAAAAAACAAATTGGAAGGCCAATCGGTGTTATGCTATTAGTTGTCTATTTGCTTGCCACAGTTGCTGGTTATCTATTCAAAAACTAGGTATCCAATAGTTTCCTTGTCCTAGGGCTTCTGCCTTGCACCGCAGAAGCTCTTCTTGTTTCTTCCGATCGTCCTCTTCCCATTCATCCCAAGTTTTTTTTCTCAGATCATCTGACAGATACAGTTTGCCCCTCCCTTCTGACAAAAATTCCCACTCCAAAGGGCTCGCCCCATCTGCTAACAAGGACTTTCCTCCTAAATTATTGTTTTGCAGAGGATGATCAAAGACAAACAGATCTCTGTTTTGTGAGACTGCTCCCATTGCTGTCCATAGCGTCCCAGATTTCTCTGAGCTTTCCATAATGAAAACTTGCCAGGACAAACCTGAAATAACCCGATTTCTTTTGGGAAATGTCCATTTTGCAGGCTCAGACCTAGTGGCAAACTCCGTAATCAAAAGCGAGTCACTCGAGTCTTTCATTCTATCATACAAATCTCGGTTGCCTGGAGGATACAAAATCCCAAGAGGCGTTCCCAAAACTCCAATAACAGGTATTTTTTGATCTAGCGCAGAAATAAAAGCTATTCGATCTATACCAAGAGCCATTCCAGAAGCGATTGCAATTTCGGATTGCATCTCCTTCTTTTTTTGTAATTTGTCGATGAGAAACTTCGTCGCCAAAATAGAAACAGGAGAGGGTTTTCGAGTTCCTACAATTGAAAAGATACAATTCTGTAACAAATTCAGATTGCCTTGGTAGGCTAGAGCTAAGGGCGGATCGTGAATTTCCCGAAGCAAGGGCGGGTATTCATTATCATAGTAAGAGACAAATTGGGTGAGGTGGTTCTTTCCCTCGTTTAGCCATTCCTGTGTTTCGGATTCAAATTTTTCTAATTCGGTAGGATACAAGAGTTTTGCGACCATGCCCTTAAGCTCAGTTAGAGATGTGCATTTTCGGAAAATTTGAGCCTGACGGCAAAATCTAGCAACAGTGGGATGAGAGAAAAAAACTGCTTCTTCCATAAAAGAAATAGGCAGTTTATCGAATAGGTTGGCTCTTTAATCTCTCCAAATTCTTTAAAACATTTTGATAAGATTGGTTTTTTTCCAAGGATTCACGAATCGCTCCCTGTTTTGTCATATCTTCGATCTGACCCTTGATGCGAATGTATTCGGTTTCTGCTTGGTTTACTTTTCCTGTTTGGTAGAGAAAGTTGGCTCGGGCAAACCTAGCCGGAACATTGTAAGGCTCCAAAAGTAAAACCTGGTCTAAAAGTAAAAAGGCGTCTTCCATCTCCGTAAAACTAAGAAGCGTTTTACCCTGCCATTGACTGCTCTTAACACTGGAATCGAAATAAATCAATGCAAGTTGGAACGGAAACCGTGTGCCCTTTGGGTCGAATAACATCAATTGTTTTAAAAGGAAAATGGCACGATTTCTTCGTTCAGGCTCCCATCCCATATCTTTGGATGCGTTTCCAAAGGCCAAAGCCGCCTCAAATAACAACTGCTTATCTAGTTTCTGGTAATTGATGGCTTTTTCAAAGTAAGGAATCGCCGATTGAAATTTATGAATTTCGAAATCAGTAGGAATCCCAGAATCTTGCAATATCGCCTCACTGTAATATCTCGATCCCATCTCAAAGGAACCAGAGCGCATATAGGCACGCGCTATTTTCCATGAGAGAGCACCCGCTTGGTTTGACTTTTGGACTAGTTTACGAATCTTTTTATCGAGTTCTTCGATTTCTGCTTCTTCTAATCCAAGTTTTTCGCTCCATTTTTCTATATCCTCTTGCTTAACTGGTTTTACTTGGTTTTTCTTTTCCCATTTGGAAATGGCGAAATCCTTCAATTGCTGGCACTGGAAGAAAAAGAGGATGGGAAAAATGGCTAAACCAGAAAAGAGACGCACAGCTCGAATTTGCTTTCCAGGTTTGCCTTGGCGAGAAAAAAAGCATTATGTCTCTTAAACTTCTGAACCCTGGCGATGCTGGCATTTTGGAACCAATGGATACGTCTTGTTTTCCAGATGACCCTTGGGGTAGAAAAGGTCTCCAAAGTCACCTAGATTACCACGAGGCGTTCCTCTGGGAGAGTCCTACCCCTCTTGCCTACCTTTTGCTTTGCCTCACGCCATGGGAGGCTGAAATCTTTCGGATCGGTGTTCTGCCCTCGCATCAAAACCAGGGTTTGGGTCGAAAATTCCTTTCTGCCGTTTTCCAAGTTTACCCAAATTTAGATTTTTTTTTAGAAGTGAAAGAATCCAACCTCCCCGCTTTGCACTTGTACGAATCTGTGGGATTCCA
Organism: Leptospiraceae bacterium; assembly: GCA_027485405.1. Taxonomy (GTDB): domain Bacteria; phylum Spirochaetota; class Leptospiria; order Leptospirales; family Leptospiraceae; genus Leptospira_A. The sequence continues at coordinate 8,862 of JAIXRB010000021.1, read as the reverse complement.
AAAGATAGACCAACGCAAGTCCTATTACCCTGATGGTAGCTCGGCCTTCGTTTTACAAAGGAGAAAGTCTGAATGAAGAATGCTTTTGTCACAGGAGCTTCCCAAGGAATCGGGAAAGAATTTGTTCGAGTTCTTTCCAAAACCCACAACGTTTTTATGATCTCGAGAAAAGAAAATGATCTAACGAGCGTAATAAAAGAATTTGGTCCTACTTCCAAAGGAATCTTAAAAGCAATTCCTCTAGATTTATCCAAAAAAGACAATCGAGAGCAACTCTATTCACTTATTAAAACAGATTCCGATTTAGACATTCTAGTAAACAACGCTGGCTTTGGCACCGTCGGTGAGTTTTGCGATCTCCCTTTAAATTCGGAAATCGATGAAATCCATGTAAATGTAAAAGCTGTCGTTGAATTGAGTCATGCGGCACTTGGCAATTTTAAAAAGAAAAAATCTGGTTCCCTTATCAATGTAGCCTCTATAGCAGGTTATTTGCCTGCACCAGGTTCTGCGATCTATGCGGCAACAAAAGCCTTTGTCAAATCCTTTACTGAGTCACTTCACGAAGAAATGAAACCCTATGGAGTTCGAGTCCAGGCTCTTTGCCCAGGACTTACGCATTCCGACTTTCACCAAAGAGCAGGCATTGACAAATCCAAGTTTCCTAAATTCCTTTGGCAAGACAGCGAAACAGTTGTTCGTGAATCCTTAGAGGCATTGGAAATAAACGAAGCAGTTTGCATAACCGGTATGGTAAATCAAAGTGCGATCACTTTCACAGAGTTCTTACCCCGAAGTCTGGTGAGAAAACTTTCCGGCATGATAAAACTTTAAGGCTATTAAAGAGAATCGTTCGATGGATGTAGCAAAATTAGATGCCTGGTATCGCAAGCTCTTAGTTTTCTTTGCGCTGGCTTTTGGAATCGCTGAAGTTTACTATTCTTCTAATGTCTGGGTTTCAGCTCTCTTTACAATTCTTATGGCGGGAGTTGTAGGTTACTTCACTAATTTTCTAGCAATCAAAATGCTCTTTCAACCTAAACATGGTAAAGTTTTGGGTTGGTCTGGGCTTGTCCCCAAAAACAAACCTAAGATTGCAAAAAGCCTGGGAGAGTCGATTCAGAAAAATCTTCTTCACCCCGATATCATTCTAGCCTACATTTACGAACGCAATTTAGTCGAGGATGGTTTGCAGAAAGTTGTAAAAGAGTTGGATGAGGCTCTGCGCACCGATGACATTCGCATTATGCTGGTAAACAAGATCATCAGCATGCTCAAAAAAAGAGGACCCGAGATCTTAGAGGTCGTCTATGACTTCTCGCAAGAAACCATTCAAAAGATGAGTAAGCAACCCGAAGAGGTTCAAAAACTCTGGATCTATACTCGATCCAAACTCACTGAGTATTTAACAGAAGAAGTAAACCGAGAAGAGATAGGTGAGCAGTTGCGTGTTCTTCTCCTGGAAGAAATGCCCAAACTAGCAAACATGTTAAACGAAGGACTAGAAGGCTACCTTCAAAACAAAAATACAATTGGAAAAATCGGCATTGGTGTTAAAAAAATCTTCTCCTTCAATGAAGAAGCCATCCGAGATCTTTTAGAACGATTTGTAAGAGATCCAGAAACTTCCGATCAATTTATGGGAATTTTGGATCAAGTGATGCTCCGCACCCAAGAAAGACTCAATTCAAAAGAAACCCAAGAGTTCATAACAGCAAAAATCTCGGATTGGCTGGGAGCAGGCGGTGATTATGCGAGACAGAACCTTTTGCCTACAGGCATTGAAAGACTAGAAGCCTACCTGGATGATCCTTCCAATTGGAAAGAAATCGAAAAGAATTTCCTAAGAGCCGTTGAATGGTTAAAAAACCGTATCATCGAATTTTTAAAAAGCCCCGAAGGGGAAATCTATCTTCGAAAAAACATAGAAAAGTTTGTACATAAAATCAATGTCACCCAACTGGTGGAAGAACGCGTGATGGAGCTAGATACCGACGAACTAGAAACCATGATCCTGGACAATACAGGAGGAAATCTAGTTGTAATTCAATTCTTAGGTGGGATTCTGGGAATGATAGCGGGCTTGATCCAAGTGCATATTTACTTTGCTATACCCGTAGGCTTACTGGTGGGATTGACCTACGGGGCACATTACAAAAACAAAAAACGGTTCGGCGGTTAAAAAAATTAGTCTTGGATCACACTCATCGAGTATTCCGAGATTGCTTCTCTTCTCTTGTCCGCATAATCCTTGTGAAACCAAAGATCTTGGACATTTTTTGCAGTCTTTTTGCTGTTGATCGTAATTTTCGTCATGCACTCATCCACGGCAAATTTCATAGCTTCTTTTCCCGTTTCACCAAGACCTTTGTTTCTCTTTTTTCGCGTGATCTCGCCTAATCCCTTGTTGATTTTAACCATCAGCTTATCGTAATCGGCATCATCGATACAAAAAACAGTCTCTTTCTTTCCTTCTTTCCACTTCACATCTACTTCGTACAATGGCGCACTGGAAACATGAATAAAACCTAAATCGTAAAGTTCAGGCCAATACTCATAGAAGAAAGATAGCATTAAAGACCGAATCGCATACCCATCAAAGTCGGCATCTGTTATAATACTGATCTTATCATAATTCAGCTGTTCGATGGACTTGACTTTTTCATTCAATGGCAAACCCACTATGGCAACTATGTTTTTTAGTTCTTCATTGGTCATAGCCTTGGCAAGTGCCATCCCTTTGCAATTCATCGGTTTTCCTCTGAGTGGAAACAACCCGTGCAATTTTGGATTCCTTGCTGGTCTGAGACCTGCAATCGCAGAATCCCCCTCAGCCACAAACAACACTCTTCCTTCATCATTTGGCTTGCCCGTAGGTGGCATCAGCTTTGGGATATTGTTTTTAGAAGCGCGGCGAAGGCCCTTTTGAGCGTCTTCCAACTGCTTGAGCTGGGTGCGCCTCTCCATTACCATTTTAATTTCTTCAAGTAGCCCTGTTTTCTTAATGAGCTTCTCTAGGTGTTTGTCTACAGCCTTTCGAATGTCTTCATTTAAATCATTGATCAAATAAGACTTATCTTGCGATTTAAATCTCGGATTCAATATCCTTAGATTAACGTACATATGGAAACAACTGCGCACATCGTTTCGAGTACATTGCGTATTTAACTTTTTTTCCAAAGAGACGATTTGGCTTTTTTTCCGAACTTCATCACAAAGTCTGTTTTCTAAATATTCAATCGCAGAACCACCTTGCGGGCAAAAAATGGAGTTTACCCAAGTCAGGGTTTTGTTTTGGCCCATGACCACATACGTATCCATATTGATTTGGCTCGCAGAAGCTTTGTCAATATAGTCGATTTTATAGGAAATCATTTCGGAATTGGAAAAGATCTCATCAAAGCCTTTCTTAAACTTGAATTTCTCTTTGATCGTTTTATGTAGAAAAACTACTTCTAATCCAGGATTTGACATTGCAATGTCTTGCAGATATTGTTTCACTAAGTCTACATTGAACGAAACATCCAAATTATTAAAGTAAGACGGATTCAATTCAAATTCGACAGTTGTTCCATGGTCTTCCTTCTTAGCGTTTTCAATGGAGGCATTCATTCCCGCCTTTTCGGATGGCGATTTTAATTGTTTGATTTGATCTGCAGTCAACAAATTGCAATCGGCAAAGCTACCATGCTCATCAAAGTAAAGCATGACCTTTTCGGTATCATCTTTTGAGAGTTTAAAACCCCGAATGATTTTTTTTACGTCTTCTGCAATGGTAAATGTCTTTCGATACATTTTACCGCCGTTAGTGGTTTTAACTCGAAAGAAAGAAGATACCATTCTAACTAGTGAAATACCGACACCATTCTGCCCGGCGACATGGTCTTCTTTAACCTTGTCGTCAAAGTTTTCCCCATACATCAAATGAAGGTAAACTCCTTCAGCATTGTCAGCTGGGATTCCCCTTCCATTGTCTTCGATGGTCACTCGTTTTCGATCCGAACTTAACTGAACCAAAAGGCGGTTCATCTTGTCTTTTTCTAGTATATTTTTGTCATTCTGGTTCTTGCGGTATTCATCTACGCAGTTCATACAGGCTTCGTCTAAGCACTTTAGCTTTGCAGGTATGTCGGAAAGCTCTTCATGCTGAATGTCGTACAGACCATTTCCATCTTTTCGGAAAAAGTGCTGTTCGAATGTAGAAAGAGAATTCTGGCCTAGCCACATTCCCGTTCGCATACGAACATGTTCTACGTTAGAAAGTTTTTTGAAATTTCGGTTCGCGTTGGACTGTTTCTCTGTTTTTGCTACCATTATTTAGGATCCCATTTGGTTTTCAGTTCAGCTAATTCATCGAGCATAAAGGAAGTTAGCTTTTTGTCATCCTTAGTCAAATCAGTGTATTCCTTAAGTTTGCCTTTGGCTTCTTCGATAGCTTCTTCACATTTTTTGACTTCTTCCAAGGTCATCCGATACACTGGAATTGTAGAAAGCCATTCAAAATAGTTGAACTTGGAAGCCTTTAGTTTCTCTTCAAATTCCTTCTTGGACTTAATTCCCGTTACTTTTTCGTTCCACTTTTCTTTGATGAATCGAATCAATTCCGAGTTTCTCTCTACTTTCTCTTTTTCTAGTCCAGCAAGTCTCTTAAACCTTCGGATCAAGTGAATTTTGCGAAAATCACAGAAGTTTTTGATGATTTCCTCAGGAGTTCTCTTCTTTAATTTGCCTTCATGTGTGATAACGTTTATCGTTAAAACTTCGTTATTTTCTTTGGAAAACAGCTCTTTCAGGGCCGCATCATTAGGCTCTTCCCCTTTTTTCGGGATAAGTTCGATTTTAAACTTTTGGCTGGAGTGATCTACATAGTCTCGCAACCAGTTGTCTTTCTTTTCCAAAAGATCATCCAAGAAAAGAATTACCTTCTCTCGATTCCAATTCATGGGAGCATCAGAAAGGTAGAGCTTGCCGTCTTCTCGCCTAAACCCAAAGGTAGTAGACATAACCATTGACCCGTTGTCATTTTGGGACATCTTGACCTGGCCGCCAAAGTCTTTGTACCAAGGGCTGACTTTTTTTGGTTTGTTGGTTTTTAAATACTGAACCTGTGAATCTATGATATCGCTTAATTTATGACCTGGGATAAAACATCGAAAACCTGTTGCGATTCCCTGTATATTGTTCAACAAAACAACCGGCACCTTTCCAACAAAGTGAATTGGCTCGTCTTCTGTCTCATCGTAGTTTTTTACGTAATCGATATCTGGTAAGGATTCGAAAAATCCCAAATCCTTTGCAAAGTCGGACAATTTAACTTCCGTATATCGAGGCGACGCTATCGCACTTGGGTCTAACACATCTCCAAAAGTGCCCTCTCCACTGACCAAAGGAAAATTGTTTGCGAAAGTAAAGTCTTGTGCCATTTGAGAAAGTGCATCTTGGATCGATCTATCTCCATGCGGATGGTATCCCATGGCAAGTCCTGCTACTTTTACAGTTTTTGTGTGGCGGTTTCTAGCATCAGAGTTCCACATTGCCCATAAAATTCTTCGTTGAACGGGCTTAAGCCCATCGATTTCATGTGGGATAGCTCTTGAGTCACAGACATAACGGGAGTACTTTCGCTGGTCGTCGTGGACTTGGTCTTCAAAGGTTCGATTGGGAAAATTATCTTCGTTCTTCATGGTGCCAACTGCCAAGGAGATGAGGCGAATTGGCTTGTCAATCGGTTTTCCACTGGGAGAGTGGTGCAAAGACCCCTAAGATGCTCTGGAAAATCGCCCCAAAACCTTGTATTTATTGGCTTTCCTTAGCCTTTTCATTTTTTTTATTCGGGGCTTGTAAATCCACCGGAACACCAACCTTGACTTCCCCCTCTTCGGGGTTTTCGGGCTTGGTTCTGTATACCAAATCCATTCGCAAATGGAACCCGCGTTTTTTCGAAGAAGGGTCGGCATATCATAGTTTCGTGGAAGTGTCTGGAGGGCAAGAACCGAAAAAAATTTGGCGAACGGACATTAGCTTATCCATCCGAGATATGGACTTTTTGAAGTCGGTTCAGACTTTTTTTCCCAAAACTTCGATGAAAAGGTATCATCTCCACTATTACAGGCAAGAAGGCATTCTCAAAAAAACAACTAATTCAGACACAGTCGAGGCTGTTTTCCAAACTTACAGCCAAGGTGAGTCTGATTCAAACGATCTAGTGACTTTACTAAAACAGCTTAACACCTCAAATACCAATCGCATCTCTATCTCAGAATCAGCAGTTTTTCAACCAGGTTCCAACTCCGATGAATTTACGTTAGGAAGTGAGACCATTCGTCTCGATAACGGTTCGTCTTTAACCTGGACTTACGAGTACGGAGCTTTGGGAAGTGCTACCCCAAACGGCGAGTTCAAGTCATCATCCGACTTAGTTTTCCAGTCTACTTCGTACGATGCATCCAAGATTCAGTTTGAAAAAATCCCCATGGAACCTGAAAAATTCTTTTTTAAATCCCTATGGAAAACAGACAAACAGGAGATTTTCTTTGTTCCCGTATTGGCAAACTCTCCACGATTTCTTTCTACTGAACCTATTGAATACAAACGATTTGGAAATTTTCTAATAAAAGAAGAGAGTCTATGACTGAAGTAAGAACACGTTTTGCCCCATCCCCTTCCGGCTTTTTACATGTGGGAGGTGCCCGTACCGCTTTGTTCAATTACCTCTATGCCAAGGCCAAAAACGGAAAATTCCTACTGCGGATCGAAGACACAGACCAAGACCGATCTACAGAGGCATCTTTCAAAATCATTTTAGAGTCATTGCGTTGGCTAGGCATGAACTGGGATGAAGGCCCAGGAGTGGGAGGCGACCACGGTCCTTATACACAGTCCGAAAGACTTTCCATTTACAGCGATTATACGTTAAAGTTAATCGAAAACAATAAAGCATATAGATGCTTCTGCACTTCTGAAGAACTGGAAGCTAAAAAAGCACAAGCCGATTCAATGGGAATCCCTTATCTCTATGACGGCACTTGTGCAAACCTAAGCCAGGCTGAGATAAACGAAAAACTTTCCGCAAAAATCCCCTTTACAGTTCGTTTTCGAACCCCAAACAAAATTGTAATCGTAGATGATATGATCCAAGGAAAAGTCCGATTTGAATCCAAACTGATTGGCGACTTTATCATTGTAAAATCAGATGGATTTCCTTCTTACAATTATGCGGTAGTAATAGATGATCACCTAATGAAAATCTCGCATGTAATCAGAGGAGTAGGCCATCTCTCCAACACTCCTCGCCAGATTCTCATCTTTGAAGCGTTTGGTTTTCCGCTTCCACGTTTTGCCCACGTCTCTGAAATCGTAGGAACCGATGGGAAAAAATTGTCCAAACGAGCTGGCGCAACATCGGTGCTTGCTTTTCGAGAACTAGGCTATCTTTCCGAAACTTTGCGAAACTATATGGCTTTGCTAGGTTGGACTTCACCTGACGGCTCTGAATACATGCCGGATGAAGAGCTTTGTCGTTTGTTTGATATCGAGCGCTGTTCAAAATCCCCAGCTACTTTTGATGTTTTTAAAAAGTTAACCGAAGAAGAAAAAGAAACCGTTGAATTTAACAAACTAGATCCGCAAGGTCTTTCGCAGTATCTCAACCAAAAATCCAAGCTGAACTGGATGTCAAACAAACTGATCCGAGATGTATCCATTGAGCGTCTTGGAAAGGAGATTGTCCCATTCTTGGAAAAAGCCGCAATCCCTGCTGATTGGAAGAAGCCGGGGCACCCCGAGCTACTTTCTATCCTGGACTCAGTCCGAGTTTACTTGGATCGCTTGATCCAGGCTCCTCCTTATATTGAAGAGTTTGCCGTGGACTTGATCGAATTTGAAAATGATGAGGCACGAGGACATCTTTCCTCTGAGAAAGCCCCCGAAATCGTTCGTGCCTTTTATGAAAGCATAAGGACCGCCGAGCCAAAAACGCCCGATGATTTTAAAAACATTATGTCTAGTATTGGAGAAAAGGTCGGAGAGAAAGGAAAAAACCTCTTTTTCCCGATTCGAATAGCCACCACGGGAAAGACCCACGGTTTGGAGTTGCCCATTCTTTTCACCCTTCTCGGAATCGAGAAACTGAAAAAACGAATCGAGACCATTGCCGGGCTTTCTAAAATCTCTCTCTAGTCGGCAAAGACTACTTTCGTAAGAAAAAAGAAAAGCTAGGAAATTTTTCTTTTTTTTTGAAGCGAAATGACCTATACTCTCCAAGGAAGCACTCTAAAATTCTAAAATGGCAATGGAACAAAAAGAAAGTCCAATGGTTTTGACCCCCTCTCCAGGGAGCTATGCCATGTTCTTGCCGCCAGACATGTCTTCTGTCCGGTTGTTTCGCCAAGAACTCAGGAAAAGTCTAACTGAGAACAACTTTTCCAATGCAAATATCATGCAAATCGAGCTTGCATCCGACGAGGCTCTGACCAACTCCATTTCGGCAAACGTTAGCTGTTCCTGCGAGGAAACTATCATTTGTCGGTGGCAGATCATTGGATCCAAATTCACTTTGTACGTGGTCGACTATGGATCTGGAATCAAAGAAAAAAACTCTGAAGAACCAAATTGCTTTAACAGTTTCCTAAACAGCGTAAAGTCCCACCAATCACAAAAATCCGACAAACTTCCGTACAACGGAAAAATCACGAAGCACAACAACATGGGCAAAGGACTAAAGATCATACGTTCGCTCATGGATTCAGTTAAGATCAGCTTTCATGGCGAAGGAAAAGTAGCAGAAACTGCTAATGGATTCAAGGTGCTTGGATCTATTTTGACATTGGAATACGATAGAGCCAACCACTAGAGTCTTTGATT
>JAIXRB010000048.1 GCA_027485405.1 Leptospiraceae bacterium | reverse complement strand
ATTTAAAAGAAACTGGATCCAAGAAAGACGGAGCCCTTTTTTTCTAGCCCTGTCCCTTCTGACTACCCCATTGGTATTGATTCTCTTTAAGCTGATTTTGTCATCATCTCCTTCTAGGCCAATCGGGTTTCAAATTGCAGTCCTTCATGATGCTCAATCCCATTCGGCTAACATGGATCCTAGAATCGCAGGATTTCTAAATAAGATTCAAATACTTGGTAACCCATCTTTGAGAGAATTAGAAAATGAAAGTACTTATAGAAACAAATCGAAAAGCGCAGTTGCAAAAACCATAGATGAGTTAGATGTACTTTTGAACGAGAATCTAGACGATTGGGGTTTAGTTTTAAACAAGTTGGAATCAAACTCAAATCAAATCACCAAGATCCAAATCATTACAAAGCGAAGCGGAGCTTCTGATTCGGAAAGGCTCGAAGTGGAGCAAATCATTCGATCCATTTGGATGGAATCACAAGGGATCCAGTTCGAATGGGAGGGTGAAAAGAAAAGAGTGATAGATCCTTTTCAATCGTTTGCGCCCAGACTTCTCGTGTTTATGACCTTGATGGTTCTTTTTTCGAGTACGATGACGTTTGCAAGGGAGATCGAATCCGGAGTATTGCTCAAATACAGGATGGCAGAATTGGCTTTGCCAACCTATCTTTTTGGAATGTTTGGCTACCAACTATTTTTGACGACTGTTAGCCTTATTCTATCAACAGTAGTTTTTATGAAAATGGGATTCCCACTAGATTTGTTTCTTTGCAAGACTATACTCCTTACTTGGTTGGGAGCCCTGTCTAGTTTTGGAATTAGTCTATGCCTCGTACGATTTGTCCAAGATTCTGCACAAGGGTTCCTAATATCTAGTTTTTGTATGTTTGTTTTACTTTTGGGATCCGGGATTGTTTTTCCAAAGCCTAATTTGATTTGGGAAACAGATTTTTTTGGAGACTTTAATTGTTTCTGGCTTCTACCGCAAAGTCTTGTCATAGATGGAATTTCCAATGCAACGGATCCCACCCTCGGCACTACATTTTTTGTAAAAGCAATCTTACTTTTGGGTCTATTGGCAAGTTGTTATATGGTTTGTGGAGCTTTGGTATTTCGATCCGTTTTCTATGGAAAACAGAATAAGTTATCTTTTAGGATGTTTTTCCATGATTAAAATTTCTACCCTCTTAGCATGGTTCAAGGCGGCAAGACTACCATCCCAGTCTTATATTTTTTTTCCTTTGTTATTGGGTCAGGCTCTCGCGGTGGAAAAAACGGGAACGTACCAATGGATCCCATTCTTACTTGTCCAAGCGTTTGGGATTGCAAACCAGCTCTATATCGTTTTTGCAAACGATTACGCGGACCAAGAGACAGATGCGAAGAATGAAACCTTTACTTTGTTTTCTGGCGGATCGCGTGTTTTGGTATCGCAAAGCTTGTCACCCCAAGCCATCCTTCTCGGGGCGAAGGTTTCGGCTTTTATCTGTTTATTGATCAGTGGGCTTTTGGCTTTCCTTCCAATCTACGCTGAAAAAAATTCTACATTTCTAATACTTTGTCTTGTTGCTTTGTTTCTGTTGTATGCTTATTCGTACTCCCCCTTTCAGCTTTCCTATCGGGGTGGCGGGGAACTATTGCAGATGCTAGGAGTAGGCTTTGTTCTACCACTGTATGGATTTTTGGGTCAAGGGGGCTCTGTCTCCGAGTTCCCCTATTCTATTCTTGTATTCTTTCTGCCTTTGCACTGGGGGACTGCTATTTTAACCAGCCTTCCCGACGAACCTTCAGATAGGTTCTCAAGTAAGAATACAATGACCGTTCTATTGGGAAGTCGATTGGCTAAGATTCTGATCTTAAGTTTGTATTTTCTTTCCGGATTTCTTTTTTATTGGAGCAATCCCTCGTATTGTAAAGGATTTGGCTTCCTGCCTATCTTTGTTCTTTTGATCGCATTATTTTTTGTAAAAGGGAAACCAGGAGAACTGAAGCTTTCTCTCTTTCTATTCTTTGGAATTCTCTTCCATTTGAGTCTTGAGCTTGTTTGGTTTCTAGGATTGCAAGGAATTCTCCATTGAATGATCTTTTCGAATACAACTTTCTTGTGCTCAGTATCTTGTTTTGGGTTCCAGGCATTCTTACATTAATGATTCGAGCTGATTTGAGAAGGCTCATTTTTATCATGTGTTTGGCATCTATCCCTTTCGCCTTTACCGAATTTCTTTTTTATCCAAACTACTGGGAACCTAAGTTCCTTTGGGATCTGGGGAACAGAATTGGGTTTGGAATAGAAGATTTTCTTTTTGTTACCGGGTTTGCTTCTTTTGGAACTACCGCCTATCTTGTATTTACTGGGAAAGTTTTACAATCAAATGCTGAATGGAAAGGGTTTGGTTTTGGTATAAAACCTTTTTATCTCCTTTTGTCTTTGTTGGTTTTTTGTTTCTTTTTTGTTTGGGTTTTCTTTGCGTTACAGATACAGATGATATACGGAGCACCAATCATTTTGGTGTTTTTAAGTTTCTTACTATCGGCTCTTCGGAAAGATCTAGCTTTTCCTGGCATCTGGGGAGGGTTCCTAACTACTCTGGTCTATTTTCTTTTGTGTTTCGTTTTGGAACTTTTTTACCCTAAGATCTTTGAACTTGCTTGGCATACTGAACAGTTCACTGGGATTTTTATTGGATTTCTGCCTTTAGAAGAAGTAGTCTACGCCTTTGCTTCGGGACAGATTGCTACCTTGGTGTATCCGTTTTGTTTTGACTATTCGTATGTAAGTAGGAGAGAAATTTTGTCTTAGGTATTTTAAAGAAAAATGTCCAAACAGAAACTATTCCTGTTTGGCCATTGTTCAAAGTTAGACTTTTCTATTGTAGTTTGTAAGCCTTGTCCTCGTCGATATTTAGCTTTGTAGTCGTTGCTGAAGTGTTGATTTCAAATACCGAGTATTGTGAAATGTTTCCTGCCGTATTGAAAACTGGACCATTGCCAGGTGTGCTTTCTGTCAATTCTGCTGTGTCAGTTGCAAAAATGTGCCCAGAAGGAAGAGTTCGCAAAGATGAAGTTGGATGGTTTCCTGATAAGGCTGTCCATTCTATCATGGAGTTTTCATAGAAAACCACAGGATGACCGGAGATCAAGAAAGCTGAAAGTCCGCTGACCATAGAACGAGCATTTGTTCGGCAATAGCTTACGATTGTATTTGTGCTTTTGACTCCATCACCTGAAGCGTTTCCAGAATACCAAGTGCTTGTGTCTGCCCAAAGTGCGTCAATTTGAGCCTTTGGTTTGAATTTTCCAGTTGTTTGGTCAATCACAGTTGGCCAAGGAGTGAACCTTGCTGTTTTTACATGGCCTGCAAAGAGAGCACCAGCGGATGGTCCAGTTGTGTTGGCGGCAGGAGTGCCAATGTATTCTGAATTGGTTGCCGCGGCACTGTTGGAGGTATTGTATCGAGCATCAGCAATAAAAGGAACACCTACACCTGCTACACCATGTGAGTTTGGATTTTTGGCGAAGGCAATAATGTTTTCCAAAGGTTGAACAAGTATGGAGTTGTCAGTCGCTCGTAGTTGTTTTACGCTAAAAGTTCCTTTTGTGGGAGTAGAAAGGACACTAGAATCTGTGGATAGGTAAGTGCTTGTAAAATCATTGTTGGCATCAATTGCCCCATTTAGAATCGCAAGGTTCTCCTTGGCTACGCCCCAAGAACGAAGCCAATAGAGTGATCTACCCGTGTTGAAGTAAACATTCCCTTTTGGACTAGCGGCTGTTCCAGCTCCTCTATCTGACCCTGCGGCAAACACAATCAAGTCTTTTGTAGGATCAATTCCAAATGTTTGAAGAACTTCGTCAGTAATGGCTCCCGTAGGCAAAGCATTCGGATCCTTTAATAGACCATTGTAGCGATTGGCTCTGTAGGCAAACCTGTCAGTAGAGCTATAAACACTGCTCGTCCAATCAAAGACCAAAACACCTGTTGCTGGTTTTAAGTATTGTTTTGTGTAAGTTCCCGTTGGGTAGAATAGAACAATTATAAGATTTCCTGTGATTCCGGCGGGTTTGTTGTTTTGCCAATTATCGATCCAGGATTTAACTTGGGTAGACGTTACCAGACCAAAAGTGTTTTCATCATAGTTGGATTTTGAGACCGAAGACAATTCTGATGCAACAGAAGTCTTCACCGTTGTGCTGGAAAGTATCCCAGTTAAAATCGCAGTTTGGTTCGTGTCATTTCCCGAGCCTTTTGGTGTGCAATTTGATAAAAAAGCCGCAAGAAATAGGAAAATAGATATTTGTTTTTTGTTCATAAGAGGTTTCCTCATAGAAGGCATCCTCTCCAATCTCTCTACAATAGCAAACAATAAATCTGCTATTTTGAATAAAAAAGCGAAATGCGAGCTAAAATGCCCAAAATACCATCAGAAAGGATGGTATTTTGACGAGAATTCTAGGATTTTTGAGACCAAGCCCCGCACCAGCCCTTCGCAGATACGACTCCTGGGTTCAGGATGGAGCATTTGCCCCAGCCATCATTCAGGCGAGTGAATTGGGAGCAGTGCTTGCAAAACTCATTTTTGGAGCTAGGTTCGGCTCGACCGGGATACCGTTTGAAGTCTGTTTTGCTGGCATCGTGGTGAAAGCCAAGGGAAGAAGCCGTTGCCTCAGATTCTGAGACAGGGTTCTCCCCTTCTGGCAAAGCTACGCTCTCTTTTGAAGCATTCCCTTTCGGTGCTTTCCCGAGCAAGGCGTCACCTACACTCAAAAAGACGAAGGAGAAGCCGATCTTTGCAAAAAAAGTCTTGCGAGCGAGCTTTGTCATTGTTATCTTTTGACCTCAAAACGATCGAGCATCATGACTTTGTTCCAAGCGGAGACAAAGTCTTTTACGAATTTTTGTTTTCCGTCTTCTGCCGCATACACTTCGGCAATCGCACGCAATTCCGAGTGAGAACCAAAAATCAAGTCAACAGACGTGGCTGTCCACTTTACCTCTCCTGTTTTGCGATCAAGACCTTCATAAACTCCGTTAACCTTGCTCGATTTTTGCCATTTTGTGGACATGTCCAATAGATTGACAAAGAATTCGTTATTCAAGGTTCCAGGGGTTTTTGTTAAGACTCCGTGTCTGGAATTTTGAGAATTACCGTTTAACACTCTCATCCCTCCCACTAAGACTGTCATTTCTGGGATGGTCAAGGATAGCATATTGGAACGATCCACTAGCATTTCCGTTGGCGAAAGATAAATCCCTTCCTCATAGTAGTTTCGAAATGCATCTGCCTTAGGTTCTAAAACAGCAAAGGATTCTACATCGGTCTGTTTCTGCGAAGCATCCATCCTCCCAGGTGTGAACGGAACTTTAATTGTCACTCCACCCTTCTTTGCGGCCTCTTCGATTGCTACAGATCCACCAAACACTACTAAATCAGCGATCGATATCTTCTTTCCTGACTTTTGAAAATCTTTCTGAATCGCTTCCAATGCCTTCAATACTTTGGAGAGCTCGTCAGGGTTGTTGATTTGCCAATCTTTTTGAGGAGCCAATCGAATCCGTCCACCATTGGCGCCACCGCGCATATCAGTGCTTCGAAAGGAAGCCGCTGAAGCCCAAGCTGTTCGGATCAATTCAGCTGAACTGATTCTAGATGCCAAGATTTGAGTCTTTAGCGTCTGTAGTTCTTTTTCATTTACCGTTTTGTGGTTGAGCACAGGGACGGGATCTTGCCAAATCAACGGCTCTTCTGTCGTTTGGTAGCCTACATAGCGAGAGATTGGTCCCATATCCCTATGTGTTAGTTTGAACCATGCCTTAGCAAATGCCAATTCAAACTCCTTTGGATTGTCTAGGAACCGCTTTGAAACTTTCTGGTAACCTGGATCCATTTTTAAAGCCAAATCCGTGGTAAACATGATTGGTGCATGTCGAAGGGACTTATCATGTGCATCTGGCACTAAGTTGGAGGCGGCACCATCCTTTGGAATCCATTGTGTGGCTCCCGCTGGGCTTTTCGTTTGAACCCAATCGAAGGCATACAAGTTGGTTAGATATTGGTGAGTCCACTTGGTCGGATTTGCCGTCCATGCTCCTTCCAAACCACTGGTGATTGTGTCCACACCATTGCCCTTGCCCATCGAGTTCTTCCAACCAAAGCCTTGTTCTTCGATTCCTGCCGCGGCTGGTTCTGCTCCTACATGTTTGGAAGGATCTCCTTTTCCATGAGCCTTACCGAATGTATGTCCTCCAGCAATCAATGCTACGGTTTCTTCATCATTCATAGCCATGCGACCAAAGGTCTCACGAATATCCTTAGCCGCCGCCAATGGATCTGGATTTCCATTTGGACCTTCTGGGTTTACGTAGATCAATCCCATTTGAACAGCCGCTAGAGGATTTTTCAAATCTCGATTGCCTTTGTATCGTTCGTCGGCAAGAAATTTCTTCTCCGGTCCCCAATAGACTAAGTCTGCTTCCCAATCATCAGCCCTGCCTCCAGCAAACCCGTACGTTTTGAAACCCATAGATTCCAAAGCAACATTGCCAGTCAAAACCATTAGATCTGCCCAAGAGATGCGACTTCCATATTTCTTTTTAATTGGCCACAATAGTCTTCGCGCTTTGTCCAAATTTGCGTTATCTGGCCAGCTATTTAAGGGCTCGAATCTTTGTTGCCCTCCCCCAGCACCGCCTCGTCCATCTGCGATTCGATAGGTGCCCGCGCTATGCCAAGCCATTCGAATGAAGAAAGGTCCGTAATTACCATAGTCTGACGGCCACCATTCTTGTGGGGTCTTCATTAGGGTTTTAATATCATCCTTGACAGCCTTTATATCAAGTTTTTGGAATTCTTGCGAATATTGGAACTGCCTACCCATCGGATTTGATTCCGCGGCGTGTTGTCTTAGCGGTGTCAAGTCCAAACGCTCAGGCCACCAAAACTGGTTGGAGACATTGCTTCCTTCTTTTTTGTCTTCGTACGAATCTTTGTTATCATTTGCAAAGCCTGCAGTGGTAACAAAGGCAACTAAGACCCCAATGACCGAATAATTTAACCCTTTCATACAGTTCCTCCCAGAACTCCAAACTTTGGTTCTAGGAATAAAGTATACCTGGGATCATTGCATTTGGGAAATAAATTAAATCTATTCCTTAATAGCTTTTTTAAATCTCGTTCATTGCGGCAAAACAGAGTTCACTTAGTTTGGCCTCATTCTTCAAGAGACATTTCAAGATTCTACCGCCGCCCGGAACAATCCATGTGCAATGCTCTCTCATATCAGCTTTACATGCTTGGGAGGATTTTTCTTTTGAAGACTCGGACAGTTCATCCATCGATGATTGACACTTGGTGGAAATGTTCTTCCCTTTTTCAAGCAAACACTGCATTATACGGGCACGAGTTTTTTTAATGGATTGGCAGTCTTTTTCAATCTCTGCAGAACAATCTGCATAAATGGAAACTTTCTCAGCAGAAAGTACTGAAAAAAAGATGATATAAAAACTGAAAATGAACAAATATTTCATTTCTTTAATCTCTCTTTTACTGAATTGCAATCGTCCACCATTCTTTGAAAATGGTAAAGCAAACAATTTGTAAATAGACAAGGAGTTTACGGTATGCGTACGAAATTTACACTAATTTTTCTTTCGAGCCTTTTTTGGTGCTTTGGGAACATTGAGGCTCAATCCACTCGAGATGACATACCCAAAAAGCAAATTCCAAAATCGGTTTTAACCGTCTTAGAATCCTACATCCAAATTCTAAAGACTTCTCCCACATTAGAGGAAGCAGGTTCTCAATTTACAAAGATTGCTGGCGGTGGTCTTGTCAATGAATCTGTAACAAATATTACCTTACGAACTTCGATTCTTCCCTTCTCCCTAAAAAAGGACTATAGCAATATCAAATTCTATGCCGAACCCTACGAAATCACTCGGGTAAATCTTTCTCCTAATATGAGCAAACAAGGATTTGGAGAAAGCGCTATCCAAGGTAGAGTTTATAAAATATGGATTGGTAAAAAGCCAGGCGTTGCCGGAATGCCGGCACCCATTTCAATTCTTTTGCCTGAAGGCCATGCTTCTATCCAAGAACCAAAAGTAGTCGGAATCGGAAGTTTGTAGGAAGAAAGAGATTCAGCCACGGATGAACACGGATAAACGCAGATAGAGAGGATAGGAGGAAGCTTACTATTCCATTTCTTCTCTTATCCGTTTTCATCTGTGTGCATCTGTGGTTTCAAACTCTTGAAGAAAGAAATTTAGCCACGGATAAACACGGATAAACACGGATAAACGCAGATGAAGAGGTGCGGAGAAATCTTATTTTGCATTTCATTTCTTATCCGTTTTCATCTGTGTACATCTGTGGCTATAGTTACTCCACTTTGTTTCAGGCGTTCGATTAATACTGAGCCAAGACCTGTGGCTGGAGTAAGGAAACCGGAACGAGAGTTTCCTCCGGGAAGCTTGTCTCGATCAATTGCAAGTGCTAAGGCGGACTCGCAAGCAAACAAAACAGTCGCTTGGTTGCCAGGATCACCTTTACCTGAAAAGGTAAGAATAGCTTTGTTGCCTTTGGCTCCTGTTCCAATGACTTCCAAATGGTAAAAGCCAGAATTTCTTGCTTCCTCACTTGGACCTTCGCTCGCCCCTGGACCAAGCTTTTTCAGAAGATCTCGGAATGCACCCCACTGCCCCAATGCTTGAAATGCTTTGAATCCGTTTGCCAAAGCATATGCAGGGATGGGGTTCCAAAAGGATCCAAGCCCATGGTGCTCTGTGTAGGAAAAATCGGGAGCATATCCCATTCCATAGCTTTCCAGTAAGGCGGCAGTCCTATTGACAACTCTAGTATTGATCATTGCCATAAGGAATGGTGCGATCCACTTTTTGACCAATGGTTCATAACTCACTTCAAAAGAATCTGGAACCAATCGAACCTTTGAGTAACTTTTAGGCATAAGTATTGCCGGATCGGACATACGTTTGTAGTCGCCTGATTCCAGCATGGTGATCATGGATAACAGAGTTCCCCCGTTGAATCCGCCTTGAATAGAATACACTCCTTTAGCGGAGACCAATGAATCGTCCAATTGGTCTTTAAAGTAATTTGCGAGGCTAAATACTGCAATATCAGTTGGAACAGAATCAAAACCGGAAAATGGAATGAGCTTTGCCCCAGATTTTTGGGCAACCTCGCCATGCGAATCCATCAAATCTCGAACAAAGGCAGTTTCTCCTGTGATATCCACATAATCTACACCCTGTTCGGCACAAGCCGCCAGAAGGTTTCTTCCATACAAAGAAAAAGGACCAGCTGTGCTGAGAATCACACGTGTAGAGGAAACAAGGCTATCAATAGCTTCTTTGTTCCCACTCTCAGCTTCCAGGCAGTCTAGTTGTTTTAATTTTTCAGAGAGGTTTGGGTTGGCCGCAAAAGAGTCTCTCGTTTCGAGTAATTTCTTTTTATTACGGCCTGCCAGAGCCCATTTTAAATTGGCAGGAGCATGTTCTAAAAAATAAGCAACTGTTTGTCTGCCAGTAAATCCGCTTGCCCCATACAAAATTACATCATACTTCTTGTTAGTATTTTTCACTAAAAAATATCATCCATTTTTAAAACGGACTTTTGTTCTTCTTTGGCTTGCTGAACTTTTAATATTTTACTTTTTACAGGCAACCAGTTGTTGTTGTACTCGCGGGCCAAAAGAAAAACCTCATCATTGGCAAAATTCTCATTTATCTTAGCTTCAAAGTTGTAACTCTTTTTGGTATAGCCTTTCAACATAACATAACACGGATCAGCTACTTGTTGAGCAAAAATCGGTGAATACACAAACATTAAAAACAAAATCAATCCCAAAATGCAAAAGAATAACACCATATTCAACTTTGCATGTTCGCTATCCGCTATATGATAAGATAGAACGACTTTAAATCCCATTGTTAAATCTATTTTGGATCCACTGTTATATGCAGACCAAGATAGATCTTCAGAATTTGGATTTTGGAAAATAACACTGCCAGCGGAATCGAAAAGCTGAATTATATCCGAATTGGCAGGATTGGATTGAATATAGGCAATGATTTTTTCGTTGGAATTGTTCCCTTCATTGAAATTCACCATTGCATTCAACTGGGAAAGCCTCATGGCTAAGTAGTCATTGTGATCACCCAATCTAACCAAAGGTAAAAACTGGCAGATCGCAAGGACTAAGATAAGTGCAACTACGGAAGTTGTGGATATGATACCGATTTGTCGATTGGTCATAACCGATTCCGTATTCTGAATTTTGCCAAAGAGCTTAATGAGTCGGATCAGTCTGAGAATTCTAGCGACACGAATGGCTTTTGCCGTTTTTAAGATCATAAAGAAACCTAGTGCCCCTCCTCCTCCTCCACTTCCCAATAAGTAAGCAATCACAGCAGGACCTGAAAAAAAGAAAAGAAGCGGGAACGAAGAGAGAAAATCAATCCAACCTCTTTGGTGCTGGATGTAGTAAGTAAAACTGCCTCTTTTTTTTGAAATAATGGATCTTGCAATAAACTCGATGGAAAAAAGCAAATCAAAGAAAAAAGCGGCATACGTTATTCGAACTATGGCTTGATGACTCCAATGGTAAATTGTTGCAACATCTTCTAAAAGCATTAAAGCAATGACAAAGACAATTGCTAAGATGATTAGATTTTCAATTAATGGGCTAAAATGATCGTTAGATTTTTCGTGGTGAATCATATTACCAACCTTTATCTCCTGCTATATGATAGAGCTCTTCTAAAAACCTTGCGTCGTAGCCATAATTTTTAGCATTTTTTCGATTGATGTTAAACCATGATTTGTCGGGGGTTTCAGCTCCTCGATCTACTTTGACACTAGGATCAAAGTCAATGCACCGGTTTACCATAATATTGATCAAACGAGATACAGCGGAAATATCGGGGTTTTCTGTGGCACTGACATGGCTTTCCATTCCAGGTAGGTAGATTCTCTCTGGCATTCTTCCGAGTTCGTCATTTAAAAAATCTTTGAAACCAACCTTTGCTGTTTCATATGTCTTTTTATCTTTCATTGCATCACTTAAACTAATCATGTCATTAGAACTCCTCTTAAACGGGAATTTCAAAAAGAAGAGTGGTCGAAATAGACTTGCTAGATTCAGATACTTAGGAACGAGAGTGATATCCATGTCTAAACGTTCTCTCCGAATGAGTTCTGTATAGATGGTTTTTTTCTTTTCGATGGCATGCACCATATAACGTTCAAAGTACTCTAGTGAAATCGTTTCTATCACTAGAATGTATTGATCTCGCACTGGCTTGTGTTTCATCATTGCTACTAGGAAATCTTTAAAAGTACCTGCATCAATGTTGGCACTAGGGTCGAAGTAACGGATTAGCTCAGGTTGGAGAAGATTTTGTTTGATTCTATCGATTCGAGGAGAAATGGTTTCTAGAACTTTTTCGATTAGTTCGGAAAGCAATAGAGCCACTGCTTCATTCCAACTCATATTTGGAAAATAGTCTGCCGAAGCAAATACCTTCTGGAGTTGGCCTTGGTTCTCCTTTAGAAAACTCAGGATCTGGTTTTCTTTTTTCCCCATTGAAGTTTTAAGAATTGCTGGATTTTGCCACAGTTTATCCAGGAAGTCTTTCATTTTTTGTTTTTCGTTTTCCATAAGTCCTTTTGGCAATCTAGAGGATAGCGAATGCAAACTTTGAATGAGTTTCCAGTTTATTTTGCTTTTTTGATTACTTTTTTTAAAATCATAGGAGACTCTTCCGAATCAAAATCCTAGATTTGGATTCGAACCGATCACTCCATGGGCAGAAATCTCATCCTATTACGCGGCCTGCCAGGAACAGGAAAATCTAGCTTCGCCAATCTCCTGAGTGAAATCTCAGATAGCAGGATTTACTCACTAGATGAATACTTTACGAACAGCTCTGGAGAGTATAAATTCAACTTCAAAGAAAACCACCTAGCCTACAAGAATTGTGAGAATAACGTAAAGTCCGCAATGCAAAGCGAAATCCCAAATATCATTGTTGACCAAACCTTTGCTTTGTTTTGGGAGTTGGAGCCATACTTGAGTTTAGGCAAGGAATTTGGTTACAGAACTTATGTTTGTACACTGGAAAACAGACACAACGGTGAAAATATCCATGGGATTACAGACGAACAACTAGTGAAAATGGCAAAGGGGTTTCAGATCGAACTGTTGCCCGAGAGGCTAAGAAGAAATGGAACCACGGATGAACACGGATAAACGCAGATGAAGAGGTGCGGAAATATCTTTTCTTCCATTTCATTTCTTATCCGTTTTCATCTGTGTCCATCTGTGGCTAAATCTCTTGCTGAAAGAAAAAGAAGTGACGAAACAAGGAAGGAAAGATTACATTTGACCCATGGTTGCTTCAGCTCCTAGCATAGAGCCCTTAATTGATATACCTTTTGGACAGTTGCATCTCAAGCGCTTTAGCTTGGTGGACTACCATCGTCTTCGCGACTTGGGCCTACTCTCCCGGCATTCAGAACTACTCTATGGAGTGATTGTAGAAAAAATGACCATCTCCCCGAAACACCGTCATATCTTACACCAATTGAGAAGGTTGTTAGATTCACTTTTGCCATCTTCCCTTTTGGTTTTTCAAGAAAGTCCATTAGCTCTTGGAACATCGGAACCAGAGCCAGATTTAGCGATAATCTCTGGAACTTGGGAAGATTATCGCGATAGCCACCCAACCACTGCTCTTTGGGTTATCGAGATTGCCATCTCCTCCATAGCCATGGATCTCAGCAAGCAAACACTATATGCTGAAGCTAAAATCCCATTCTATTGGATTATTGAGCCAGAAGCAGGGAAGATTCATATCTTTTCGGAGCCCGAAGGACAAGGCTACAAAAACAAACAGGTATTTGAAAAAACCCAAGATTTAAATATTCCAGTAGGAGAGAAGAAAGCCATCAATCTGGAATGGATTTGAATCCATTAAAAGTTGCCATCATTGGAGCCGGGCCTTCGGGGCTTATTTTGGCACTTGCTCTTTCCAAACGCCCCCACATTCAAGTATCGGTTTTTGAAAAATCCCAGGATCCCAGAACCACTCTTAGCTATTCACCTTTACGATCTTATACGATAGATATCACAGGCCATGGTGCCAAGGCTGTCCAGGCTTTAAATCTGGAAGAGCGATTTGACAGAGAACTGATCCCGTTTCGAGGAATTAAAATTCCAATTTTGATTAGGGAAGTCGTTGAGCCTTACAAAGGGAAAGGTTGGACAGGCTCCAGAGGTGACATTGTAAAATGCATCTTGGCAGAAATCTTGGATAAAACAGCCGATTTGAAGAATGTCGCCTTCCATTTTGAAACTGAGGCAAAAGTTTTAGATGCAAAGCAAGGGTTAGTCGCGTATAACTCCCAAGAAGAGAATTTTGATCTAGTTGTTGGTTGCGACGGTGCAGGATCGGGAGTCCGAGCCCATTTGCAAGCGAACGACCCAAGCTTTGCAGTACAAAGTTTGGACAATGGGAACCACTCCATGATGCTTCCCTTCGATCAAAATACCGAAGAGCTTGACCCCAGCTACCTTTATATTTTTGGTTTGCCACCTTACCAGGCGGTATCTGGTGCCATCAATGGTCCGAAAGGTCCCTCCGACCCCCTTTGGTTTTGCCAAATTGGATTCTCGGGAAAGAGAAAATTTGCCTCAAAAGAAGAGGCGATTGTTTTCCTACAAAAAAACTATTCTGATCATACGAAATGGAATGTATTGAAATTTGCTAGTAGCAACGCCTTAGATCAGTTTTGGAACCAAGAAAATATTGCCACTGGGAAAGCAAAGATATCATCCCATTTTGGAACTGGCAAAGTAATTCTATTAGGTGATGCCGCCTGCCCCTTCCCTCCCATCGGACAAGGAGTGAATGCCGCGATGGAGATGGCAATCGTCTTAGACCAATGTATAGGAAAGGAATGGCAAAATTCAAATCAGATGCCAAACCAAATGGGCGTAGTCCGAGAGGCTTTTACTAATATCTGGAAACCAGAGGCTGACGCGATCCGCACCATCAGCTTCCATAGTCTGGATTTGCGAAAGTTCCATCCGCCCTGGTTCGGAAAGCTTAGGACCTTTGGCTTGGTGATACTCCACAAACTCTTCTATAGAGATGCAATGACCAATGCAAAACGAGAGGATATTAGTTATGCGGAGGCTTTACAGAGGCAGAAAAGAATCGATCTGGTTTTGTGGGCGGGGATAGTTTTGCTATTTGTAGCTGTCTTTTCGTTGATGTATGTGTAGGAAAATACAATGTGGGAAGGTGAATTTCAATTTCATGGGTTACCTCTACCCTTTCACCCTACCAGGAGGCTCGGACAAATCTACCTCAGTGTCTCGTAAATTTTCAGAAAGATAACACCAAGTCCACCTATGGTGGATCCAATGATCGGAACCGCAAGTAGCGCGATAAATCGAATTAAATAGTCAAATCTCGAATTCATTTCTGTTCGAAGAGAATCAAACTTATCATCGACCCGAGCAAATCTAATGTCCATTTCAGATCGCAATAAATCCAAGTCCTTTTTCAAGTCTTGGTGCATAGGAAGCAGTTTGGTTTCTTCTACTTGCGTCATGGATTTATCCCTACTCTCGCCTATGAATGTAACAATCCAGTCCTGGATTTCAATTAAAAAAAGAGTTTGAAACCACAGATGAACGCGGATACACACAGATAAATGAAGATGAAGAGGAGTGGACAAATCTTCTCTTCCATTTCATTTCTTATCTGTTTTCATCTGTGTTAATCTGTGGCTTGGCTTCTCTTCCCGTCTATTCTAACCAAGGTAATGAATCAACCCTTCAATATATTCGTCTGGAAACAGCAATGTCTTCGCTGTTTCAATGATCCTTTCTAAATATTGCGACTTAGAGACCTTTTTGGTTTGGTCATTAGCAATATAAACCAAGCATGAATAAAGCGAACCTTCGTAATCTACAAGAACTTCCTTTCTAAAATAAGTTTGGAATTTTACTCCTTCGTATCTGTCCAATCGATCCAAATCTTCTGGCGAAATTTCCCAGACGACTCCATAGACGATTTTGTTCGGGTTTTCAAGAATGCCGGCAACTCCCCTTGAGTTTATATAAAATTCGTAGCCATTTAGTGAGGCGACGCCTCGAATGATAGAATTAGGACATCGAACTTTCATTTGTTCTTGGTTCATGTTAGAGCCGTAAGCAAAGTAAAGCTCAAAGTGCTTGTCTGTCATAAGAACCAGCCTTAGATTTCAAATCAAAAAAGAATTTGGAACCGCAGATGAACGCGGATAAACAAACTCCCCATCCGTGGTTTGATTTAGTTTACCTCAGTGTCTCGTAAATTTTCAAAAAGATAACACCAAGTCCGCCTATGGTGGATCCAATGATCGGAACCGCAAGTAGCGCGATAAACCGAATTAAATAGTCAAATCGAGAGTCTATTTTTTCAAACCGAACATTCATCTCTGATTGAATAGAGTTGAATCTAACATCTATCTCAGAGCGTAAGTAACCGAACCTTAAATCCATTTCAGAGCGCAACAAACCCAAATCTTTCTTCAAGTCTTGGTGCATAGGAAGTAGATTGGTTTCTTCAACTTGGATCATGGATTTATTCCTACTTTCATCAATAAATGTAACAATCCAGTCCTGGATTTCAATTCAAAAAAGACTTTGGAACCACAGATGAACGCGGATAAACACAGATAAAAGAAGATGAAGAGGAGTGGACAAATCTTCTCTTCCATTTCATTTCTTATCTGTTTTCATCTGTGTTAATCCGTGGTTTCATTTCTTCCGAGTTTGAAAAGAAATTGGAACCGCAGATGAACGCGAAATTACCAATCGATTGGGAAATAGTCTTTTAAAAACTTTCCATTCCAGTGCTTGCCTGTTAGGATTCCATTGAAAATTGGGTCCAAGATCCTTGCGGCACCATCTACTATGTCCAAAGGAGGTTGAAAGTCTTGTACTTCGGTCTTCCATTTTGCTAAGTGAGCCGGGTCTTCATCAGTAACCCAGCCCGTGTCTACCGCATTGGTAAAGATGCCATACTCTCCGAGATCTGATGCACTTGTATGTGTCATCATGTTCAAAGCCGCCTTAGCCATATTTGTATGGGGGTGGCGATCTTCTTTCTTGAATCGATGGAACTTCCCTTCCATGGCAGAAACATTGACAATGTGTTTCTCTCCCGTGAAATCTGCCTTCATAAGGGGGATGAGTTTGTTGTTCAAAACGAAGGGAGCGATTGCATTGACCAATTGGACTTCTATCATCTCAGCTGTTGGTATCTCACCGAGTTTAAGTCGCCATGAATTTGTTTTACGAAGATCGACTTGCTGCAGATCTGCATCTAGCTTCCCTTCTGGAAATACTTCTTCTACAGATAGGGAATGGTCGTGAGTATAGGGAATTTGCGAAAGCTTTGCAGAAGAGTGCAGTCCTATCCCCACTACCCTGCCCGTCCAGGCAACCGGCAAAGCCTTTTCTTGGCTGAGATCCAAAGAAGAATAGGAAGGCAATAACTTGAGACAATCTTGATAAGAGGAAAGTAGACTTTTTATTGAGTTTGACCTTTCTTCAATCGGTATCATTTCCTCTGCCATTAAATGGGCATAGAATCCTGGAGGTCGCCTTACAGTTTGAGCGGCATTGTTCAAGATAAAATCAAGCCTTGGTTCCTTAGTCAGGATATAGTTGCAAAAGATCTCAACACTAGGTATATGTCGAAGGTCCAATCCAAAAATCTGGAGCCGATCTTTCCATGCAGAAAAGTCAGTTTCCTTAGCAAAACGTAGAGCTGAATCCATCGGGAACCGAGTCGTGGCAATGACCTTCGCTCCCGCCCGAAGAAGCATCAGTGTGGCTTGGTAGCCTATCTTAAGCCTAGAACCAGTGATAAGTGCTGTTTTCCCAGATAAATCGACTGTTTGGAATCGTTTTTGGTAGTTGAGGCGAGAGCATTCCGGGCACATGGCATCATAAAAAAAGTGAATTTTAGAATATTCTGTTTTGCAAATGTAGCAAGGTCGTGGACTTGTAAGTTCACCTATCCATTCTTCCGAAGGAGGAAGTTCTTTTAAAGAGGGTGCCTGAAAAACGGTAGTTTCTCGAGCTTCTCGAATGCCGGTGCCCTTCCTTAGGTTACGGTCGTGTTCTTCTTTTAACTTTTCTTTGTATTTTCGAACAGATTTGTTTCGGGCCAAAATCTCAGTCTTCGAAGGCCGTGAGATTTTTCCTGTAAGTTGCAAAAGCTCAATCCGCTCTTTTTCTGATAAGCTAGCAAACTTCGCACCATCGTCTGCAATTTCGCGGAGTAGGTCAAAAAGTTCCTTTAGTTTTTCAGAATCGAGAGGCTTCATTCGGTTTTAGGAAAGAATTGTTTCATACTTAGAAAGCAAAGTTGGCTCACGGTTTTCAATTGTCTTTCTAGTAAATTCCCGCAAATCGTCTTCAGCATGTTCGTAAATGGTTTTGATTTCAGAATAAAGAGTGTCAGAAAGTCCCGCTTTGATGACATCATAAATTCGCTTTTCACCAAATTCTTGAAATAATTTCAAAACCCTCCCCTTATCTTGGCAATTGTACGTAATATGAATCAAGTGCTCAGGGTCGTCAATTGCCCGAGCAATTTTATCAACGGAGCCTATGGGAGTGTAGTCCATTAGAGATCCAATCACGAAAAAATTCTTTCTTTTGATCAATTCAAACACTGCCCGCTTCATTATATCGATAGGAGTGAGGGCTATCATTTCGCTTATCTTTTCAGGGATAAGGTGTTCAATGACATCAGAGAAAAAAGAAATGGAAAAATGTGTAGCAATTCCTATCGCCTCTTTGGCGGGTAAGTAATAAGATAAGTTTGCCGTAATAATTGGACCTAAAATATCTTGAGAAACTTTTGCATTCAAAAAATTGGGCATGTAGTGGCTTACTTTCGCCATCGTAGTGAAAATCTCTTTCTGGCTAGACTGGACGGATTGTAATATTTGCGATTTTAAAAGATTCAATTCCTCGGCTTTCAATTTCTCCAAGAAGGAAAATTCACTGTCTTGCAGACCTAGAAGGTTTCGCAAAGAATGTAATTCGAAGTCTTTTTTTTCCAGTTCTGCACTCATGATGACAGGCTTGGGTTTTAGATTTAAGAGTAAAGTGAGAATCCTGACTAGAGGTGTCAATTTATGCTAACCAGTCCTGCAAAGTTTGCCATTGAGGCAATTCAGGTATCCAAGGTTTATGACGATTTTAAGGCATTGGACAATCTTTCCCTATCAATCGAGCGAGGTGAGTTTGTTACACTTCTTGGTCCCAATGGGGCTGGTAAAACCACCTTTCTCGAGATTTGCGAAGGGATTCGACCTCCCTCTAGCGGCGAAATTCGCATCCTGGGAAGGGAATGGAAAGAAGGAGAAGAGTCTTTACGAAAATCCATAGGTCTTACCTTCCAAGAAACTAGATTTCCTGAAAGAGCAACTGTTTGGGAGACCTTAGAACTCTTTGCAACTTTCTTTCATCTTCCGCGTTCTCGGGCAGAAGAGGTTCTAGAAAACGTTCAATTGATTGAAAAGCGCAAAACATATATTATGAACTTATCAGGAGGACAAAAGCAACGTCTAGCGATTGGTATTGCTCTGCTCCACAAACCAGAACTCTTGTTCCTTGACGAGCCAACCACTGGACTCGATCCCAAATCTAGACGAGAGATCTGGGAATTGCTTTTGAGTTTAAGAAATTCGAATATGACTTTAGTTTTAACGACGCATTATATGGAAGAAGCAGAGGCGCTCTGCGAAAGACTGATTTTTCTATACAAGGGCAAAGTATACCGAGATGGCAAGCTAAAGGATCTGGTCCGAGAAGCAGGAAAGAACTCCCTCGAAGAACTTTTTCTTTCGCTTACGGGTTCTAGTTTGGAGGAAGCTGTATGAAATCCTTGTTTCTATTTATCAAATTCTTATTAAACGAAACATACAGAGAACCTGCGATTTTGTTTTGGGCATATATTTTTCCTCTGATCATTTCTGGTGCTTTGGGTTTAGCCTTCGGCTCGGAAAAACCGGTCCAAGTCAATGCGGCATGGATCAGTTCTAATCAGCCTCCCGTCTCAGAAAGTATCATCTGGAAAAAAGTGGATCCAAGAGAAGTCCCTACCCTTCTCAAGCGCGGTCAGGTTTTAATTGTCGCCGAAGAAAAATCAGACGGAACAGTTCTACTTTCCTTAGATAAAGCAAATTCGGAAGCAAGACTTGCCGCAACCCTCCTAGAAGCGGAGATTTTAAAGAAAGATGTTCCTAATCCTAAAGTAAAAGTCGAAAACATAAAAACTCCAGGTTCGCGATATATTGATTTCTTGATTCCTGGAATGATCGCATTCGGTCTATTAAACGCTTGCCTTTGGGGAATCGGTTCAAACTTAGTCGAGATGCGCACTAAAAAACTTTTGGTTCTCTACTATGCCACTCCATTTTCTAAGTTATCGTTCTTTCTTTCCTTTTATTTAGTGCGAGGGCTCAATGTGTTTTTGGAATCCGGGTTTTTGATTCTTTTTTCAAGTTTGGTTTTCCAAGTAGAGTTTACTGGGAGTTGGTTGGGTTTTGTAATTTTGTTACTCTCAGGACTGTTTTGCTTCGGAGGGATTGGTATTTTAGTCGGATCCAGAACAGCAAAAAACCAAATCGGATATGGACTGATCAACGCTGTCACTTTTCCGATGATGCTTTGCTCTGGAATTTTTTTCTCAAACCAAGGGTTTCCTGATTGGATTCAGCCAGTTCTAAAAGCCCTACCACTCACAATTCTAGCAGATGGACTGCGCTCACTCTTTCTAGAAGGATTTGGAATTTCCGATATTTTGCTACCAGCAGGTCTCTTGATTGCCATCGGTATTGTCGCCATCACTTTGGGGAGAGCGATTTTTCGTTGGGTGTAAAATCTAAGTTTCTTGCTTTTTCTGACTTTTAAACAAACTCAGCTTGGAGAGTTTTGATTTTTTCCACAACGGCTTTTTTGGGAGTAAGCAAATCACTAAAGTCGATCTGTTTTTTAATGAAACCACGCTCAAAGAACCGAAAATCATCGGCTAACTCTTGCTTTCTGTTCTTACTAACATACTCTTGGAAGAAAGGAACACATTCTTTTTCAAATAAGAAAGAATACAGCAATTCTTTGTTGTTAAATCCAGCAATAAAGTCATTCACAAACTTTTTTGGAAACCCTTCTAAGATTTTTTTACTTTCAGCAAAGGACATCATTCCTTTGTATTCTTCCGCTGTGTCTCGTAAAACTAGATCATAAAAACCTGAATAGAATAGAAATCGACCCCTATCGGACAAAGCAATTTTGTCACCTTTGATTGCCGCGGCAATATCATGAAAGACTTGAATGTTTTTTAAATTCATCTCGTCTTCAGCAATTTTGATTTTCTTATCTCTCCAGTCCTTTTTGAAATTCTCAGGCAAGTATTTGAAAAATTCTGCTTCCTGGAATCGTGGTTCTTTCTTGAACTTAATCGTAGCATTAGCTAGGGCTGGATCGTTGAAAAAAAAGAATTCGTGCATAGAATCTACAGAATGGTTTTGTGATATAAAGTTTTGAATCAGAATTCGCTTATCATTAAAGTCTAGCTCATTTATAAAAGATGCCAAAACTAAGATGTTTTCCCACTGAGGCTTTTCGGCATTGACCTCCAAAGGATGAGCAAACGTACTCATTTGCCTAAATTTCTTGTGCGCAAGTGCAGTGTTGATTGAATACAACTTACTAAAAACAGAACCTGAATCTAAATTTATATTTTCATCTTCTGTTAGAATTTCGTTTCTAATTGAATCAATCAAACTTGGAGCTAAGAAAAAGTAAGCGGCAAAACTAGCGTAGGCGACAAAGAGATCAAACCTGAGAATCCCCATTTTCTTTCCAGTGAGTTTAGCCATGTCGGCAATAGAAAATGAACTAACCTCCCAATGAGTCTCTGAAAAACGCACTTCATTCCAGTCTGAGAGTTTTTTGATCTCTTCTGAGAAAATATCCAGCATGCTGGACTGAAACCTTTGAACATCTTTTTCTTCTTTTACTTGAATGAACAAAAAGATTTCTTCTTGTTTGCCATTGATGTTGATTTTTGAAGAAAGAATAAACCCCAAACGATTTCGAAGGTTCACAGCTTCTGAATACAGAATTTCAAGAAATACAGTTTGAACCGCGTAATTGCGATATTGCATATGCGGTAGTGTCAACAAATCACCAACCACAAAGTTACTTGCAGTGGGAATAGAGTTGGACTTGATTTTTTGAATCGCCAAAGAATTGATTGGGTTTGCCGACTCTAAAAAAGGTATAATCACTTTTCCGTCCAGAGAGTCAAAGACAGAGTTTCTCACTAGTAAATAGGCTTCTTTTCCTTTGATGTCAATTTGGATAAAAGTGGAATTTTCCAAAAGCCATGAGAGTTCAAAATCAAAGTCAGTCGGGTAGATTTTTTGGATAGTTTTGACTTCTGTAGATTGAAGACGATGTTCTGGATCGTTTGGATTTGGTGATATAAAGAAAGTCTTAAACAGATTGTTGATGAAATCTTCTTTTTCAAAATGACCAGACTCTGAACTTACAAAGAAACAGACTTCGTGTTCCATGGTAAGACAACTGCCGAGATAGAGTTTTGTTTCACCAAAAGTGCTAATCTTTTTCTCTAGGTCTTTTAATTCTGGAAAGGAAATATTGACCTTCCCCCATTCCTTGGGCGCATTCTTTAAAACTGCTTTTTCAATTACTTTGTTTCTATCGCCCATCTCACTCCCCTGCCCTACTCGTCCGTATCTCCTCTTCTAAAAAAACATGAATGTCTGGATCGTTGTCTCGAACCAATTGCCAGAAAGAGAAACCTGCAATGTCTCTTTTCTTTAATGCTTGGTACTTAGTAGAAAAAGACGATTTATTCATATAAAAAGCTACATGATCACAACCATCTTCGCTATACCAAAGGCTAGGATCTTCGTAAGTTTTACCGACATGGCGATACATATAAGGATCGAGTTGTGGCCAGGTTTTGGAACTTCTAGGATAGCTGCTCGCCACTGCTTGCATATTCGTAGTTTGCTTTTTCTGGGGATTCTTGTCTCGCATGATTCTTCTGGAATATGTGTAGTAAACAGCTTTTGTTTCGCCCTCACAATTTAACGGCCAATCGTAGCCATAGGTTGGTATAGCCATATACAATTTATCCTTTGGGATTCTTGCTATTGCATAGTCCAGAATGTTCTCAATCCAGTCCAAGGGTGCCTGAGGACCTGGACCTGGAAAACCAGGCCCTCTCGGATACAACTCATATGCCATAATTTTTACCTTGTCGGCTGTTTTTCCTAAAAACTCATAATCATGTGTCCACTGCCCTTTGTAGGATTCATGATAATCCACAAGAAAGTTGTTTTTGAGACCTTCGCATTTTAACTCAAAGGGTTCTTTCCCAAGCGTTTTCGGATGAATTGCTACGCTGAGTATTTTTCCTTTTTTGACCAGCTCAGCCTTAAGCAAGGTTAAGAACTCTTCAAATGCCTCTTTTCTGTCGCATCCCATACCTTCGTAATCTATATCAATTCCATCCCAATTGTATTTCTCGATTTCCTGTAAAATAGCTGTTATATGCTTTGTTCTAATTTCGCCAGATGGATCCTTGGCTCCGATTGCTTCCATAATGTATTCTGATCCGTTCTCCCAACGAAATATGGTGGGGATCAGAAGAGTCTTTGGTGACTTTTCCCGAATTTTACGAACATTTTCTTCTATTTCTTTGGGTTTCCAAACTGCTTTTAAACCGCCTGTGTTCTTTCTTCCACCTTCTAATTGATAAATGAATGGGTGAAGTTCATCATATAAATGAGCATACTTTACCATCGCCTGAATATCGGCAGACCAAGTAGAACTTCGCATTCGCTTTGGTTCTTCCTTTCTTTGAACAATTGGTTTCTCTTGAGGGGGCGAACAGTCTAGCAAAAGTAACAGGAAAAGTAAATTGAGAAAAAACCTTCCGACTAGACCCTTTCGCATAGTATTTTTAAGTCTAAATTCTATGATTATGGCGAGAATTCCTTTTTTCACGGTGCGGCTGATTTTCATCTTCGCTATTTGCAATTGCCAGACCAAAGACAATCCGACAGTTCTAGATAATTTACGACCTGCATTAGAAATCGGAGCAATTGGCTACTTTTCCACTTCTCCCTTTGACCAGTATGCCGAGAAAAATGTAGATTTAAGCCGTTTTGCTGGATCTTGGAGAGAGATGCAAAGAATCAATACGGGTTTCCAAGCAGGTCTTTCTAACGTAATGGCAACCTACACACCAAGACCAGATGGGAGCATTGGAGTACAAAACGAAGGAATCAATCCTTCGGGAGATCGCATAGCACTTGACGGTACGGCTCTTGTTCCCTCCAGTGAACGAGGGCTTTTGAAAGTAAGCTTTGCTTTCCCTTTTTTCTTTGGCGACTTTATCATTTTGCGAATTGATCGAGAGAACTACCGAACAGCTATGATTGGCGGCCCTACCCCAAACTTTCTATGGGTCTTTTCTCGAACTGATACAATTGATTCAAGTATAGAATCTGCGTACATTGAGTACGCTAAAGGACTTGGTTACAATACGGGCACTTTACAAAGGTTTAGGACTCCCTAATTGATATTCCGGCTATTTCTTGTCTTTACTTCGCCTTCAATTTCTTGATTTGCTCTTGAATCTCGTTCTTTTCCAACTGCAGAGCTGAAATCTTTTCGTTTATTTTAGTAAGCTTCTTTTTCAAAGAATCGAGATTTAAATCGAGGCTCTTTGAGTTGTTGTTTTGAGCTTTCTTTGAACTTATAGATTCAATTACATTTGATCTTGAACCTGGCTTAGAAATGGCTTCCTCTACAAGCTCTCTCCAATACTTTCTATCTTGCGAGACGATTCTAGATGCCGTTGTAGAATCTAATTGACTTGCTTTTGGAAATTCTTTTATAAGTCCAGCATGCTGGACTTTTTGGGAAACCCATTGTT
Source organism: Leptospiraceae bacterium (assembly GCA_027485405.1). GTDB lineage: Bacteria > Spirochaetota > Leptospiria > Leptospirales > Leptospiraceae > Leptospira_A. The sequence continues at coordinate 5,818 of JAIXRB010000048.1, read as the reverse complement.
TGGACTTCCCTAAGGTCTTTGCTATCTCAGCTTGAGAATAACCAGAATTGGCTAATTCACTTACTGCAAGTGACAATTCTTCTTTGCTGAGATCCTCTCTTTGTAAGTTTTCTAAAATTTTTGCGGAGCTGATTTTTTCAGGATCCAGTTCATCTACAGACTTCACAATAGCTGGGATTGTTTTCCAGCCTAGCATCTTTGCCGCCCTAAGTCTTCTTTCGCCAGCAATCAGCTCGAATTTAGACCCTTTACCTCGAACTAAAATTGGCTGAAGTAAACCAACATCTTTCATAGTGCCTGCCAGCTCTGACAGCGTTTCTTTATCGAAGCTCTTTCTGGGGTTACCTTTGCTTTCAATTAAATCTATTGAGAGTGATTCAACACTTGCTTGTATCTCGCCATTCATATTTGCCGAAATGAGTCTCGGAGATTTTTTCTCCGCAAAAAGTGTTGCTCTGTTTAGAATTCTTAGTGGGTCAGTTTCTTTTTTCATTTCAACTCCTGTGCTAATTTTGCAAATGCTACGAATCCCTCAGATCCTTCTTGTAAAGCTAATGATTGTCCCGTTCGGTCTTGTACTGAAGAATTCTTAGGGATACCCGAAAGCAATCTTAGCCACTTAATCTCTTTGAATTTTTCAAGTAACTTTGTGTCTTTCTGAGACTTCCCAAATGCAGTAGGTAAAACAAAAATGTCCTTAATCTTTGCGGCACCGGTTTCACGGACATCTTCAATTCCTTTAAAAACCAAGCTTACTGCTCGAATGCTCCATGGGATTGGAGTGACCGGAATAAGAACTGTATCCGCCGCTAAAAATGAGATAGTCATTTCCGTTGCAAAACTACCAGGCGTATCAATCACTACGTAATCAAAAGATGATTTTTCCAAGAGGCTTTTTAATTTATGGAGAATACTCATATTCCGCATTGCCTGAAATGAAATTTCAGAAAGTTCGAGAACAGCAGGTACAACATGAATGCCATTTGTTTCTCTAGCTGTTTCTTTTAAGGAAGTTTGAGCTCTAAGAAGGGTGTACGAATTTGCTTCGTCAAAGAACTCGGGCTCTTGCCCTGGGAAAAAAAACTCAGTCAAGTCTGCTTGGCAGTCCAGGTCTATGGCAAGTACTTTCCCATGCTTTCGTAGAGCTAAAGCTAAATGAATCGCAGTCGTAGATTTGCCACTTCCGCCTTTGATATTTGCTACTGAAATAACTCTTTTCATTCAATTCTATAGGCTAAAAAGGATTTCAATCGGCAAGGTTTTTATGTCTCATTGCAGAAAAAAAGGGGAATAAATACAAAAAAATCCAATGCAATAGGAAGAATCCAGAGTAGGGGAGGGGAGACAACGTGGGGACAAAGATGAGAAATGAGCGATCAGCGAAAAAAGGAGTATTTCAAAATTGTAACTAAAATGTGAACAGAATGGAACAGGCTGAATGCAACCCAACTTAAAAATTGAACACAAATTTCTTAGGAGAAAATTCATGTATTTCTTGGGAAAAATCATCGGGCTCTTTTTGATGTGGACAATCGTTAAACCAATGAGGCTTATTTACGGCTCTAAACCGTTAACCATTATAAATGGGGAAAATTTCAGACTTTTAGAAGGCAAATCTTTCTTTATAGTTAGCAATCACATTAAACCTCGAAATTGGTTTTTAAAAATGATTTCTATGCCCTATGATGCTTTTATTGCAAGAGGCGCCATGCTCCAGTTTGGAATCCATGGAACTGCTATAGCAAGTTACGATTCTGGGAAAAGAACCAAGGCTTCAAAAGAATTGAGCGGTTCGGCAAAAAGAAAAGAGAGACTCATCAAAGGAATCGTCGAATCCCTTGACCTAATCCCTTTGAACCGAAATGAATCAGACGTTGATACTTTACGCCAATTGAAACAAAGGTTGCAAAAAGGAAACTTAGGGATCGGAATTTTCCCTGAGGGAACTTACTTTAGAGGATATAGAAAATCTCGGAAATTGCATGGAGGGGTTGCCATTCTTGCGAAACGCTATGAGCTTCCGATACTCCCCATCTATATCCACGCATACAATTTAAATCAACCCATTTCATTGAGAATTGGTAAGCCAATTTGGAATCCAAAAGATTCAGCGACCGTTTGTTTGGAAATTAGAAATTCCTGGAATCAATTGAACCAAAACTTGAAATTGGCCACAGACATAGAAATGGATTCAATCGAAGTTAGAGAGGCAGTTTATTCTTAGTCCACCTTTCAGTGGATCATATGATAAACTTCTTTCATTTCTTCTCGCAATAGTTTCATCTTGGCAGGAACATCGGGATGGCTAACGTCTTTTGGGTTTAAGAGGTAACTCTCGGGGCCCAGTTCCTTGATCATCATTTTTGTTTGCCAAGTATTATCTTGAGGCATATTGATATCAGCGAGATAAGTGTATCGGTTTCTAATTTCAGGTTTAATGAATTCCTGGATTGAGTTGAACTGATGGTCATTGTAAATCTTTCGTCCATCCGCAAGTCGAGTATAACCCCGAACGATATAGTCAATGTATATAACATCGCATTCAAAAGCTTCAAATAGATAGTTGATGGCATCCAAAGGGACAATCTCGCCACAAGTGGATATGTCAATGTCCACTCTAAACGAACAAATGCCGTCAGGGTCTGAAGCATCTGGGTAAGTGTGAACTGTTATATGTGATTTGTCTAAGTGCATACTGACTTGTGCACTTGGGATAGGAGTTCCCCCGCCTTTCAAATCGGACATAAGTACCATGGAAGAAGCCCCTACTGGATCGTAGTCTTGAGAAGAAACAGACAAGATCTGTGCTTCTATCATTCGAACTATTTCACAGGAGATATCTGTGATTTTTTGGGCAGAATATTTGTCATGGATGTAGTTAACATAACGAACCCTTTGATCTTCGTTCAAAGTGATGCAAAAATCATATAAATTAAAACTTAAAACTTTTGTTAAATTATTAAAACCCGATAATTTGATTTTTGAATTTTCCATGGTCACTCGCTAAATTTGTTTAGAGTCATTCGTCAGAATTTTCTCTGAAAAGCCAAAATACAGTCTTTTCTAATCGCCTAAAATTTTTTCTTGGATTTTTGCTCGGCAAATCTCTTCCAAAACTTCAAAAGATGCGGAAGTCGGAAGCTTTTCCAATTCTCCTTGGAGCGTTTTTTTTCCGAATCTTCCGTATTCTGCCTCTAACCACTTATAGATTTGTTTCAATCGTTCTTCATTTTTGTTACGAAATCCTTTGAAATGGAGAATGAAATCTAAGAGTTCAAGGATTCCGGATTTTTTTTGAACGGATGTCTTAAAAATAGGAGGGATTGAAGTCCCTGGCAATATATCTCTAATAAATTCTAGAGTTGTAAGTAGCATATGATAGCTGGAGTTTGCCAGAGCTTCTTCGTCGCATTTATTGATAACAAAGGCGTTAGGGATCTCCATGATTCCACTTTTCATAAACTGCACTTGATCCCCACCTAGTGGTTGCATAACAAGTATAGATAAGTCCGAAATCAAAGAAACGGAAATTTCGTTTTGTCCAATACCAACTGTTTCAATAAACACATAATCAAAAATATGTCGTAAAAACCGAATGACCGGGTAGGTGTAAGGATTTAGTCCTCCTAACTCTAGCTGGGAAGGTTGGGACCGAAAGTAGATTCTATTTTCTCGGCTCGGTAAAATCACACGCGTTCTATCACCCAAAATGGATCCCCCACTTAGATTGGAAGAAGGATCAATGGCAACAATCGCCATACTTTTTTCTGCTGATGTAACTTTTAAAAATTCCTTACAAAATTCCCCTAGGAGAGAGGATTTACCCGCACCTGGAGTCCCCGTAAACCCAATAGTCAAAGCCCTCTCTTCCGAAAGACCTTGGTTTTTTAGTTCAGCAAAAAGTGACTTTCTAAAATCGAAATTATTTTCCTTTTCAATTGACGATATAATCTTTGCTATAGGAAACTTTTCTCTAAATTTTGCTGCTTGAACTAGTTCTTCCAATCTCTCCAAAAGCATTAACCTTCATAGTCTAGGATAACCCAGGTTAGATCATCTTCAAACAATTCCTTTTCAGAGTAAGACTTTAGTTTTGTGATTAAACTTTTGGAAAGCGACTGAAGAGGATCTTTGGAAACTTCATTCAAGAATGCTTTCCATCCGAATTCCTCAAAAGGTTCAAAATTCTTATTAGTAGTTTCTATAATACCATCGGTATATAAAATTAAGCGATCTTGAGGTTTTAAATGAAACTCTCCTACCTTAAAAGCCACCCCTTTCTTTAAATCAAAATTGATGCCTAAGGGTGCTCCAGGTGTAACAAGTTCTATGAATTCGGAAGTAGATCGTCTATGAATCAGTAGGGGACAATGTCCCGCATTGCAGTACTGAATTTTTCCCTCCCCAAAGAAAATTCGAACCAGAAAGGCAGTAGCAAACATTCCCAAGGCTCCTCGTTCAAAAACAGCTCGGTCCATCCGAGTCATTAGGTTGTTTAAACTACCCTCCGAATCATGCAAATAATGTGATGTCATTTTCAGAACAGAAGCAATAAAGGCTCCTGGAACTCCATGCCCCGAAACATCAGCTATGAAAATATCTAAAGAATCTTTCCCTGGAAAGAAGTCATAGTAGTCGCCTCCGATTTTGTCCATAGGCACATAAAGACTTTGGATCTGAAACCCAGGAATGGACGGATTTTTCTCAGGGAGCAACTTTTCTTGGATTAGTCGAGAGATATCTAAGTCTCTTTCCATTATGAGATTTCTTTCTTTCAATTGAAGATGATAGTCTCTCATTTGCAAAAAATTATATACTCGTGCAAATAGTTCCGCTTGATTAAAAGCCTTAGGTAAATAATCATTTGCCCCCAGCTCAAAACCTTTCACGATGTCTTCTGAATCTTGCATAGCTGTAACTAAGATTATAGGAAGTTCCATACTAGAGAATTCCTTTCTAACTATTTGCAAGACTTCAAAACCATCCATTACGGGCATCACAACATCTAACAAAACCAGGTGAGGCTTAAACGATCTGATTTTTTCTACACCAATGGCCCCATCCTGTGCTTCTTCAACATCAAATCCGCCTTTTTGGGATAAAATACGCACAATCCCTTTTCGGATTGAATTATTGTCCTCAACCACTAAGATGCGAGCGTTCAAACGGAAATAGCTTCTCTTTGGATCATATCAATGATCTTATTCATAATGCCCATTAGGTCATAGTCCTTAGGAGTAAAGATCTCTTGAATGCCCATTTTTTTTAACTCATCAAAATCAGAATCTGGAATGATACCGCCAATGATCACTGGGATTTTGGCTTTGTAGTGTTCCAATTCAGAGAAAATCTGAGCCGTAATTTCTTTATGAGAACCTGAAAGAATGGAAAGTCCTATCACGTCTGCATTTTCTTCGACTGCCGATTGTACAATCTCTTCGGGTGAAAGCCTGATCCCTGAGTAAATCACATCAAATCCACTATGCTTTGCAGATACAGCAATCATTTCAGCACCATTAGAATGTCCATCTAAACCTGGTTTACCGACAACCATCTTAGGCCTGTGTCCTTTTTGCTTCAAAAATGCTTCTACTTTGGATCGAACTGTTGCCACTTTGTCATCTGACAAAAAGAGTCTTTGTCCTTCTACTCCCGTAGGTGGACTGTATTCTCCATAGATTTCACGCAGTGCGTCCGCCCATTCGCCAGTAGTCACAAGTGCTTTGGCACAAGCAATGGAGTAGGGCATAAGGTTCTTCCCTTCTTTTGCGGCGGCTTTCAAGTTTTCGAGACTTTCTGTAACATCCTTTGCATTTCT
>JAIXRB010000164.1 GCA_027485405.1 Leptospiraceae bacterium | reverse complement strand
CTTGGGCATGAGATTTCTGATTATTACGAAGAGTTAGGTTTTTGGGAAAAGATCTCAGATCGGATTTCGCATATGTTTTTGCCTGTGATTTGCTACGTAATTGGTTCGTTTGCCGTTTTGACCTTACTTATGAAAAACAGCCTTTTGGATCAATTGGCAAAAGAATACGTTCGAACAGCAATTTCCAAAGGGCTTTCTTTCCAAGAAGCAATCCAGAAACATGCGTTTCGGAATTCATTGATTCCTATTGCCACTGGATTTGGTAGCAATCTTACCTTAATTTTTTCTGGGTCTTTGTTTATTGAATTGGTGTTTAATATAGATGGAATGGGCTTACTTAGTTTTGAAGCAGTGAGGGAAAGAGATACCGAACTTATGATGGGGCTTTTGCTTGCGCAAAGCTTTTTGGGTTTGGTTGGGAAAATAGTATCTGATTTGTGTTATGTGTTTATAGATCCTCGGATCAATTTTGAATAGTATGATTTTGAATCCAGCCATCCAAAGAAAGCTCAAAAAATTTCAAAAAAACAGAAGAGCCTACTTGTCGTTTCATTTGATACTCTGGACGTATGTCATTTCGCTTTTCTCTCCCTTGTTGTTAAACAACAAACCTCTCTTAGTCAAATGGGAAGGTTCGCTCTATTCCCCCGTTTTTTTCTTTTACGCCGATAAGACGTTTGGTGGTCAGTATGAAACGGAACCCAACTATAAGCGAATCTTAAAAGAAAGAGAGGGCTTTCAAAGTCCTGGGAATTGGATGCTTTTTCCTCCGATTCCCTTTGGAGTCAACGAAGACAACTTAGAGAGTTTGGAGCCAGGGTCCAATCCTCCTTCTGCTCCTACTAAAAATCATTGGTTTGGCACAGACGATCGAGGGAGAGATGTCTTTACCCGAATCGTTTACGGATACCGTCTCGCTATGACATTTAGCCTACTATTGGTTTTAACTGAGGTGTTGATTGCTTCGATTGTTGGTGGCATACAAGGTTACTTTGGCGGAAGTTTGGATTTGGTTTTGCAGAGATTAATTGAGATTCTTTCGGCAATTCCCTTTTTGTATTTGATTTTGATTATGGGATCCTTTTTTGGAAGGGGATTTTTGATCCTTCTTGTGACCTATGGTTTCTTGAGTTGGATAGGTCTCAGCTACTATATGCGAGGCGAATTCTTGCGCTTGAGAGCCTTGCCATTTGTAGATTCTGCGAGAACTATGGGTGCTTCTTCAACCAATATCATTTTGCGCCATTTGTTGCCCAATGCCTTAACCCCACTGATCACGTTTCTTCCTTTTATCTTAATTTCCGCTATTTCTGTGTTAAGCGCTTTGGACTTTTTGGGTTATGGAATCCCTGCTCCCAATCCTTCTTGGGGCGAATTGATCGGACAAGGACGTGAGCGTTTGACCGCTTGGTGGTTGATCTTTTTCCCTTCCTTTGCTTTGTTTTTGACCATTCTTCTCTCCGCCTTTGTCGGAGAAGGGCTACGGGATGCCTTTGATCCCAAAGAAAAGGTAGAATATCTATAATGGCTGTTTCATTGATGGATACTAACTTTACTCTAGAGGTCAAAGACCTTTCTATTGATTTTATAACGGAAGAGGGCAATTTAAACATTTTACAGAACCTCAGCTTCGGCATCCAACCAGGGGAGATTTTTTTTTTGTTTTTAGAGTCCGGTTGCGGTAAGTCAATGACAGCACTAGCCTTGACTCGCCTATTACCAAGCAATCTTGCTCGCTTTAAAACGGGAAACATTCTGTTTGGAGGCAAAGACCTAGCTTCCCTTCAAATGAGCGAATTGCAAAGAGTAAGAGGCAAAGAGATCGCGTATGTTTTTCAGGAGCCTTTCAGTTCCTTTGATCCTTTGCAAAAACTGGGCTATCAATTAACAGAAAGTTATTTGTATCATTCACTCGGAACTGAGGCAGAGGCTTTAAAGAAAGCAAAATACCTACTGGAGACTGTGGGCATTTCAGACCCTGAGCTAAGACTCGAGCAATACCCAAACCAACTATCTGGCGGTATGCTACAGCGAGCGAGCATTGCTATGGCACTGATGACTGATCCTAAGCTACTTATTGCTGATGAACCTACATCTGCAATAGATGTGACAATTCAATTGCAACTGATCGAACTTATATTGGATCTAAAAAAGTCCCGAAATTTAAGTGTTTTGTTTATTTCGCATGATATTGGCTTGGTTTCTTACCTCGCCAATCGTATTGGAATTATGTATGCGGGAAAACTCGTCGAAGTGGGAACTGTTGACGAGATTCTAGACAACCCCTCCCATCCTTATACTAAGGCATTGATCCAAGCCTATCCCAAAAACAACAGCTCCAAAGTTAGGCTAGGAGCCATCGAAGGTAGAGTCCCACTTCCAAAAGACTACCCAGTGGGTTGTCACTTCCAAGATCGTTGTTCGGAACGACTTTCTAAATGCAAAGATTCTAAACCCAAATCGACCGAACTCTCAAAGACTCATTCTGCTGAGTGCTTTGCCTTGGATAAAGCTCATGCTTAAAATTAAAAATGTAAGTGTAACTTACAGCAGTTCCAAGTTTCTTTCTTTGGAAAAAACCCTCAATCGTGCCGTAGAGGGCGCAAACTTATCCATAGGCAAAGGAGAAATTGTAGGACTGGTCGGCGAGTCTGGTTGCGGCAAATCAACGTTAGGAAGGGCAATCTTAGGTTTGGTTCCCATTGAATCCGGAGAAATTTTATATGAAGACTCCCCTATCCAGAATTTGACGGGAAAGAAAAGACTCCCTTTTAGAAAAAAAATCCAGGTGGTTTTTCAAGACCCTTACGGTTCTTTGAATCCCAGGTTTACTATCGAACAAATCATTCGAGAAGGCTTGGACATTCATGAGCCAGGCCAAAGTAAGGCGGAAAAGCTAAACAAAATTAAAGAAGTTTTAGATGCAGTAAACCTATCCCCTGAAATTCTCAGCCGTTACCCACATGAATTTTCGGGAGGCCAGAGGCAAAGAATCGCTATTGCCAGAGCACTAGTTCTCAATCCAGATTTACTGATCTGTGATGAAGCGACATCTGCATTGGATGTCTCCACACAAGCACAAGTGATCAATACTCTTTTGGACTTAAAAGAAAAACGAAATCTATCCTATTTGTTTATTTCGCATGATCTCAATTTGGTTAAGTATGTTTCAGATCAAATCGCGGTTATGTACCTTGGGAAAATTGTAGAAAATGGAAGTAAATCCTCAATTCTCAATTCTCCGAAACACCCGTATACACAAGCTTTGTTTTCTTCTGGGTTTCAAATTGAAACTCGGAAAATTAAAAAAGAAGTAATCAAAGGAGAAATTCCAAGTAGCTTAAACAAACCGAAAGGATGCTACTTTCATACGCGTTGTCCCAAAAAACAAGAGGTTTGTGAAATGGAATTTCCAAATTCGGTCAGTGTCCAAGAGCATCAGTTTAGTTGTCATTTTCTGAATCAATAGAGTATGAGAATTTTATTTAAATTTCTTTCCATTGTACGTGCCTTTCTGGGACAAATTTTTTTGACTTTTGTTTTCGTCTTTTCATGTGCTCTTTTTTTTCTGCTCTATCCCTTGGTCAATGACCCGGATTTTTATAAGAACAAAATTTTAGAAGAGTTAGAAAAGCAATCTGGATTGACTTTCAATTTCCAGAACTATGAACCTCATTTTTTCCCATTTCCTGGAATCTCTTTGACTAAGGTCTCTGTGCAGAAATCCAAAAATGAAGTTCTATTTATTCAAAAAGCTTATGTAGATATTTATTATAATGTACTTTTTGGGGAACCTTTGGAAATCCGAAAAGTCATTCTCCATACTGGCGAATTAGAGTTTACTAGAAACAAGGATGAATCCTTCGATTTTTCGCAAATTCCCAGTAATTCCATAAAACCCATACCTTCCGCAAAAACTGTTCCAGCCCCAGTCAACGATTCTGAGTTTGGTGACCTTTATTTTTCACAAATCTTTGGTTTGACTCCCAGTCGAATCGAAATCAAAAATTTTACGATTCGTTGGAAAGACGATTTGTATTCTCGAAATGTAGATCTATATTTACATGAATTGAATTGTGATATAGAAGAAAAAGAACGTAAAATCGCTATCATGCTTTTCGGAAAGGCAAATGGAGAACCTATTCGCTTAAATTCCGAGTTTCAATTCACAGAAGATTTAATTACCTACGAATCCCTGCACTTTGATGGAGATCTGACTTTAACTAATTTTGATGGCTATCTTCTCCAAGATATCTTAGTTATTTTCAAAGGAACTGATTTTAGAAAGGGTAAGATTTCTGGTTTTATCCCTTTTGGAAAGCGAGACGATGACAGCTTCTTCATCGACATTCGAAAGATAAATATTAAGAATGTTGCTTTTCAGGGACAAGCTCCTTTTGCAGATGTGAATATTAGTACGCGGATTTACTATTCACTAAAACAATCAAAGTTGGGTTTCGATGAGATTCGTGCCAGTTGGGACGGAGTTACAAAACTCTATGGTTCTGGCTATGTAACCTTTACCGAAAAACCTATTATATATTTTGAGGCAAGGGCAGATTATATGGATGTGGATTCCATATTAAATCTTACTTATTTGTGGATCGATGTAGATCTAGAAAGATCAATCTTAGTTAGAAACATCCCATCTACACGTTATCACCAGAGAATGCTTGTAAAACTAAATTTTTACATCAGTAAAGCAAAATATAAAAATCTTGAGATTGATCAAGCCGACTTAGAAGTAAACTATCGCTACCATCTGGTGACAATGGAAAAATTGGATTTTAAGTTGTTCGGCGGAAACTTAAGAGCTAGAGGGAACTATACTTACGGAAATCTCGGCAAATTGTTGATCACTGGCAAATTGCAAGGAATTGATATCAATGACTTTTTAGTCAATCAATATAAAGAAGAAGTGATCACAGGAAACATTGATGGCGATTTTGATTTAGAAGTCAATGGAAGCAAACTGGAGCAGTTTACTCAAAACTTAAGTTTAAATACAAAACTCATCGCCCGAGACGGTGAATTGTTGAAGTATACCAATATACTCAAACCAGTTTCTTCAATCGGTTCCTTGATCACGTTAAAAGGAATAGATTTAAACCGATCCACACCTTACAAAACCCTGGATCTAGGGGTATTCTATGAAAAAGAAGTGATTAAAGTTTCCTCTTTTGATTTAAAAGCAAATGGCTTTACAATTGATGGTAAAGGACAGATTGGACTCGACAAAAGAATTGATATGCAATTTACCATCGCAATGCCTGGATTAGCTGGTAAAGCATTGAAATTGCCAATTTTATACAGAGGTAGATACGATAAAAACAACCCATTTATTGATCCGATTTGGTTGGGTTCTGTCTACGCCGGTACTCTGTTTCTGGCAGGACCAGCGGGAACTGCTGTAGGAGGAATTGCAGGTTCTGCTCTTTCCGATTATATGAATAAGGCAGTGGATGGGGTGACAGATGGAGTAAAAAAGAGTTGGGGTCGACTCTTTTCTAGCGATAAAGAATCAAAGGAAAAAGAGAACTGAATTTAAGCTTTGTAGTTCCCCCAACCAAAGCATTATTTTCATCTCAATCTCAAAGAGAATCCGAAATGGGAATTCCTTCTTTCCTCAATATTTCTAAAGCATTGGTTGAACTCGAAATTCCTTCTTTTAAAATATAATCAAAGGACAATTCTTTCTCTTTCGTGGATTCATTGAAATGGAAGTTTCTACATCCAGGAATATCCGTTAAACTGATATCATGAGTTGTTAAAAAAATGATCGCATTCAATTCTTGAAACACTCTAATTATTTCGCGGGTTGCAATGGTTCGCTCCCTGGAATTTGTTCCTTTTAAAATTTCATCCAAAAATAGGATACAAGTCACTTTTGATTCTTTCACCTCTCGGAAAATGTCGCCTATTCTTTTCACTTCTGAGTAAAAGTATGAGATCCCATTCTCTAAAGAGTCTTGCGAGCGAATCATAGTAAAAATCTTGAACTTTCCAAACTTCATCGAATCAGCGAGCACTGTTCCACCACTACCACCTATCAAAAATGAAAGGGCAACGGAACGCATATACGTTGTTTTGCCGCTCATATTTGATCCGGTAATCACAAAGCAGTCTGGTGGTTTGACAATTGGCAGATCATTTCGTATGCAATCTTCTTTTCTTAGAATTGGGTGGGCCAGGTTCTTCCCCTGAAACTTGTCCGTTGCTGAGAATTCAGGAAAAACAGACTCAGGAAAAACGACAGCGAACAAAGCAAAGGAGAGAGACTCTTCTAGCTCAATCCATTCCTTATGCCAGTTTTGCCAAAGATTAAAATACCTTGTCTCCCAAGTTTTCCAAGCCTTTACCTTCCAAAAATCCCAAAGAAAGAAAACATTGAGGATAAGTCTTGGAAGTGGTGTGATTAAAAGCGCCGAAGAACTGTGGAGTTTTTTTAACTCTCGGAAAGCGGCTGTTTTGCCAAATCTCTCTTTTGGTTCGATAAACAGCCATGCCCGTTCCAATCCAAGCAGAAGTTCTTCCGATTTCTGAATGTTTTTCCAGTAAGGTGCAAAATTCTTAATATTTGCCAAGTATAAAAGCAAGTTTGACATGAGAAGCAGGGAAACAAAAGGTAAGCCAAAAACAAGGGAAACCAAGCACCAAATAGGTGTAATGATTCCAAGTGCAGGAAAAATCCATTGAATAGATCTCCAGCCCGGCATGGCTTTTGTCTCTTTTAATTCAGGTAGATCCCAATACCCTTTGATTCCTTCCGGAGTCAGCAATCTAAGGTAAATCCCCAATGCTCTCAGTTTTCCAATTTTTTGAACTTTGCTTTGTAGTTGCAAAGGTTCAGAGCCGGATTCCAGTAAAAGTCTTTTGCAAAATCCAGTAAATCCCTGTTTTGTGACAGTCGCGTTCAGCAATGTGGTTATGCTTTTTTTTTCGGTTAAATCCAGATCCAATGAAAAAGGATGTTCGGCAAAAAATTTT
>JAIXRB010000053.1 GCA_027485405.1 Leptospiraceae bacterium | reverse complement strand
GTGGCAATCCAAGTTTTTGATGAGTGGAAACTGGGTCAAAAGGACAAATCCAACGGAATTCTGTTTTTAATCGCACCTAATGAAAGAAAAATGAGAATTGAAGTGGGAAGGGGCTTGGAAGGGTTCCTACCTGATGTTATTTGCAATAGAATTATAAAACAGGTGATCCGCCCCGAATTCAAAACTGGAAATTATGACAAAGGAGTGATTCTAGGAATTCAATCCATTTTAAAAAATATTGATGGTAGCTACGCCCCATCCAATACGGATACCGTCACAACGAAAAGGAAAAAGAAGAAATTAAGTTTTTATGATTTGTTTGTTGGAACTATTTTAGGATTTGTTTTAGTTTTTTTAGCCAAACGGTTTGATAGTCTCATTAGGTTGATTCTAATCTCTATTAGTTTGTTCATGTTTATAGGAGTTTTTTCGGCTTTCTTCTCTTTTGGGATTTCGCTAGCCATTTCACTTATTTTGCAAGCTATCACATTTGTCCTGGCTTCTTTTTGGAAGTCTAGCAGTCCTTCAACTTCTAGTTACACTGACTCGGGCTATATGGGTGGCTGGGGTGGTGGTTTTGGGGGAGGTTCCTGGGGAGGCGGCAGTGGCGACTCTTGGTCTGGAGGAGATTCTAGTTGGGGTGGTGGAGGTGGCGATTCAGGTGGGGGTGGTTCTTCGGGGGATTGGTGAAATGCCCCCTTACCTCTTTTTGTTACAGCCTGTTCTGGACTGGGATGTACTTTCTCTGCAGTTCTCCCACATAGATCTGCTTTGGTCGAAACTTACTAAAGTCACCTTTCTTTCTTTGCTCTTTCCAGTGGGCTAGCCAGCCAGGCAACCTTCCAATGGTTTGCATTACACTAAACATGGACTTGGGAATGCCTAAAGTGTGAAAGACTACCCCAGAGTAAAACTCCAAGTTCGGATACAAAAGCTTTTCTATGAAAAAAGAGTCTTCCCACACCAATGAATCGATTTGGTGAGCTACGTCTTCAAAGGGAGTAAGTTTTCTATTTTTGTAAAAATCCAGGAAGATTTTTCTAGCTACTTTGGCTCGGGGACTTACAACATCGTATGCTTTTTGTCCGAATCCATTTGAATGCATTTTTGCTTGCCCGGACTTAAATCTTTCAAAGTAGTCTTTGACAGGTGTTTTTGTTTTGATGATATCTTCGATCAGAGAAACTGCCGCCATAGGCCTGCCGCCTTCACGTGCACCCCATTGAGCCATAATTGCCGATGAAATCGAGGCAAAGAGATTTGCCTGGGTAGAACCAACTAACTGAACTGCAGTATTTGATACGTTTTGTTCATGATCAGCATGTAAAATCCAAAATTGATTCAAAATTCGATCAAAAGCCTCGGAAACTTCGTAAGGTCCAGCGGCTGGGACAGTATGCATCATGTAAAGAAAGTTAGTGCAATAAGGATTTTTATCCATCGGGTATACAAAAGGCTGGCCTATGGAATGTTTGTAAGTGAAAGCGGCAATCGTTCTGATTTTTGCAATCAATCGGGCGATCAAATCAACACCTAACTCTAGTTTTTCCTCATAGTCTTCTTGGTAGTAACTAGAAAGTGAAGTAACCATTACAGAAAGAACTGCCAAAGGATGAGCTACCCCAGGAAAACCATCAAATAGATTTAACATGTCTTCATGTATCATAGAATGTTTTGATAGACGGCTAGAAAAATCGGAAAGTTCTTTATGGTTTGGAAGATCACCATAGATCAGCAAAAAAGCTGTTTCTACAAATGTGGATTCGAAAGCCAGGTCTTCTAAAGAATAGCCTCGATAGGTTAAGACCCCATTTTCAGGATCTCGGCGAGAGACTTTTGAAAGACCAAGTGCTGTGTTGAAAAGTCCCGGATCTAAGGTAACAAGCCCCGTTTTTTTGTAAAAATCTCCAATGTCGATTCCGACTTTTCCATCGGTTCCTACGACGGTTGGAAACTGGTATGTTTTTCCTTTAAAGCTGATCTCAACATTGTCCATTTGGTTTTTGCCCCTTCTGATTACCCCATATTGTAGAGGGGAAGAGAGTCTTCGAGAAAAAAATTAAGTTGTTGAAAGTGCGGTTTGAAGATTGTCGTGGATGAGAACGAAATCAGTCAATCCTACTATGTCCATTACCTTTCGGAAATGGCTGTTGAGTCCGACGAATTCGATTTTTCCTTGGTTTTCGGAAGAACGAGTGATTAAGCTGATCAAAGTGGCAATGCCAGCAGAATTGATATAGGATGTTTCGGAAAAGTTTAGCAGAACCCTAGTTCGTTTGTCATTTGGAATAGAATCGTATACCTGATTGATGTCGTCTTCTGCCTCAGAAGTGATCTCTCCTGAAATATGCACAATGGGAAGAACTCCACCTTTTTCAAACTCGATCGAAACCTTGCAATCTTCCGCCATTTCCTTCCAGAGAATCTTGTTTTGACCAAAGGTCAATCAAATTTACTTGTCTTTTCTCCTTTCTTCCTTATCTGCAATAAAGAAAATCTTTTTACAATCCTGGCAACGATAGAATTCTTCAACTGGTTTAGCGCTAATACCAACTAATGCCATGGCAACCATACCCCAAAATGAGTATTTGACCACTTTTTTTGCGTTCGGGGAATCAGTTTTGATTTGGCAATCAGGGTCTTTTGGGCATTTGAAATCTTTTGGAATCATAGAAAAGGAGGGCTTGATTGCCCCCCTTCAGGGTTTTTAGTTTTTAGTTAAATACTCGACGTATTTGGCGACGGCATCAATGCCTTCTGGACCTAAATGAGAATAGGAAACCATGGAAGTACCTTTGATTCCTTCTTTCAAGGTTTTAGTGATTCCGGCTACAGAGTTTCCGTTTTTCCATTCTGCCGCTGGAGCTTTGTAGTTTCTTGGCTTTGGATTGAGGCTAGCCGCCGCTGGACCGTCGCCTGCTCCTTTCTCGCCGTGGCAAGAAGTGCAATTTTGAGTAAATAACTCTTCTCCTTTCGTAAGTTCCGGGCTCAGAGCTGGTGCTTCTGCGGCTGGGGCTTCTTCTTTTGGTTTGTCTCCGCCACAAGCTACGGCAAAAAATCCAAAAGTAAGAAAGGCGATGAGGAAAAGAAGGTGTTTCATTTTCATTCGAATTCTCCTGTTTTTCCCAAAGTAAATCTTACCCGAAGAGAATGCAAGTGAAAAGGAAAATGGAAGCAAAGACTAGGGTTTTGTCTGTGATTTGTTAGGTTTTAGTAGATCCCGAATCGCGGTTTCTAAATCAGTATACTTGAATTTGTAATCTGCCTGCAAAAGTCGCTTCGGCAAAACATACTGGCCATGCGTGACAACTTTTGCCCCTTCTCCGAAAAGAGACTGAATCGCAAAAACAGGTGTGGGTAAAAAAGCTGGGCGAAACAATGCTCTTCCCAATGCTTTTGCAAACTCACGATTGCTCGTCGGACTTGGGGAAACAAGATTGAAAGCCCCTTCTAGTTTTGGATTCTCTAACAGAAAATACATTGCTTCAATCATGTCTGTTTCATGAATCCAGCTAAGTCCTTGTTCGCCAGTGCCAATCGGCCCACCCACTCCCATTTGAAAAGGTAAAAGCATTTTCTCTAAAGCTCCGCCTTCTTTTGAGAGAACAATTCCAGTCCGTAGAATTACTGTTCGTATTTTCTTCGCGCTGAGCGAAATGACTTCGCTTTCCCAATCTTGGCAAATCAAAGCTAAATCGTCCTGTGCTGGAGAATGCTCCTCCGAGAAAGGATTGTGAGCCTGGTCAGTCATTCCGTAGTAACCAACTGCAGACCCTTGTATCATGACCGTTGGTGGATTTTTGCAAGAGCTCAATCTTGCCACGACACCTCTGGTAAAATCCACGCGTGAAATTCGAATTTGTTTTTTCCTCTCGTCTGTCCATCGAATGCCCGCTATAGGCTCCCCCACTAGGTTAACCAAAGCATCGAGGTTTTCTAAATCCTTGGTTTCAGGCAAATTGGCTTGGATTATTTCAAAATTTTCATTGGTTGGTCTTTTCTTTGGGTCTTTTCCAGACCTTGAAAACAGTCGCACGGAATTACCCTTGGAAAGCAAAAGATCGATAAATTTTGAGCCGATGAGACCTGTTCCGCCTAAGATTCCAACTTTCATTGGAGATTAGACCGCAAGATTGAAAAAAGAGCTGGTGAGAAATAAAGGACAACTTATAATTCAATCAGAATGGAACGAAAGTCTATAGCCATTGCTGTTTTTTGGATACTCTCCCTGGGTTTCGGCTTGGGATTTGTCGTTTTCTCCACCGAAACCAAAATAGAAGGCTATTCAAAACTTCCCCCTTTTCGGAAAGAAGCCTACGTAAACCCAGAAAAGCTTCGATACCTATTTGATGGTAACTCCAATACAGTTTGGGAAAAGCTCGATGAAAACTTTTTGCCATGGGATTTGAACTTGGAGCTTGGACTATCTCATATTTGGAATGGAACCACCTTTGCTCCTTCTGGTTGGAACTCTCTATCCATCGATGGCTGTCCGCAGTCAGCAGGTTATTTGGTCGACTATTCCATTTTCTTACGTGAATCGATCAATGTAGATAAAGAACTTAGAATGCC
>JAIXRB010000089.1 GCA_027485405.1 Leptospiraceae bacterium | reverse complement strand
GGTTGATCATTGCCTCAAGCAAAGGGAGGCCAAAGCCTTCGTGTAACGAAGGGAAGAAAAATCCACTGCACTCTGCATAGGCTTGGCTAAGCTTTTCGTCACTGGGGTTTTCTTGAAAAAAGATCTTCTTTTGTTGGGTTTGTGGGTCTTTGAGAAAAGAATACAATGCATTTCCTTCGTCTCCCCAGCCTTTTCTTCCCAAAACCACAAGGCTAAAAGGAGAAGCGAATTTTTCTTGGTACATTTGAAAGGCATGAATTAGCATTTGTAAGTTTTTACGAGGTTCTAAGGTTCCGACGGCGAGAAAGAAAGGCCTGGGAAACAAGTCAGGCTCTCTTTGAAATGCAGATTTGTGAACCCCAGGGTAGACTACTTCACATTTATCCTCGAACGTTTTTTCCCAAGAGACGATTCCGTCTCGGGTCATTTTGGATAAGCAAAACACATGGTCTGCATTTTCAAGAGTTCTTTTGGAAAAAAGTCTATGTTGCCAATAGTTCCATTTAGCCATCGTTTCTGGGGCTTGGATAAAGTTTAGGTCATGGTAGTTTACTACGGAGCGAATGGGAAGTTTGAAAAAAGGTAGCATCTGTAATGTGCCCCAGAAAACATCGATACTTTCTTTTTTGAGAAGCCCCGGTAATAAAAAATTTAAATACAAAGGCCCTGGGAGTTTGCTACTTTCAATCTTCAGCCTTACATTTGGAAATTCTAATATTGAGGAAAAAACAGGATGAATTGGTTTGTTGGAATAAAGATAAAACTCGGATTCTTTCCTTTTTGGTATGAGAATCTTTAAAACCTCAGCCAGGTAACGAGAATTCCCTGTGATCCCATAGGCTAGGGGTCTTGCATCAATTCCAAGTTTCAAGTCTTGTTCTTTCCTCTCCAAAACAAATAGAAGTACAATGTCGACGTTGTGTATAGAAGAATGGAAAACATAAGAAAAACTGACTCTAAAATCTTACCGGATAGGGAACGGTGCGAAACCAAAGGCAATAAGAAAGCAAAAACTAAAATGGCTTTTTCCCATTTCCCCAATTTGTTCCCCCAAACGTCATTCAATAAGTAGGTGATAGGAACTAAACAAATAACAAATGAATGCACCCAACTGATTCCACTGAAAATGCAAGAAAAGAGAAAGAGCAAAGAGAGAATCCATTTTTCTTTCTCTTTTTGCAAGAAAAGGATTAGTAGGGGAACTCCAAAAGGAATCATAAGAATCGCCTGCGCGATCTTTACCTCCTTTAAATCCCAGTTCAAATAGGGCATATGAAAAATCCCTTGGTTAATGAAATCCACGTTAGGAACAAAATACTTTCCTAAAGTTGCGGGCAAACTTTGGTTGTTTTTCCAAGCTCGCAGAACAGGATTGCTTAGAGCATTCCCAAGCACAGTCTGAAACCAATCATTGGTAGCAACTAACATATAATCGTAATTATATGTAAGAGGCAATCCAATCCAGAAAAGAATTCCCAGACAGGTAAAAACCAAAGTCTTATATTCCTTTTTGTATAGAAAGTAGAACAAAAACACAAGCGGAGTGACTTTGATTACGATCGCAAGAGACAATAAAATTCCCGCAAAAATCGAACTGCGACTAGTTACAGCGAGTAGCACGAGAAATACTAAAAAAATTCCAATTTGATTATTTTGGATATGAGATTCGATATAGCGAAAGTTAAGTAAAAGACTAAGCCCCAAGATAAGAAAAACCTGAACTTTTTTCTTTCCTGTTTTGCTGAGGTCACTGCCGAGAATTAGGCAGATGCCTAGAAGGCTAAACCAATTGAGTAGCGAGTGGATCCCGCTTGCAAACTCATACGAGAGATTTGTTAAAGGGAGTAAGAGAAAAGCAAACAACGGCGGATAAATATAGGTAGCTGTTTCCGTTGTCAATTCGGCGAGAAGCCCAGCATTTTCAGGTTTTAGTGCCTCTTCAAAGGTTTTGATCTTTTCTTTTAAAGTGGTGGCTACATCAAATTTATAGAGACTTTCTTGGTTTACGATTCGCACCGAGGCTCGATAGTAATCTGAGAAGTCTGACTTTCGAACGGATTGAGTGACACTTGTCCCCAAAAAATAGAACATTAAGGCACCAAAGAGAAAAAGTCCGCCGTATTTCATCGTGGACCTTCCATTTTCTCTTTTTTCCCCAAATTAGCAAGGTTTTATGGATTTAGATTTAGAAGAATACGACTTTCCACTTTCGGAAGACCGAATTGCCAAATTCCCAGTTGAAAAACGCGACCACTCCAAGCTCCTTGCCGTTCAAAGGTCCAAAAATCTCTGGACCGATTTTCCTTTTTTTTATCAAATCGAGAGCCTCCTGAGACCAGGGGATATCCTCGTTTACAATGAGACCAAAGTTTCCCCCAGACGAGCCTATCTTACCCAACCGGAAAAAACTCGGGTGCACGAAGTCCTTTTTTTAGAAAAAAGAGACAACCCTGAACGCTGGCTCTGCCTTCTCAAGCACCGTGCCAAACTAAAAGTGAACGATGTTCTTAGATTGCTAGGAGCAGGGGACTCTTTAGAATTCCGGCTAGATTCCCACGAGGAAGAAATGGTTCTGCTTTCGCCAAATCGACCCATCACAGAAGAGGATTTTGAAGCCTGGGGGAGTATGCCCATCCCACCATATTTAAAACGAAAGGCTGAACCCTCAGATAAAGAAAGATACCAGACAGTTTTTGCCAAACATGCAGGGAGCGTTGCGGCTCCTACTGCCGGCCTCCACTTCACCGAAGAGCTTATGTCTCTTTTAAAATCGAAAGGGGTTACCTTTTTGCCCGTTTTGCTCCAAGTGGGCTACGGGACATTTCGACCCTTGTCAGAAACTCAAATCCAAGCCAAAACACTGCATTCAGAACAATATTTGCTTTTACGGGAAGTAGCCGATCAATTGAACCAAGCAAAGGCAGAAGGCAGGAGGGTAATCGCCATTGGAACCACGACCCTTCGGGTATTGGCTTCGGTTTACCAACCTCTTTCAAAAACGTACGCTCACGGAGAAGGTTCTACAAATATCTTCATTATGCCTGGAGACTCCGTTGACTGCGCGGAAGGACTGATCACAAATTTCCATTTGCCAAAGAGCAGTCTCCTACTCCTCGTGTCGGCTTTTGCTGGAAAAGACCTGGTTTTGGGGGCTTATCGTCATGCTCTCGCCCATTCTTACCGATTCTTTTCCTATGGGGATGCCATGTTTTTACATTAAAAAGCTGTTTACAAATCCCTTTCATCCCATTTCCTTAACAGGTACTCCCTAAACTTACAATGATTTCGCCCAAATCGTCCGTTCTCGTCTCTGTTCTATCGGGGATGGGGCTACTTGCTCTAGTATCTATAGCTCCCGTGGAGGAGCAGTTCGATTCCACAGCACCTTTTGAGAATATACAATGGGAGTTGCAGGAAGCAGACAAGTCACCTGGCAAATCGGAGATGTTGGCTAGGCGACCAAAGAAAGACAACCTAGTTACTTTCAACCTCACTTCCCCTTCTTATACTTCTTCTCGCTTGAAAAACAGTTCTAGTTGGGATTTCCCTTTTAGAGAATCTATTGCTTCTTCCTTTTCAAAAAACAATTCTAATCTAGACCTGTTTGGTGATAAAGCTGATCTCCAAGGTTTGTATGCTGAACGTGACAATATCCAAATCAAAGGGCAGTTTTTGTCTGGAACTCTGCCTGTTTCTCCCCTAGGCCAATTCAATAATCGGGAATCTTCCCTTTCGGAAAAGAACAACGATCGATTTGGAGCCAACCGTAGACTCGAATCCTACGAAGTTTCTCTTCCGCTTGCCGCAAACGTTGGGGCAGTGCTAGTAGGAGCTAATTCTGAATTAGGCGGAGACCGATTCCGAGAGCAAAGAAACTTAGCTATGGCTGGGGTCTCCATTCGGACAGGTGATTTTTTCCAAGCAAGAGTTCTGACTGGGGATTTGACCACTTCGGGAAGCCCCCAAGCGCTTTTGAACAATACTCCGCTCAGTTTCAATAGAACAAACCAAGACATGGCTCGCCGGGAAGACATACAACGGCTATATGAATGGCAGGCAACTTTTGTCCCATCCGATTTCGTAAAGGTGCAAACTTCGATCTACAACCAGAGAAATGAAACTACCTTTGCTAGCTCAAACCCAGACGGAGGAAAAGTGTCTTTGTTTTTCGGAGGACAACAGGTTCAAATCAACCTTCGTTACAACTACCTTGCCAATAGACGAGAGATCGGAACCTTCACTGCAAACAGTTTCAATCCTTCCCAAGACTTAGCTTCGCTAGGCTTTATTCTATTTCTGGATAAAAGTCAAAACTATTCCGTCTACGTTGGAAATAGTTTTTACAATGTTCTCAATGACCCGATCAATCGGGTTCGGGATGGGAGCGGTCGTTCTCCAAGTACATTTACTGCTTCCTTCCGCGGAAAGACTCGAGAATCCACCTCCTTTTTCATGAACTTTCAAAATCAATTTTATATGGATGGCATGATCCCTGGTCTACCTGGCGGAATGGCACTCCAGGCTCTTCAATTTCGAGGGCAAGGGCGATCTTTTTACGAATTTGCCACGGCTCTGGGTTTGGAAGTTACTTTTTGAAATTCGGATTTCGGCTCCTTTTTGCAATTGGGCTATTTGCTTCTTTCTTCCCCGGCTGTTTTTTCGGGGATGATGATAAACCAATCCGAACTTTGCCTCCTCCCATTCCTCCTTTGGAAAAGCTTGCCAATTCTCTCTCCGAGGGAGGTGTGATCTCGCAAAGGAAACGGTTGATCGTACTCACATTTACCAACGGGGATGGTTCAAAAAACCCCTACGGTCAAATCCTAGCAGAAAAACTAACCACAGAATTGGTCAAAAAGGACAAATACTTGGTTTTGGATCGGATGGTACACGAACGCATTCTAAAAGAAAAAGATCTAGGCCTTGAAACCGACCAAAACATGGCCACCTTGCGTAAAATTGGTGAGGTTCTCAAATTAGATGTAATTGTCACAGGCATTGTAAGCGGTTACCAAGATGGGGTTTATGTCAATTCCAGGCTGATTGAAATCAAGTCTGGGTTGATTTTGAAAGCCGAAGAGGTCTTTGTGCCTATTGATGGCTAATCTTTAAAATAGAATTGCAGTAAAGCGTAGAAAGTAAGAAAACAGACCTAGGGGGATTTCATGGCATTTGATATAGATATGATCCAAGCACGCTATTCTAAGATGGCGGAAGCAATTGAGGCGGCTCGAAAACAAGTAGGCAGGCCTTTAACACTCACAGAAAAAATTCTTTATTCACATCTCTGGGACGGAAATGCAAAACAAGCCTTTGGTCGCGGTAAAGATTACGTAGACTTTGCACCTGACCGAGTTGCTATGCAAGATGCTACAGCTCAAATGGCTTTATTACAATTCATGCAAGCCGGACGAAAAAAAGTAGCAGTTCCTTCGACTGTCCATTGTGATCATTTGATCACAGCAAAAGTGGGATCGTCCTCTGACCTAAGTACTGCAAATACGGAAAACAAAGAAGTCTATGATTTCCTTTCTTCAGTTTCCAACAAATACGGAATTGGTTTTTGGAAACCAGGTGCGGGCATCATCCACCAAGTTGTTTTAGAAAACTATGCTTTCCCAGGCGGAATGATGATCGGAACCGACTCTCACACTGTTAACGCAGGTGGTCTAGGAATGATCGCTATTGGTGTCGGTGGGGCTGACGCTTGCGACGTGATGGCAGGTCTCCCATGGGAGCTCAAATGGCCAAAGGCAATCGGAGTAAAACTCACAGGCAAGTTGAACGGCTGGACAAGTGCAAAAGATGTAATTTTGAAAGTAGCTGGCATCCTAACAGTAAAAGGTGGAACAGGAGCTATCGTTGAGTATTTCGGTCCAGGTGCAGAAGCTCTGTCTTGTACTGGTAAGGGTACCATTTGCAATATGGGAGCTGAGATCGGAGCTACTACTTCTACATTCGCTTATGACGCTTCTATGGAGCGCTACTTACGTTCTACCAATCGTGCGGACGTTGCGGACCTAGCAAACAAGTTCAAAGAGCATCTCACTGCTGATAAAGAGGTGTATGCTGATCCAAACAAATTCTTTGACCAAGTCATCGAGATTGATTTAAACACTCTCGAACCTTACGTCAATGGGCCTTTTACACCAGACCTTGCCACTCCTATCTCTAAGTTAAAAGCAGAAGCTGAAAAGAACGGCTGGCCACTGAAAGTGGAAGTGGGTTTGATCGGTTCTTGTACCAATTCTTCTTACGAAGATATCTCTAGAGCGGCTTCGCTTGCAAAGCAAGTTGCGGCAAAGGGACTTAAGACCAAAGCAGAATTCACAATCACTCCTGGTTCCGAACTGGTTCGTTATACGATTGCTAGGGACGGATTTATCGATGCTTTTGATAAGATCGGGGCAAAGGTATTCTCTAATGCTTGCGGACCTTGTATTGGTATGTGGTCTCGCGTTGGAGCAGATAAAAAAGAAAAGAACACCATAGTTCACTCTTTCAATCGAAACTTCCAAGCTCGTCAAGATGGAAACCCCAACACCTATGCATTCGTTGCCTCGCCTGAGTTAACAACGGCACTTGCCATTGCTGGTGATTTAGGGTTCAATCCACTCACTGATTCGTTGAAAAACGAAAAAGGAGAAATGGTAAAATTGGACCCTCCTTCTGGGGAAGAACTTCCAAGCAAAGGGTTCGCAGTCGAAGACGCAGGTTATGTAGCTCCAGCCGCTGATGGATCTGGGGTGCAAGTGGCTGTTGATCCAAAATCAGATCGTTTGCAACTCCTCGCTCCCTTTGCAAAATGGGAAGGAAAAGACCTTAAAGGATTAAAACTCTTAATCAAAGCAAAAGGGAAGTGTACCACGGACCATATCTCTATGGCTGGTCCTTGGCTAAAATTCAGAGGGCATTTGGACAATATTTCCAATAACCTCTTGATTGGTGCCACAAACATGTTCAATGGCAAACAAAACGAAGTTAAAAACCAATTGGACGGATCGTTTGGCCCAGTCCCGGCTACGCAAAGAGCGTATAAGGCGGCAGGCGTTGGATCCATTGTGGTTGGAGATGAAAACTATGGAGAAGGATCTTCCAGGGAACACGCGGCAATGGAACCGCGCCACCTTGGTGTTCGAGCCGTACTTGTAAAATCCTTCGCCAGGATCCATGAAACCAATCTTAAAAAGCAAGGTATGCTCGGGCTTACTTTTGCCAACAAAGACGACTATGATAAGATTGAAGAAGACGATTCTATCGACATAGTGGGTCTAGATACCTTCTCACCTGGAAAGCCTTTGACTTTGGTTCTCAACCATAAGTCAGGTAAGAAAGACGAGATCTCGGTAAACCATACCTACAATGCACAACAGATCGAATGGTTCAAAGCGGGTGCCGCATTGAACCTGATGAAAAACTAGAGTCTTCCACTGGGGTCGTCGATTTCTTAACCGGCGATCCCTTTTTACGTTTCTCCTTTTCAAATGAACGAACTCCCGTCACAAACTGATTTTAGTTCGCCTCCACTTTGGGGAGCTATCAAAGAAGCCTCGGCTTTTTTAGAGCTTCCCCAACATTTTAGCGGGTGGGGTGAGCCATTTCGAAATAGTCCTCAGGCATTTTTTCCGGTACTTTTGGTTCCTGGTTATCGTACTAGCAATTCCTATCTTTTTTTACTCCAAAAGTTTTTGGAACATCACGGATTTTCTCCGTTTTATTGGTCCGAAGATTACAACCATGGCGATGTCGAAGTTCTTCTGCCAGGTTTAATCAATGATCTCCAAAAAGCAAAGGCACGCTATATGGTAAAAATCCCAGTAATAGGTTGGAGTTTAGGAGGCTACTTGGCAAGAGAAGCCGCAAGAGAGTTTCCGGATGCGGTTTCTCGGGTAATAACATTGGCTAGCCCCATTTATGGTGGTCCTAAGTATACAATAGTGTCCAGTGTTTACAAATCCAAAGGGTATGATTTAGATGCCATGGAAAAAATGATCCATGAAAGAAATGCAGAGCCCATTCCAGTTCCGGTGACTGCGATCTATTCCAAAAACGATGCGGTAGTTGATTGGAAAACTTGTATAGACCCCCATGTGAAAAATGTGACACATTTTGAAGTAAATGCCAATCATCTCGGCATGATATTCTCATTAGACGTTTTTCGGAAAATTTTGGAACAACTAACTCTTTGAGTCAATTCGAAGAACACTATTGGAAAGAACTGTATGGTTCTGGGCTGGACGTAGACGGCTCATTCAATGCCAAGGAACACGCCAACTATTTGTTCCATTTGTTTCAATTGATGGGAATTGAAGTGGATTCTCTAGTAGATTTTGGCTTTGGACAAGGAAAGATCCTGAAGGCAATGGCAACCAGATGGAAGCCCAGGACTGTTCTTGCTTTAGATATTTCAGATTCGATGATCCAAAAACTAAGAAAAGAAAATTGGCAAAAATCTATGAAGCAACTCACCATTGCCAAACAAGATCTAACAGAGCTTACTTTTGATTTCCCAATGGCAAAAGCTGGGGTTCCTTTTTTTGCAGTGGGAGTCTTGAACTCAGTTTTACAATACATTCCATCAAAATCTATTCCAAATCTATTGGAAACCATAGGCAGGAATTGTCGTTATCTTTATATAACGGTGCCCACTAAAGAAGATTATATGGCAATGAAAGAAGAATTCAATTTTCACGATCCTTATGCGAATCAATTCTCCAAGCAAAAATACCGGAGCCTTCTAACAAGAGATTTCGAGTTTGTTTCTTTTAATCTTTTGCAGAGCAAATGGTTCACAGAACCAGCATTTCGGGAAGAAATATTTCGATTTTGATTTTAAAATCTGATTTTAAGGTAATAAGGTAAGACAGATGTCCAAGCAAACTAAGAAAATCATATCTTTAGGAACGAAGAGTTCCTTTCTAATTGGGATTTTGCTTCTCGGAATTTTTGCATTCTATTGTGCGAGTAACGAACCAAAGAAAACGATCGATTCTAGCAAACGAGTCATTCTTTTTATACCCGGCTACAAAGGTTCTGAATTGAAATCAAAAGGGGAAACAGTCTGGCTCACTGCTTGGCAGGCTATCAATTTTACGACATCAGATTTGAGACTGAAGGATGATGTAATTTTGGAACCGGTTCGAAGCATTCGATCCATTACTCTGATTCCGTACTTAGTTGATTTTGATTTGTATGGTTCTTTTTTAAATTACTTTTATGCGAAAGAGAACATTCAATTCATTGAATTCCCGTACGATTGGAGAAAAGATAACTTTGCTACATCGCAAAGAGCCATATCCTTTATTGAAGACTTAAAGAAAAAAAACAATGCTCCGATCACTTTGATTGGTCATAGCAATGGTGGACTCTTAAGTCTCTCCATATCGAATCAAAGGCCAGACCTAATCGAAAAAGTGATCATAGTGGGAGCGCCGATTCGGGGTGGTATCGGTTTTATGGAAGATCTAATTGTAGGATTAAAAACAGGATTGAATGAAAGTATTTCTAGTCCTTGCGTCCTCCAAACCTTCGAATTGCCGTATGCATTTTTCCCTGGGCCAAGTCCTTCTGATACTAAAGACGTTCTATTGAATGAAACCCGAAAACCAATAGACCTTAATTTTTATAAGGCGTCAGATTGGAAGAAATGGAAGCTTGGGTCTTTTTCTTCGAGAGAGCGAGGATGCAAAGATCCTTTAACAGAAGAAGATCTGCAGAAGAGATTAGACAAGGCATTAAAGTTTAGATTGTCTCTCCAAAGAAGTGAATCTTCAAAAAAAGCCAATATACCTATGCTCGTCATCAGTGCCGAAAATCGGTCAACGCGAAGAAACATTGTAAAATCAGGTGAGGATTGGTCTTTTGAAAAATCAGATTTTGTCCCAGGAGACGGACGCGTTGCAAAAACAAACTCGTTGCCTCCCGATGATTGGAAGTACGAAATTCATTTCACAGAGAAGGAGCATTCTTCTATGCTGAGCGACAAAAAAGTTTGGATTAAAATAGAAGAATTCTTAGGGCTTTAGTTTTGAGATCTTTGTTTTGATTGTTTCTTTGAAAAGATCAGATCCAAAACTAGCTTCAATTCGAATGATTTCAGGAGCTATATATGGATGTTTTTTTAGAATATAATTTTCTACTTTTTCGTAGTTAGATGCTTTCGCCTTAAAAAGGATTTTGTTTTCAGTATCAATTGTTACCTTCCCCTCCCATTTATAGATCAATTCAACTTCTGGAAAGATTGTGCCGCTAACAACTAAACCTTCGTCTAAAAGCTCAGAAATAAACTCTTCAGCCAAATCTCTGTCCCCAAAAGTTGTAAAAATTAATATGTCTTTGTCGGCTTCCATAGCTTCAATCCTCTTTTGAACTGGTATTTGTTTCGGTCTCTTGCTCATCCGAGTTTGGTGAATTTGGATAGAGCTTCTCTTTCCAAAGTTCTAAGAGTCCTGATTTTTGGACTGCTTTTCCAATTCTTTGCCAAAACTGAAGATCGCTTTGGAATTGAAGCCAACCCAATTCCAGGTTTTGTCTTTTGATTTTTAAGAGCATTTGCAATTCAGCAATAGACATATCGCTCGGCTTTTTCTCAGCATATCTTTCATGATCTGAAAATGGATTGAACATATGTTATTTTTTAGTTCGAGGAATCAAAAGAAGTGAGGCCAGTAGAATAAAAAGCGATCCAACTAGGGCACTAGCAACAACTGGGTCTCCCCCAGTGATCATCTTTTGAGCAAATAAAAAGGCTGAGTAAGATAGATAGCCCAGTCCGAAAAATATCAAAAAGAGAGAGAGAAAAACCCGTAAGGTGGTCCAAAGGATGTTTCGTAGAATTTCTTGGAGATTTTTTTGAACATAAACAATCATAACCTCCCAGTACTCGCTAGCCCGGGAGATCAGATCATTGAAGCTCTTTCGAATTCCGCCTTTCTTTCGAGGTGGTAGGTCTTCCTTCAAGGTTTATCTTTTTTTAAAAAGCCAACCTAATGCCAAACCAAGACCCAAACCGGCGCTAAAGCCAATGATTGCCGCCTTTTGTGGGTTTTCTTTTACGTAGTTTCCAACATTGTCGATCACTTCTCTTGCTTTGAGAGTAGCTTCTTCGCCCACTTTTCCGAATTTTTGTTTGATATCTGATACTTGTTCCATATATTTCTCCTTTGCTCTGGCTTCTATTTCTTTCGCTTTTTTCTCGTAGGTTTTAATTTCTTCACGTAAAGAGTTAGGTTTAACTGTCTCTTGCATGATTTACTCCGGTATGACTATGTTTTCATAATTATCGGTAAAACGATAGCCAATTCCCCAAATCGTCTCAATCCATTCTGGTTGTGCCGAATTTTTTTCTAGTTTGCTGCGGATTCTTTTGATATGGCTATCTATCATTCGTTCAAATCCGTCCCATTCGACGCCCCAAACCGATTCTAAAATCATTTCTCTAGAGAAGACCTTCCCAGGTGAACCAGCTAAAAGTTGAAGGATATCAAACTCTTTTCGAGAGATATTGATGATGTTTTCGTTCAAGGTTACCTTTCTTCTCACAGGATCGATTTTTAAGACTCCGCGAATCACCTCGCCATTTTGGCTCTGTTGGGGCTTTACTCCTACTTTTTTGTCCCAACGTCTGAAGAAGACATCTACTCTGGTTTTTAGCTCTCGAATGGAAAAAGGCTTGGTGATGTAATCGTCAGCACCTAATTCGAGACCCATGATTCTATCTATTTCTTCAGTTCGGGCCGAGAGAATAAAAATAGGTGTGGATTCGTCTGTTTTTCGAATGGTTCGACAAATGTCCATGCCGTCTATATCTGGTAGAGAAAGGTCTAAGATGATAAGATCAGGTTGGTTGGATTTGTAGAATTTTAATCCTTCTTCCCCATTTTCAAAAACAGATGTTACGAAATGAGAACTCTCTAAAGATTTGCGAATTAAATTGCCGATGTCTGGGTCGTCTTCAATGACGAGGATATTTTTCATTTTTTCCCTTGCTTTCTTTCTTACATTGCAGTTTGTATCAGAAAAAAAAAGTAAAAAATTAAATGGAAACTAAGAAGGAAGCTAAATCTTGGGCATGTCTAGTGTTTTCTGGTCCCAAGTTAAAAATCGATTGGGTAAGTCACAAACTAGGGATGGATCCGGATTTTTTCCTAGATAGAGATACCTTGACCAGTGAAAATGAGCCCAGCATTCCCCATTGGCAATTGAACTCAAAGCTTTCCGCAAAAGAGCCATTACAGAATCATCTTTGGGAATTGTTAAAAAGAATAGCCGCTGTTCGAAACGAGGTAAAAGAAGTTTCAGACATTTGTGATGTTTGTTTTTATACTTCGGCTGAGTTTTCATCGCCGGAAACTAAAGGAATTTTACTGGACAAGCGTCTCCTTTTGTTGTTAGGAGACTTGGGCATTAACTTAGAGATTCTTCCTTGGGATAGTCGACGTCTTTGAGACTTCGATAAAACCCAGATTCAGTTTCAAACAAAACTTTTTGCAATTGAAAACGGTCTAAGAAGTGAAACTGAGAGTAGGGAATTCCAACTAGAACTAGCACCCTTTTTTTTGCCCGCAAATCTTTTGCTAGGTTCAATAGCCGAAGCAGAAACGAGAAGGGCACAAAAGATAATGAACTGAGATCAACTTGAATGTGGTTTCGAGACTGAAAAAAAAGTAGCGAGCTCATAGAAACAAATTCATCTTCAGCGCTCTCAGTTAGCTCATCAGTGAGAAAGGAAATTTCGAAAACATTGTCTGTCTGTTCTACTAAAATGAATTCTGTTTTCTCAGCCATTTGGACAATCTAAATGCTCCCTTTGCCAAAAGAAATCCAAATTAAACGTTCTCTGTTTTTGCGGACGATTCGAGAATTTTTGGAGACCCATGCTTTTTTGGAAGTAGATACCCCATCGTTCAAACCAGTTGTTGGAATGGAGCCATACCTTGATCCCTTCCAAGTAAAGTCGCCTAATGGAAAGGAAAGTGGCTATTTGATAACATCCCCCGAGTATTCATTGAAGGAGACCCTTTCGACTGGGTTCGATAGAATTTATGAAATAGCCCATACGTTTCGTTCAGGAGAGAAGGGTAGTTCTATACATAGTGCAGAATTCTTAATGTTAGAATTGTATGTGAAAGGTTGGGCAATGGCAGACCTAATTGAGTTTATAAAAGGATTTTTCGTTTATTTGCAAGAAATCTTTTTTAAGGAACCTGGGCTAAAACTATCAGCTGATTCTATGTTTATTGAAACCACAGTTGAGAAATTGTTTTTGGAAAATACGGGCAAAGGTTATACGAGAGCTGAGCTTATCGAAACAATCATCCAGAAAAAATTGTATGAAGGGGGCAATGTCAAACTTACCGCTTTGCCTTTTGAGGATTTGTTTTTTTTGGTTTTTCTAAATCTTATCGAACCCAATTTGCCAAAAGGAATTTTGTTTTGTAAAGACTATCCAGCTGAATGCGCAAGTTTGGCGATTGTAAAAGACGGAGTAGCCAAACGATTTGAAGTTTATTGGGATGGGATTGAAATCGGAAATGCATTTCAAGAGCTAACCGATTTTAGCGAGCAAAAATTGAGATTTGAAAGAGAACAAGAAATCCGACAGCTTTTGGGCAAAGAAGTGTTCCCTTTGGATTGGGATTTTTTGCATTACCTAGAAGCAAAACTCCTGCCTCCCTCTGTTGGGATTTCCCTTGGTTTAGATCGAATTTTCATGAAAATTCTAGGCTTCAGTTCTTTAGAAAACGCGAGTCCTTACTACCAAAACCAGACTTTCGACAGGTAATCCCATTTTAAATTAGCAGAGGGCGGTTTCTTTCCCGAAACTCGATCGTTTATTCTAGATCTAGGTAGAAAAAATGAAAAAAGAGAAGAAGAAAAACTGGGGATAGCCTTTCTTTACTAATTAAGGAGATTTCCAACTATGAAAAAACTTGCGACACTATTTACTGTTGCGGCTCTTTCCTTCGTAATTTCATGTGCTTCTTCTGAATCAGCTCCAGAAGCACCAAAACCAACTCCAGTTACTGGAAAAGGAACTGTTATGGTTCCAAAAACAGGTGGATTTGTTATCGAAGCAGAGGGTGGCATTAAGTACATGATTTCCAACCCAGACAAACTCGACAAAAAATTCCAAAAAGACAAAACGAAAGTTGAGTTTTCTGGAAACGCATTGGGTGAATCTTTAGAACTTACTACAGTTAAGTAATTTAAAGAACACTTAAGCTTTTTGGCCTCGGCTACCTTGTCACAGGGTTCCCGGGGCCATTTTCGTTTTTGGAGGGACTTTTCAGATTTCTCTTTGGCTAGGGTCTTTTCATGGACACTCGCTCACTTCTCTGATGGACAAGTCATCGTTGTAGACTGTTCCACTCGATAGTGAAGGTGAAGCATATAAACCAAAATGGGCTTGTTCCAATACACTGCAACCACCTGAGACTTTCGAAGATGATACTAAGACTTCATCCTGCCAAACTTTAGCTTCTCCGTTTGTTGGAGCTAAATTCAAACAAGTTTTTATTTTTACCCATTTTTTTTGTGGAAAGAGTAAAGAAGGATTTTGATATGTGAGACTACTTTGGCCATGCAAAGGGACATGCATCAAGTAAGCTTTGTTCTTCGAGTCCGTATTCAATAGAACGACTCTTTTCCAGGAATCAGAAGCATCAGCTGAGTAGGTGGCAAAGCTGTACCAATCATCCTGGGAGGTTAAAGGCATATCTAGGTAAACGGAAAATTCGATCAAGACAGGTGTCTTAAAACCACCAGAGGCGAGTTTGTGTAATTGGATCGTCGGATATGCTCTGTGGTTGCAGTTGGTTGGGAACAAACAATTTGGTCCTAGTGCTGTGATACTTGCTTTGTGTGCAAACGTCCCGGTGACTTTTTGTTCGGTCGTCAAAGAGTGAGTCGCCGCTGATTGGTAGTTTGTTGGAACGATATAAAAATTGGAAAATTCAGAAACCGACTCAAAGCTAGTTTGGTAGGATCGATTTGCTTGGGTCTTGGTCAATTGGGAAGCGTTGCAAACCATTGAAGTCGCATTTTGGTAGATAAGTGATGTAAGTCCAAGATAGGAAAGGGCATCTGGTCCCTCGTTTGACTTTTTACAAAAAGAAAAGCAAGCAAGAAGATACGAAAATAAAAGGATTCGAAAGAACATTTGTCTTAGAGCTCACGCTTCCTTAGAGAGCGCAACCGATAAATCGTTGCCAATCTCGGGTTTTAGGTTTTGTTTAGATTGAGAGTTTGGTTTGGATGAGGAATGAGTGATGAGTCTTACGACTTATCGGGACTCACAACCTCCTGCGGGGGCGCAGTTCGGTCGTGGTCCTAAGCTCGCAAAAATCCAGGGGTTTCCCAGGATTTTTACTGTGCTCGACTTGCATCTCGATTTTTCTACTCGAAAGGGTGTTGTGAAAATCAACTAAGAATCTACTCCAAATATGTCAGATGGAATTAAACTTCCAAGCTATTTTCTTTTTTCCCATACTTGCTCCGCCGCTCGCCTCATTTCTTCCATTCGTTGTCTTTCGAGGAACGGGTTCTTCGTATCAGAATTTACTTCGCGTCTCCATTTTGGTATTGTATGAACGATTCCTTTCTTTCTTCTTACTTTAACTTTTTCAATTGGATTTCGGATAGGAGCTGCTAGTTTAACGAATTCATTTTGCCAAGTGTTGATTTGATTCTTTAGTTCAAAAAGGTTTAGATTTTCGAATGCGCTTTTCAGATTCATCTTGATCTCTTTTGAAATATCTTTTCGATCTAGTAACCGTCTGAACGGAGATTTTGGTTCATCATACTTTCGAATCGATTTGGATCCAATTCGATGTTTCTCTTTCAATATCATTACTGGTAAAAAGAAGTTATTATATAGATTGAGATCAAGATAGAGACTTCTGACAATATCAGCATGCTCCTGTTTATCTAATCTCAAATAGCCAGTGTTACGTCTTACAACACTGTAGTTTTTCTGTTCAATATGGGGGTTGTCGTAGGTAGAGAGTTTTTCCATTCTCCAAATGTCTTGATGGGAATTCTGTCTATCAAGTATTTCGGTTGTTTGGTTGTAGATGTTCCTTTGCGTCCTAGTTTCTTTCTGGCAGATTTTAGAAGACGGTCAACGGACGCAGAACTTATAGAGAGTAGGCATTCTTTCGTTTTCTTATCGATTTTAAAGACTTTAAACTGTTCTAGCTTTGCCAAGGTATCAGGCATTGCCTTGACGAGGCGCTTCCCACATATACGATCCAGAACCTCCCAAATCTTTTCTAAGAAAAAGGAAACATCGCCATCATAGATCGGAGTTCGCTTCTTTCGTGATCTCAGTTTGACTATATTGTCAGGGAACTTTCGAAGAACCGTCCTCTCTAAGGTACTTCTCTTTGAACACTTTAATCATCATAGAACGTTCCAATAACGTGAGCTTCATGGTCATTACCTGAGCCTGAGTGTACGTTTCCTTATCTAGATTTGGAGTAGATTCTTAGATGATGCAACGATCAGTATTTGGAGTAGATTATTACATGATGCAATCTGTCACTGCCCATAATTTATATTATGTCGTATTAGATTCGAGGATGGGGTGTAAGGAAAGGTATATCGGTAACACTGTG
>JAIXRB010000208.1 GCA_027485405.1 Leptospiraceae bacterium | reverse complement strand
GGGAAGAAACTCTCTTTATTCATAGAGACTTTCCCAAAAGAAGAACTAGTCACTCCGTCCACGTCCTTCTCCGGAAGGATCGCATCGAAACACTCTCTTTCGTCAATTTGTGAAGGAACAGGGTGTTGCAAGAGAATGCCTTGGATGGACTGATCTCGATTGATTCTGTCGATTTCCGAGAGAAGTTCTTTCGTAGAAGTTGATTCAGGCAATTTGACCAATTGTGAGCCAATGCCAGCGGCATCACAGGCCTTAATCTTCATACCCACGTAAGTCTCTGAAGCTGGGTTGTTTCCTACGAGAATCGTTGCCAAAGTTGGCTTTTCTCGTCCGCCGATGGTTGCTTGGGTAACATCTTCTTTGATTTTGGCTCGGATCTTTGCGGCTACTAGCTTTCCATCCAAAAGAATAGGGGATTCCATGGATTTCAATGCTGTCAAAGAAAAGCACCCTGGCAAGAGCAATTAAGCGGAGGTCTTTCAAATTTATTTCAGAAAAAACTTGAGCAATTGCCGAAATTTTAGAGGTGAGGTAAGCCCATGGCAAAGCAAGCATCCAAAGTATCTATCTTAAGCCCAGAAGATGAAACCTGGGAATTGTTTGAAGTCGGCGCGAATGATGAAGTTGTCAGGTTAGCCGAAAACAATCCAGGAAATCACTTTATTCAGCATTTGGCAATTTTGGCTCAGTATGAAATTCATGGGAAGGTAACGATTTCCTCTTCGGTTGGAATATCTAAACTATCTGGAATCGTTGAAGGACTCTTTTGTTTCTTGAAAGGAAATTCTAAAGAAGCCGCAAGCCATATCAGCCTGTATTTCCAAGGAAACAATGCAAATATTTGCTATTCAATTATTCAGCTATCCATCAAGATTTTTTACGCTTCCGAAAACTATTCTGACATAAAGAAGATCATAGAGTTATACAAAAAAAAGTATGACTCCTTCTCCTTTATCAAAGAAGAATTGAATGTCGCCTATCAATTAAGAAAATATGAGGATGTGGTTTTGCTTTACAAAGCGAACAGTCGTCATTTGAATGATCCAGACATTCATAAACTAATTGGCATGTCGCTTTTGTTTTTGAATCGGCCTAAAGAAGCTAATTTAATTTTAGAATCCATTCCAGGAAAACTGGAATTGCCATCCTTTGAAGAAAAAAAGAAAAGCTACGACTCAATCTTTGCTAAAATAGCTTTATTAGAAAAAAGAACCAATGAACTTTCTATAAAGGAATTAGAGGATATGGGATTTGCTTATCTTTTCAATGGAGAATACGAGAAAGCGGAACGACTTTTTTCTAATCTTACTTTGAAACTAAAATCAGAACTCTGCACTGTTTAAGAGCTTTGCGAGTTTCGGGATGGGCAATGATTTTTGCCACCTCATTAGATGGCAAAATCAAGTCCGTTTCATTCTTTCCGCTTAAACCCAACGCAACTACCATATAGGGATTTTTCCCTACGATAGCTTGGTTTTCATTGTCCATTGGATTCTTCCGATAGTGCACATATCCAGTCTCAATTGCATAACTTTCACGAACCAGAAGGGGAGAGTAAATGTCCACTCCTCGATCTGATTGGATTTTAGGATAGATTGCTTTCTTAATATCTAAGTGTCTGGCATCTACAATGATTCCGCTAAAAGCCGTAGGCAAGGCACTTTCCGAAAGAATTGGTATTTCTTCTTTTTCGAATTGAGTAGGCAGATAGGCAATAAAACCGCGCTTGCCTATAAATGAAAGGGATGCCTTGGATATAAACATGTTCTTTTCTTGATTGATGCTGATCGCTTCAAATTCTTCAAAGAAATACTGATTGATTCTGTCTCTGACTTTTTTGTCTTTCTCAGCAAGTTCAAAGACTTTTACCGATGAATCGTAAAACAATGATTCTATTCTTTGGTTGAGTCTGATGCGAAGGTTTTCCCTCATTTTTTTCTTTAAAGTGAGATGAGTTGGATTCTCCGTTGTTCCTGGCTTCTTATATTCAGGATGATCCGGGTCTACAATTAACTTTGGAATTTTTTCAGTAACAGATGCCACAACCTGCAATCGAGACCAATTCACTTGGGTTCCGTAAAAGTCCAAATCAATCACTTCATTGGCATGCACTTCATTGATAAGAAGTACGGCGATCATTGCTGTCCAAACCTTCATATTCTAATACTTCGGTAAATTCTCGTATTTTGTCTGCAAATCTTCCACATTTGTTATCAAAGGCAAATTTGCGGGTAAGCTTTTGAGTATGTTTTTGCCATACATTTTTGTATGGATTCTCGGATCTAAAATACTAACAATTCCAGTGTCTTCTCCGCTTCGGATCAAACGACCAAAACCCTGTCGAAGAGAAAGACATGTCTTTGGAATTTGCATTTCCCAAAAAGGATTTCTACCTTCCTTTTCAAAATCTTCCATTTTTGCCTGCAAAACTGGTTCGGTGGGAACCTGAAATGGTAGCTTGGCGATGATAACTTGTTTGAGTTGGTCTCCTTTGATATCAATACCTTGCCAAAATGAAGAAACTCCGAACAAGACCGCATGGGGGTTATTGAGAAATTCCTTCTTCGCTTGGATGGGACCCAACTCAACTTGGCTAAATAGAGGAAAATTCAATTTAGGTTTCAATTCCTCAAAGATATCTTGCAAAGTTCGGTTAGCTGTAAAAAGCACAAAGGCTCTGCCTTGAGAAATTTGCAAAAGCCTTTGGATATAATAGCTAACGTCTATTTTGTTTCTATCTGGTTGAGAAACTGGGTCTGCAATGTTCTTTGGGACAAACAGAAGTGCATTTTTTTCATAAGGAAATGGAGAGGGAAGGGAAAGAGCTTTTATAGAAGTGTTTCCAATCTCTTTTTTAAAAAACTGAAAATTATTATTCTCTGTGGCAAGTGTTGCGCTAGTGAGTACAACCGATTCTAGGTTTGGAAACAGTTTGTCTTTTAGAATGTCTTCTACATTCTTTGGTTGATTGTAAAATTTATAAAATCTATCTTTTGAGTTTTGAGATGCTGGTTCTATCCAATACACCAAATTTGAATTGTTTTTTTCACGAAATCCTTGTACGAATAAGGCTGTTTTTTGCAGTTTACTGATACAAAGATCTAAGCCAATTGCGATTTCTTTTTCATCCGAGTCTTCGCTTTCCTTTCTGTAGTTTTCGGAAACGGACTGGATTTCATTCGCTAAATCCACAAGAGCATCTTCAAATAATCCTTCATCTAGTCTAACGGGATTTTTGTGACGAAAGGCAAATTGAAAAGTCATAGGAATTTCAGAAAGACTTTTCACAAAGAAATCATTCATTTTCTTTTGGGCATCCAAAACCAATCCAATTAGGCTTTTCTCTTCTTCCCGCTTAAGTTTAGCGATTAAACCGGATTTTTTATCTTGGATATATAAAAATGCCAAAAGCCCACTAATTGCTTCATAATTGAAGTCTTCTCCAAAGGCTTTACCAATGGAATCGGGGAGGGCGTGTGCTTCATCAACAATTAAATGCTTGAAAGGTGGTAGAATCCTGAAATCTCCAGCCATATGAGCCGCAAGCAAAGCATGATTTACAATTAGAATTTGCGCTGATTTCCATTTTTCTTTTTCTAGGAAATAGTAGGATATCGAAAAATTAGGGCAACTCTTTGCCAAACAATTGTCAGGATCTCGA
Source organism: Leptospiraceae bacterium (assembly GCA_027485405.1). Lineage (GTDB taxonomy): Bacteria > Spirochaetota > Leptospiria > Leptospirales > Leptospiraceae > Leptospira_A. Next base: position 10,755 of record JAIXRB010000208.1, on the reverse strand, counting down.
CTGACAGAACTCCAAAAAGAATTAGAAATAAACCCAGAATAATCAGTTCGTATGCCAGAAGAAGTTTCTCTTTCCCATGCTAAAAAGTTTTCCAACTCATTTGACATTTCAGGACCAAAGTCACCTTTATCGAGAATTTTGCTCAGTTTTCTTTTGCATAAGTAGTTACTTGCACCCAGTGCTACTTCGGCTTTGCATGGGATTCCAAGTTTTAAAAGAATATCTATATCTTTTTTAGCGATTTGGTCTTGGAGGGATTTTGTCTCAGTGGAAATGACAACCAACTCTTGGTTTTCAATGGCGAACAAAGCTGATGGAATCAAATAAGCTAATGATTTTCCTACCCCAGTCCCTGCTTCTATAATTGTATGTGTTGAATCTTTTAGAGCAGATTCTACTTCGAGGGCCATTTTGACCTGAGACTTTCTAGGTTCGTAGTCAGTCCAAAGTTTGCTTAGTGACTTCTCAAAGACTTCTTTTACAGAAACACTCATTCTTTATTCTTAGATAGGAGAAAAAGGCAAACTATTGCTAAACTGGTCACCATGGTAAGGGAAATCACCATTATGCTGATTCCCTGCCAATTCAACACTGAACTATCGAGAGCTGACATGAGATTCCTTGTTATTTAAAGCCTTGGAAACTAGGACATAAAAAAATGAAAAGATGCTGATTAGTCCCAAAACTACACCTTGTGCCACATAAGCCTTACTTGGCTCCGAAGTTTTACTTGGGTCCATTTTATCCCAATACTCAGGTAAATTCATATAACAAAAGGATAAAAAGACAAAGACGAGAAACCACGGCGTGATGTATTTCATAACGAACTGAATCAACTGTGGGATAGGTATGATAGATCCTTCTTTTGCAGATTCCGATCCTTCTTTTACTCCAATTTTAAATGTAAATATAAAGATCTGAATCGTTGCTAATACATAAATCAAAACAGTGCCAACATAAAAGTCTGTCACGTCCAATGCCAAAAAGTCTTTATTGAAATAAATAAGGGGTAGGGAAACAGACAAAGAAAAGAGAAAGATAAAAAAAGAAGCCTTTCTTTTACTTAGGCGAAACCCTTCTTCCAAAAACAGAACTCCTGGCTGTAACATAGTGACCGACGATGTGAGAGCCGCTAAAAACAGAACTAAGTACCACAGTGCCCCAAAGACATTGCCGCTGGGCATCATGGAAAACACTGCCGGAAGGGCTATAAATCCCATCCCAAAGGTTCCAAACTGCGTCGCACTCATGCCAAGAAAAAGAAAAGCTACAGGAATAGTGATCATTCCCCCATAGACTACTTCAGCAAACTCGTTTAAGGATGCGCTGGATAGACTGGAAAGCACTACATCATCCTTTTTTTTCAAAAAACTGGAGAAGACTAAGGCAATTCCGAATCCCGTAGACAATGAAAAGAATATCTGACCTGCCGCACTCAACCAAACCTTAGGTTGCAGAAGAGATTCCCATTTTGGGTTCCACATTATCGCCAAACCTTTTTCGATTCCTGGTATCGTTAAGACTCTAATTAGTATGATTGTTGCACAGATAGCCATAACAGGCATGGCAAGTTTTGCAAAGGCTTCAAGTCCTTTAGAAAGACCTCTATAAACCAGTATAAAATTAAAGAAAACACAAAGAAAAAAGAAAACTAGAATACTGCTTTCAAAACTCGCTCCATGTTCTCTAGCTCCCGTTAGGGTTAAAAAGAAATCAGTAGAGCGATCTAAAGAAGGAATTCCTTGGTCAGTTAGGTTCGGATTGCTGGTTTTCCCAATCAAAAAGGAATAAGCGTAAGCAAGGCACCAGCTTTCAATAAAAACATAATAAACATAGATCATAATTGGAACCATAACTCCGATGGTTCCTGTGATTTTGAGAGGGTAGCCCTTTAAAAAATGGCTAAAAAGAAAAGGAGCGCTATGGCCTGATTTCCCAGCCATTCTGCCCATAGTCCATTCTGCCAAACAAACAGGAATTCCTAAGATAACAAAGCTAATCATGTAAGGAACCATAAAGGCTCCCCCACCATTTTGAACAGCTTGGCCCGGGAACCTTAAAAAGTTCCCTAAACCAATGGCTCCACTAGCAACGGCTAGGATTAAGCCAATTCGAGTTGCCCAACCATCTTCCGATTGCTTCATTTCTTTGGAATTGCTTTGAGATTAGAACTAATCTTTTTCCTTAGGTTCCAGCGTTTCTAATTTGTCTGTTTTGATGGAAAAATGAAAGCTAGCTTTCAATCCCTCAATTGCTTCCCTTTGTTTGCCTTCCTTTGCTCTTTCGGTCAAAGAATCTTTGATTTTGTCCTTAACAGCCGCAAATGGGAGAGGGTTTCGATTCTCAGGATTTTTAGGATCAGGCGCCGAGTAAGCATACAATTTACCTACTTCATATTCGTCTTTCATTTGTTGTTCGGAGACAACAATCGGATCTTTGTTTAAGTCTTTGATCCAGATATTGATAGCGAGGGCTTGCAAGTTAGTAGCAATATTGAAATGGTAGTCCTTCGATTCGGAAACCTTTTGGATGGTCGGTGAATTTTTGCCAGTTAACGACTGAATTACTGTTTGGGAAAAAAACTTCAAAGCCTCTTGGATCTTTGCGCTTTCGCTAGTCACGGGTGGGAGAATTGCCGGGGGCAGGGAATTGTACAATTGTAGCAAATCAGCCATTTTGTAAGGTTCTGATTTAAATCGAACTAGCACTGTTTCAGGAGGGAAAACCTTACTCAGATCGGCATCCTTTGATCCTAGCTCAGGTGGTTGTTCGTAACTGATCTGAGCCTCATCTTCAATTCGCTTTTTTTCCAAATCCATGGCATAGCGTTCAAATTGTCGAAAGCTAAATCCCCCGTATTGTTCCCCTTTCTCTTTAGGGTCACCATCAGCATAGTAACCAATTTCTCGGTTTTCTGGTTTGGAAGGATCAATGCCTTTATTCTCAAAGTATTGCTTAGCAAGTTTTTGGAACTTTGTAAAAATGCGTGTAAAATACAAACCTAAGCGTTCAGGGTGAACTCGTTCTGTATCAACCTTTCGAACGATGTAAGCTACTTCTTCCATTCCTGGAGGAAGATAGAGAACAAAATCACTACCTTTTGCTGATCCTGCTATGTCCAAAATCTCCTGGAATTGGCTGGGCCCGCAATTGGTACATAGCGGTTCAGTTAGTCCACTAATCGCTTTTCTGGAAGTCTCTTCTGTGTTTTCAGATATGTATTCGCTTTTTGCTTTATTTGATCCAAGAGAGTTAAGAGTAGTTAAGTGATTTGTAGCTATCTCTTTCAAATCTCCAACTGCGGGTCTTCTAAGAATCATAATTTCTAGGACAGCAAATTCTAAAGGAGAGTTTTTTACTATGGTCTTCGCATAATTTTCAAAGTAAAGATTCGATTTTAAAACAGGCGAAAGGAAATCAGTCATTGTAACGATTTCTGTTTCTTTTAGCCGTCCCGTCTGACGCATAGATTCATAAATCATTTTTTGAATAGCTATGTTTTCTAAAATCTTTGCTTGGATTTCAGCACTGATTGGTTCGTTTTGCTTTCTACCTCTTTGCATAAGCTCGAGGGTTTTCAACATTTCAAATCTTGTGACAGATCCACCGTCAAACGTTGCCAATTCCTGTGAGTCTTTGGAACAATTCCAAACGAATACAGCTAACAAAATAGGGACTACATAAAACTTTCTTTTCATAATTGGATTCCTGGTTTTTGACAATCTCCTCAGTACTTTCGAGGGGGCTTGTCTGTTTTTTTCTTTTCTAGTGAGGGTATTTCAGTTTCGGGAGTTGAGTTGGCTTCTACCGGAGACAAAGGCGCTGTGCCCAAGTTCTCGGTTCTAACGGGGATCTGAAGAAGCTCCTTTTTCTGTGCGTCCATTTTTTCAATTTCTGCGACAAAGGTTCTTTTCAATTCATCCGAATAGTCTCGGTCTGAAGCAATCCGATCTTGCAATTTTTGAAGCTCGATTTTATCTCTTTCGAGCTCTTCTAGTTTTTTAAATAAATGGGCTACTTTCGCTTCCAAAACAAACTCGCTTCTCAATGGATTTTTATTTGGTTGCATTGTTCTGCAAGAATGAAAAATGAAAGAAGCAATTTTTTATGTCAGAGAATGATCTTTCCGTTCTAGTCGAAAAAATCGACACAGTCTATGTAACTAAGATCCAGGGTATTTTGGATGGAACAACAGCTCAGAAATGTGTTCTTTCCCTAAAAGGACCTCTCAAGCACGGGGCAATTATTCTAGACCTAGAAGAGCTTTCCATGGTTACTACTAGTGGGATCAAAGCCTTAGAAGAACTAAACGAAATGAGTTTTTTACAGAAAAACAAGATTATCCTTATCAATCTTCCAGGCCCCATTCGTTCGGCGTTTGCCATGGCAGGTATCAAAAACCTCTTCCCAATAGCTCCAAATGAAGAAATGGCATTCAAATTAGCTTCCAAAGGTCTTAGGTAAATGACGGAAACGAAACACCAGTTCAATTTCTTTCGGAAAATTTGGCATATTTTGGGTTTGATCGTGCCAGCTTGCTTATATGGAGATTGGTTTTCTGGCTCGTTTGGTCTAGCCTATGCCAGCCGTGCCATTCTGGTCACGGTTTTGGGAGGATCCTTGTTTCTCTTAGTTGTTTTTGAAACAGTTCGATTGAACAATCCGCAGGTGGAATCATTCTTCTATAAATACTTTGGGTTTCTTATGAAAGAATCGGAGAGAGCCAGATACAACGGAACGGTTCCCTATTTTTTGGCTAATTTTCTCGTGGTTTTGTTTTTTCCAGCAGAGTTAGCAATTTTAAGTATTTTGTTTTTGATCGTTGGTGATCCTGCGGCGGCTTACTTTGGGGCCAAGTATGGGAAGAGAAGGTTTTACAATGGTAAATCTTTGGAAGGAGTTTTGGGGTTCCTAGTCGGTGCGTTCATTGCTGGAATTGGCAGTCTAGTTGTTTTTACAATCGCAGACAAGGAGAGTTTCTTATCTCTTTGGAAACAAGGAGAATTTCAATATCTTCCCATTTTGCTTATCTTAGCAGGGGAAAGCGTAGCTTGCCTTACAGAATTTTTTTGCCCTACAACTCTTATGGGTTTAGTGGATGATAACCTACTCATTCCAGTTGTTTCAGGAATCAGTATTTTACTGTTTTGTATTTATCTATTTCCAGCGCCATACTCTGGCTGGATTTTTCCTCCAATGGATTTATACTTAAGGCTCCGCTGATCTCATCCAATTGATTTCTCGAACCAGTTCTCCTTTGAGGTCTTTTCCTAAAGAATAGCGAATTTGTAGAACCATAGGATCTTTCCAACGGAAAGGTTGGTTTTCTCTTCCTTTTTGAATCGCATTTTCTTTGATAAGCGATCCCAAATAATGAAATGAAGCAATTCGATTCGGATTGGAACGCTTTCCTTCCATATGCTGAATTGTTCCATCCCATTCGATTTGGGAGAAGAAAAGGCTAGGGCGAAAGTTCTCTTTCGGAATGTTTTTTCTTTCGATTAGGATTCCAGGTGTTTCTTTGGCTTTGAAATACAAATAATTCCCAAAGTCTTTCCAATTGATATCGAATGGAACAACCTTTGAATCAATAACAATGGTTTCTTTGTCTGTCTTAGGTTCTAAGCAATGGAGTTCTGAATCAAAGTTGTCACAGGACATAACTGAAAATGGTTCTTTTGAAACTGTGCAATTGGATAAAAGAAAGACAAAGTAAAGAATTGCCTTATGCTTTGTCTTTGTTGAATTCATAATTTTCATGGAGACTTGCGAAAAAAAACAAAGCTTCTTTGGTTTTGAAGAATTCGGGTGCAGTCTTTTCTACTTTCCATGCACCCGATTCTAACCGAAATATGATTTCCGCATACACACCATTGAATAGGTAGATTTTGTGCAAGTCATCTGTCGCTGAAGCAAGTATCACATTATGGCTTGTTAAATATCCAGGATAGATGGAGAGAGTATTATCTTTTTTTTGTAAAAGCTTGTCCAACTCTACAGTGATTTTCTTGATTTCTGGGAAAGAATCTCTTTGGATTCTTTGAAAAAAGGCTAGGATTTGACAGTAAAGCCCTGTCTTTCTTTGGAGCTTTTCTTCTAGGGTATTGTGGATCCATTTTGGCATAAAATTGGATTCAAACATGATCTTAGATAAGGATTTTTCTAAGTTCAATTTAGCTTCACGGTATGCCCCTTCATCTGAATAAGACACGACAGCAAACAAACAGCTACCGATGGGTTTCTTAAGTGTTTCCATCACCCATTGTTCCCGTGATTGCGAATCCCTCTAAGAGCATATAAGGTGCCCACCTAGATTCACCTAAGAGCTCTCCTTCTTTGGAGATTCCGACGATTTGATTCAAAGCAGAAAAAACGTTTCCTACAATTTGTACTTCTTTGATGGGGATTTTTTCTCCTTTTTCATAGACATATCCACCTTTCAGAACTCCAGAAAAGTCCCCAGAGCTTCCCTCGGATGTACCGGAAACTCGGTTCACGTAAACCGCTCGGTCGGATAACTGGAAGAAAGAATCCTTAGAAGCTGAACCTGGTTTAATCTGAACTTGTTTCGCAGAACAACCGGGTAAAGTTGTGTTTCCGCCAGAAGCAAATCCATTGGAATGCGGAAGCCCTGCTTTTTTGGCTTCATAGGTATTGTAAAAGTAGTTCTGAAGAATCCCATCATTTAAAATCTCGAGTCGTTGGGTAGGTTGGCCTTCTCGATCAAAACTAGTTGAACCAAACAATTCTTTGTTGTAAGGATCAGCAAACATAGACAATTCTTTAACTGCAACCTTTGAACCCAATTTGTTTGCCATTTTACTTTTTCCTTTTCGGATGGATGAGGCAGTCAAAGACCCTAAAAACATACCTAGAAAAAATGAATACACTGACTCTGGCGGAAGAATCACATAACCTTTGAAGCTGTCGATCTTTCTTGCTCCCAAGGCTCCCATGCAATTGTCTGAAAAATCCTTTTTGGCTTTTTCCCATCTTGGACGAAAGGTTTTCAAACTGCCAGAGCTAGCTCCATCGGAATCAAAACTACCGATATCGTCCCCATCAATTGCCATACCCATTACGTAGGCCGAGAGACTAGCACTAAGTTCTCCGCATAAGATCCCTTTTGAGCTAGCCAGAAGATCAAAACCCTTTCCATACGAAACACTGCCCGAATCCAGACTGATTTTTGGAAACTGGGACGACTTCCATTCTAAAGTCTCTTTAGCTAGATCCACTAAGAAAGGCAAACCAAGCTCATCTATGCTTGGATCGTAAGAGTCAATTGGCTCAAGGAGGGGACGTGGTTCGGGCAAAACTAAATCCGGATCTGAAACACCTTGGGCTTTTGCCAAAGTCTTTGCTTCTAAAACTGCATCCCATAGATTAGAGAATTGATTTGTTGTCGCAAAACCCTGTGCACCATTCTCGATCACTCGAACCCCGAAGCTAAAACCCTCTCCGGAAGCCGCATTGTTTAGATCATTTTTTTCAAGGGAAACATCGGCACCTATCGAATAACCCGCACAGATTTCGACATCTGAAATTCCATTTTTTTTAGCTTTATCCAAGAGAGAACTGAGTTCATCCTTGGTTTTCTCCATTTTGCGGGTTATTTCAGCTTTATCCATCAATTTCCACCAAGCAAAGCTTTGGTTCGAAGAAAGGGACCACCAGCATCTACTTTTGCGGGTTGCCCTTTGCCGCAGTATCCGGAACCGAGATCCCATTTAAACTCTTTGGAAACCATATCTACGTTCCCCAAAACGTCAAAAGCCAAACCAGAAACGGTTACACCTTTGAGTAGTTTTGTGATTTTACCATTTTCGATTCTGTAAGCCTTTTGGACGGCAAACATAAATTCTCCTGTGGAGTCAGCTTGCCCGTTTTTCGCTCCATCCAAATAATAACCATCTTTTGTCTTTGCGATCATTTCTTCTAAACTTGAATCACCAGGTAAAAGATAGGTGTTTCTCATTCGGATCAAAGGAACATCGCTGTATCTCCATGCTCTTGCCGAACCAGTTGGTTTTGTTTGAAAAATGTGCGCAGTTTCTCGGTTGTGGAGATAACTTTTTAAAATTCCGGATTCAATGATTGTTGTTTTGGTGGGCAAAACTCCTTCATCGTCTACAGAAATGGTTCCGCCAGCACCTTCATAGAATTCAGAAAATCCAGAATCACATAAGGTTACTAAATCCGATCCTACTCTTTGTCCGATTTTGCCCTGAGCAACACTACCAGAAAGAACAAAGTCAGCTTCCACAGTATGCCCAATCGCTTCATGAACCAAGAGCCCAACAATCGAAGGTGATAGGATAACAGTGCTCATGCCACCTGATGGAAGCTCAGAGTTGAGTAGGTCTACTGCGGTTTTGATTGCTTCTTCCGAAATTGCCTCAGGGTTTCTTTCTTTGAAAAGACAATCCCAGCCTCCAGTCACTCCAATGCTTTCGCTTCCTGATTGAAGCAAAGAATCTTGGAAAGCGGTTGCCCCAACATTGAATTCGGGACGTACCATTTTAAAAAAGGAATCAGCTCCGTCCGTCGTAACAACTGCCTTTTCTTCATAGCTTTCGGAATAGCTACAGCTTACAGATTTTAGTTTCTCCGACTTTGACATTGCCCTTTTTTGGGTGTCGAGAACCAATTGCATTTTTTCTTCTACCGATCTAGATTTAAAATCGGAGAGTCCTTCGCATTCAAAATCTCCAACTGCAAAGTGAGCGGGCGCTAGTTTTTCGATCTTGTCTTTTCTGAGTCCAGAAGATAAAATGGCGGCTTGCTTTGCTGAACGGATCGCATTTTGGATCGATGCTTTGCTGATCTCCGATGTGGAAGCGTTTCCCCAAGTTCCTTGTTCCAAAACTCGAATACCAATCCCAGTATTTTTTTTAACTGTGGATGCTTCAATTCTACCTTTTTCAGCAGTGAAAGATCTAGATTCCACATGATGGTATCGTAGTTCCACGAACCCATTTTCTTCGGCCAAACATTCTTTTAACAAATCTCTCATTTCTTCCTCTTTACATGTGAATCAAAAAAATCTAACAGAATTTTAGGCAACCAACGACCGTCTGGAAGCTCACTACTTGGGTTCGAAACAAACCCAACATGTCCACCTCGTTTCGTTATGACTGTAGTTAGACTAGGGAAACTAGTCCAAGGAACTTCTCCCCAGGATTCTGGGGGAACTACGGGATCATCTTCGGCATGAACAATGAGACCTGGTGTTTTTATTTTATCCAAGAAAGAAAGACTGGAGCACTTTTGATAATAGTGCAGAACACTTAAGTATCCAGACATGGGCGCTGTGAAAAAATCATCAAAATCAAAAAAGGTCTTACATTTTAGTATCTTCGATCTTTGCTCTTCAGAAATGGGATACAATCCAGAAGATACCTTTTCCTTCAAAGTTTCTAAGAAGTGATTTCGATAAAAGGATCCGCTACGGGAATCAATGAAATCGCAAGAACGTTTCAAATCCATAGGAGGTGAGGTCGCAGAAAAAGCCATGATTGAAGGAGGAGGGCTTTCTCCCATATATTTCAGAACTAGATTGGCAGACAAAGAATACCCACCCACGAAAATCCGAGGAGAGTATTTTTTTGTAACATAGCTTACGATAGCTCCTAGGTCTTCGCTTTGTCCTGCATTGTATGGTTTGCTTGCAAGCCCGAAGCCTTTTCCACAATTCCTTAAATTGGCTCGGATGACACCATACCCTCTTTCTATTGCCGCTTTAGCTACGCTCACCATATAATGAGACTCAGAACTTCCTTCCATTCCGTGCAAAAGAATCAAGTAATGCCCGTTTGACTCAGCCAGGGGGAAATTGTGTTCTAGGTAGAGATGATCTCCAGAATTGTCTGTAGTTGGAAGGAGAATGGCGCCAGTCTTGGAAAGCTGGTCTAATGAATTGTCAGGTGGAAAGAGTACGTTGTAAATAGTCTGGAGGTGTTTACCCTCCAGAAATTTTCTAGGAGTGAATTTAGTTTCAAGCAACGTCTATCGTATTTGTGAGTTTGTCTACGATTCCGTATTTGACTGCCTCTTCTGCATCCATGTAGTTGTCCCGATCCGTGTCTTCTACTACTTGCTCGTAAGTCTTACCACAAACCCTTGCTAAAAATCTGTTTAATTTCTCTTTGCTTTTAATGATGTTCTCTGCATGGATTTGCAGATCGGTCGCTGGCGCGACAATCTGGCCACCGATCAAAGGTTGGTGGATCATGACAGTTCCAGAAGGCCAAATGTACCGATGACCTGGTTCCCCAGCCGCTAAAAGATGGGCACCCATAGAGGCCGCCATACCCATGCATACTGTATATACAGGAGAGCTGATCATGTTCATTGTATCAAAGATGCACATTCCACTGGTAATGGCTCCACCTGGGCTGTTGATATAGAAAGTAATCGGTTTTCCTGGTTCTACCATTTCCAAGTACAAGAGCTTGCCGACTAAATCCTTTGCCGAATCGTCCATAACTGGACCCCAAAGGAAGATCTTTCTTTTTTCTAAGAATTTTTTTCCAATGTTTTTATCGCTGATCAGCTCTTGGAGGGTATCTGAGATTTCTTTTTCTGGTGTTTCCGTTTCTGGCATAGTTTTCAGTCTTTTCTACTTGGACGTATTGGGCAAGCCTTTCCATTTCCAAACCATGCCCAGCCAGAGGAAAACTTGAAACGTAAAGAAAGCGGCACGATAAAAAGGAAGGGCAGATGTCTCTTCTTTCGGCTCCTTTGCTTTGGTTT
>JAIXRB010000114.1 GCA_027485405.1 Leptospiraceae bacterium | reverse complement strand
ATCCAATTCACCTACACTGGGGCCATGTAACCAAATGATAGGATCTGAAGATTTCGGGATAACCGTGTTTAAGCTCTTTAAATACAAAGCTTTTCTTTTGCTTTTGATGGTTCGTCCCTTGGGTATGAGAGTTAGAAGAGAGAAGAAGATCGGTTTTAAGAAAAAAAGAAAGAAATTGTAAAAGAAAAAGGAAATCAGCGTTTCTCTCCCCAAGTATCTAGGACTTCGGACCCTGAGTATTGAAAGGTTGATTTATCTAACAGAAAACTTAGATTGTCAAAATAAATCTGAAAGGCTCCTTTCTTTTGGGTTGGAAGTGCTTCAATCAAAAGACCTTTTACAGATAAAGGCAAAGAAAATGTTTGAATCAGTCTATTGTTTGCTGGAGGCAAAAAGATTGGAACTTCCAAACGTCTCCAGCCCACGAAATTAAGCTCACCCAATTCCCAATAAATGTCCTTGGATTTTTTTTGAGTCAGAACAATTTTTAAGCGGAGGTGGTGCCCTTGGGAATGAACCCAAAGTACAGTTTGCACAGGAATTCCAACTGGCAATAAAATAGGCTCGGATGGAGATAAGAACCAATGCTCTCTCTTGGGTGATTCGCAATAGGAATGCACCATGAGGCTTGTTAGAGATTGAGCTGAGGCGTTGATGAATTCTTTTTGTAAATCCATTTCTTTAGCAAAGGCAGGACTTTTGGGAATCAAGGATGTAAACTCGACTTGGTTCAAAAAAGAATCACTTCTAAATATTTTCCAAGGTCTTTCTGCTTCAAAGTTATCTGCAACAAACAACTGAAAATTTCGTCCTGATTGTAGGGTTGCATTGAGTCTCTCGACTCTGCCTTCTTCATCTAAATTGATAGGGCGCGGAGCCGCTTGGAGACCCGCTACCACCAGGCAAAGCACTAGAAAAGGACTCATTTTTTTTGGTATTTGAAAAATTCTCACTTTGCGAATAGAGTCCACTTTGTTATTATCTGTATTAACGGAAAATTACGGGTAGGATTGAGTCATTTCTATGGCTAAACAAGATAACGTTAAGATAATCACAACTGGGGTTTTGGTCTTTTTACTCCTAGCTGTATTCATAGTCGCTTTCATCAATAGAAACGAATTGGTTCAAAAGGTGCAGACCCTCGGCAAAGAGAGTGAAAAGCCGGAACGCATCATTGAAACTCCAGTTCCTATGACCGATTTAGCACAAACTGAACCCAAAATTGAAAACTGGACAGATCTCAGCACGAAAGAACCCCAAGGTTTGACCGGTGTTATTTTACCAAAAGAAGCGGCTACCGAAACTCTAGCGGAAACCAAATTAGATCCTTCCAAAAAAGGTATGTCAAGCCAAGCTGTGACTAAGGAACCGGCGACGGTTCAAGCAATTGAAGAAACCAATCTACCTTTGGATCAGAAAAAAATGATTTCTGAAAATTCCCCGAAGGATACGAAACTCCCCGAACCTAAACAGAAAAACAAAGCTCTTCATCATCGTAGCAAATCCCAAAAAAGAAATTCTACATTGAAAAAGAAAAGAACGAAGATGTCAACGTCTCCGAAAGAATCTTCAAGTTTAGAAAAAAGACTAAAAGACTTCGAATATCGGTATGAAAAGCAAAACCGTTCCTACGATCGTCGATTCCGCGAGATCGAAGATAGGATGGACGCGATCGAGAAACAATTGAACCCTTAGTGGAGACTTTGTCTTCTAACTACATTTCTTTTGAGCGAACAGTTCAATCTGAATTTCCAAAACAAAACTTTGAGATCATTGCGGTCTCAAAGACTAAACCATACGAAGTCATAAAGGAAGCATACCAAGCAGGCATACGTCTGTTTGGTGAAAACTACATCCCAGAAGCCATAGAGAAATTCACTCGGCTTTTTGAAGAATTTCCAGAAGCAAAGGATGCAGTCCGGCTACACCATATTGGTCCAACGCAATCCGGAACTCTTCGAAAACTCATTGGTTTTTTTTATGCAACACATGGAGTTGGTTCGTTTCGAACAGCAGAAGAATTGATGAAACGAGCACTAAAAGAACAAAAGAAGATTCATTACTTTTTTCAATGCAATGTATCGGGTGAGACAACTAAAAACGGTTTGGAGATGGATGAGCTTTACGAATCTAAATCCAAGATTGCAAGCTATCAAAACGAATACTGTGAATTGTTGGGATTTATGGGAATGGGACCTTCTTCGGGGGACGAAACAAAAACAAGAGAGGCATTCGCCTTGCTTTCACAGTTTCGTTCTGATTTTTTCCCAAATCTGAAATTGTCCATGGGAATGTCGGGAGACTATGCAATTGCACTAGAATACAAATCCGATTTTATTCGCATTGGTTCTAAAATTTTCGGAGAAAGAAAATACAATGAATGAGATCAACAAACTAGGAATTGTTGGATTGGGAAACATGGGCAAAGCGATTGCTTTGGGGGTTTCGAAAAAGAAGACTTTCTCAGTCATTGGTTTCGATCCAGCTCTTTCCCTTCCTGGGATTGAAAATGCTACAAATCTAAGAGAGCTGGAAGAGAAAGCCTCTGCCATTCTTCTTGCAGTAAAACCAAATCAAATCTCTAAGGTTTGCAAAGAATTGACTTCAGGAAAACCGGTCCTTTCCATTGCCGCTGGTATTTCCGTTGCCACCATACAATCCAGCATTGCCACCTCATCTCCAATCGTTAGGATTATGCCCAATTTGCCTTTGCTAGTTGGAGAAGGGGCAATTGCTTATTTCTGTCAGGACTCCGAAGTCAGTTTGGTCGAATCCATTTTTGGTTCGCTTGGAGGTTGTGTTCGTGTTGCGGAGGAGTCTCTTTGGAACGCAGTCACTGGGTTGGCTGGCGCGGGTCCAGCCTATGTTTTT
>JAIXRB010000107.1 GCA_027485405.1 Leptospiraceae bacterium | reverse complement strand
ATTTGTGGAAGCAATGAGTTTGGTCTTTCGATGGGTCCAGCCAAAAGCAAAGGGAAAAATAGATCATAAATACCAAATGATAAAAAAGAACTTTCGATTGGGATTTTTTCTTTCTTCAATTCGACCAAATAACTTATATTATGAAATGTATAGAAAGAAATTCCAACGGGTAGAAGAATTTGGAGTTCAAAATTCAATGAATCCTTTGTTAAAAAATGGTATAGGTCTTTTCCAATGACTGAGAAAAACACCGCATATTTAAATACGCAAAGAAGAAAAAGATTTGCTATAACCCCAAACCAAAATGTGTATTCTTTGGCTTTTCCTTTCAGTTGCGCAAGTTTTTTTCCAATTTCAAAATTAAACCAGATACTCGCCAATAAGAGAAAAACCATTTTCCAGTTCCAGAATCCATAGAAAAGAATTCCAAAACCAAACAAAAGATAGTTCTGCTTTTTTTGATCAAGAACTAGATAAAGAGAGTAAAAAATTAAGAAGGAAAATAAAAAAGCTATCGAATTGAAAAGCATTACGCTTCTTCAATCAATTCCATAAACTGGTTTTTGTCTTTAGTGTCTTTGGGATAGGATAAACTCAATATACGGTAAGTCGGTCTAAAACTACTGACGTTACCCTCTTCTCTTTTTGCAAAAGCGGCTTTGATTTTTTTAACAACGATTTCGGTTTCTTCTTTGTCTTTGCCATGTAAAACTAAGGCAAATTTTCCTTGGCCCACTCTGGTAAAAAAATCATCTTCTGAACTGTGATCCACAATGGATTTTCGCAGATTATCTGTATACCGAGCAAATTGCGAGGCACCTAAAATATGCACTATTCGAGCAACGTTTTGAACCTTGAACATAGTTACCGTGAAGGAAGTTTTAAATTCTTTTGCTTTTTCTATCTCTTGCAGAATTCTAGATTCAAGTGGATTGAATGGGTTTCGATACAAAGCTTCTTTTTCAGAAAGAATGAGGAGATTTGCCAGAGTTGGTGCGGCTGTCTCGAGCATTGTTACCGCTGTGTCACGGACAGTATCGGTCCAGGATTTAGAAGTTCCATGTACGAGTAAAACTCCAACTAACCAATTCAAATTTATGACAGGTAACAAAGTAAATTCAGACATAATGCCCAATTCATCGTTTGTAAAAATGGATTTCAGTTCCGGATCTTCTCGAAAATTTTCTAATTTATAAACGCCAGACACATTGGAAATCATTCCTACTAGATCCGAGTCTTTTCCCAGTTTGAAGGTCTTTGTTCTCTCGGGTAATAAGAAATTAGAGCCAAAAACAATATAGTCTAGTCTGGATTCAGAATCCAATACCAAAAATGTAAACTGTTTGACGCCTAATTTCTCTTTTATCTGTTCAATGAAAGTATCATAGGCTTCATCCATGGTTCTTACGTTTGCAAACTGTTTTGCAAATTGAATGATAGAGCTATTGATTTCGTTTAATTGCTTTGCAGTTTCCAGTTCTTCGTTTGTTTTTTCAAACTCAGACACTCTTTTGAAAACTGATCCGGCTATCTCACCAATGATTTTGGTAAATTCTAGGTCATCTACTAAATAGTCTTCACCATGTATCAGTTTTCCGAGTGCAAAGAAACCAAAACACTCCTCTTTGTGCTGAATTGGAACCAGAATCTCTGAAGCTAAATCCCCTAACACAGACTTTTCGCGGGGTGGCAAATGCGCACTCAAAAGTTCTTTTGAATAAACGACAGTATCGGATTCTTGGATTCTTTGATAGACATCATCCGTTGGGTAAAACACCCAATTTGCATTCAAATCCAGACCATGGCTTTCTACAGCTTCCCATTTGTGATTCACTCCAACAGTAGAAGTGAAGATAACTACCGAACTACATCCCACTTGCCCCATTATACTGTAGGCTAGGTTTTCAAAAAATTCCGAAAAGTCTTTGGAGCTGGAAATTTCTTTTGTAATTTCAAAAATTGCTCTGTAATTCTCAATGCGCTTTTTAGAAGCTAAGTACTGTTCCATGGGAGCAGTCGCATAATCAGAATCATCATCAAATAAAAATTCTTGTTTTTCTGGGACTGAGTCTTCGCTAACCGGTTGCAAAGGTGTTTCTTCCGCTTGCACCTTGGCTTCTTTTTCCCAATTATCAAAGACATCGATCTCTTCAACTGCATCAGCGGGCGGTAGATCTTCAGGAATTTCTTCGGGGGGAAGCTCTGACTCAGGGCTTACCCAATCTTCTTCAGAGTCAATTGGGTCTTGGGCTAACGATTCTGGTTCAGATGCGAATTTCTCGGCCTTTTTCAAAAGGGAAGGCTTCTCTTCTTCTAAGGTGCGAAGCTTTTCCGCTTTATCTAAAAGTCCCAAGACTCAAAGCCCCAATTCTTTCATCATTTTTTTATAAAGTTCAAAGTACTCTGATTTGGAGAAATCTTTGATAACTTGATCCGGTAAGTTGCCCAATAAATTATCGAGATAAGACAATACTTTTTTCTTTTCTGTTGAAGAAACGCTGTCGGCCTCTTTTTCAGTTGTTTCACTGGAGGTTGCCTCTTCTGTCTTATCTTGCGTTGCTTCTGGGATTTGACTTGCTCTTAGGTCTTCTAGAGGAGAAAGTTTTCCATCAACAGCATAATCGTCTAAATCAATTAAGTGAGGTTCAGTTCCATCATCAGAAAAAGTAGCTGTTTTCTTTTCAGTTGCATTAGATGGAACCTCTTCTGAGGTTTCTTCAGCCATTGATTGCGATTCGGACCCAACCAAACCAGAGACAGGTGCTTCTTCCGGTAATTCTCCAATGTCTTCTAGGTCTTCTCCTGGAAGCGCATCGCCTAAAACTTCGTCAATCAATTCAATTTCAGATTCTGGTTCCGGTTCTTCTTCGATTGCCGCAATGTTCTCAAGCTCTTCCATGGAAAGGGCGATCGACTCGTCTTCCTCTTCTTCATACGGAAGAGGATTTCGATCCAAACTATCCACCAACTCTTCTTCGGGTTCGGATTCTGGCTCGAGTTCCGATTCGACTTCTGCTGAACTAGCAATAGATTCTAATTCATCCATAGACAGAGCCAATGGCCCTTCATCGTCTTCTTCGTCATGCGAAAAGATTTCTTCCGCTAGACTTTCTTCTTCTGGTTCATCTAATTCTTCTGCTTCTGCTTCTGCTTCCAGTTCTGGTTCAAGCTCATCTGAAGATTCAGATTCTTCTAAAGTAGGTAGGCCTTCTTCCAAATCCATCGCGGATTCGGGCTCGGAGAGAGGCTCGTCTTCTCCTAATATATTCCCCAATTCATCATCTGACAGTGTGATTGGACCATCATCTTCTTCTTTTTCTTCTTCGATACTGGTTCCAAACTCTTCGATTGAATCCAAAGGTTCAGGTTCAGTTGTTTCTGATTCCAAATCAGATCCACTGATTTCATTCAATTCATCTAAGGATAAGGTGATTGGCTCATCATCATCATCATCTTCTTCTTCTTCTTCTTCTGTAATTTCTAGCTCTGGTTCTGATATCTGGGATTCTTCGATGCTTTCTTCTTCGACAGCGCCCAGGCTTTCTTCTAAACTCAGCCCGTCCCCTCCACCTAAGATATCTCCCAACTCATCATCTGAAAGAGTTAAGTTATCATCTTCCTTGACTCCTCCAAACAACTCTTCTTCTTCGGGGTCTAAGATTCGTTCAAATTTATCAGGATTGGTTTTGGATTGAGGTTGAGCTGCTTCTGGTTCAATTTCAGACTCGTGTTCCGATTCTATTTCTAGATCTGATTCAAGCTCTGTTTCGATTTCGGAATCGAGTTCCGTTCCAGGATTCATATCCATTTCCATTTCTAGTTCAGGCTCGGTTTCTATCTTTGCTGAATTTGATTCTTCATCTAAGTCTAAATTAGGTACGCCTTCATCGTCAAACTCTAGGGAAGTGTCGACCGGACTTTCATCTAAGTCTAAACCAAGATCATTTTGAAGTGTATTTTCATCCCCTGTCTTTGTTTCTGAATCTTCTTCTTGCTCTGGATCTTGTTCTCCTTCAGTTTCTAAATCATGATCGATATTTAGATCAGGTAGACTGTCCAAATCTGATTCTAGATCGGAATCAGAACTAAAATCCGATTCTGATTCAGTAACAGTATCTGTATCGTTATCGTTATCAATCTCAATTTCATTTTCTTCTTCAGCAACTTCAAGAGCGGAAATAGGTTCTTCCGCATCGCCTGCAATGTTGTCCAATTCTTCCAGAGAAAGTGCAAGTGGCCCTTCTTCCTCTTCTTCATTTATAAATTCTATTTCTTCGGGGTCTTCTGTTGGTTCAAAATTGGGTTCATTCGAAGTCGAATCCAAGTTAGATGGGGCGGATAGCGCTGACTCACTTTTCCGAGTTTGTGCTCTTTTGGTAAAAACACTTTCTTTGTTTGTGATAATGGATTCTATTTCTTGGTCTATGTCTTCAAAAGAATCCTCAAATTCTAATTCTAAGTCTTCTTCTTCAACAATCGCGGTATAGGGTTCACTGTCATCTGTGAGGTTTAAGTCGGAATCTAAATCTATATCTAAAAAATCGTCATCATCTTCATCAGAAGTAGAAGCCACCATGTCTTCCAAATCTGAATCCAATTCAATGCTATCGTCCGAGCTAGAAGACTCACTGAAGGTAGAGGAGGGCTCGAGTTCATCTTCGCCAAGATCAAAGTCTTCTAAGTCTAAAGAAAAGGAATCCTCATCCAAAGAGGGACTCTGGTTTTCTTGATCTGCCTTTTTCTTTTTATCCTGATCAGCCATTCTCTACCGTTTTTCCAAATCTATGACTTGTCCGTCGTATAACAACTGATCTAAGTCTAACTCCTGGAATCTAGTTTCCGTCCCTGGCAAAAATCCTCCAGCGACTTCAACGAGATCTTTCAGAGTCTGACCGGCTACGAGCTTGTAAACCCCTGGATTCTTAACGAACCCTTGGATTTTTACATGAATCCGATCAGGCGAATAGATAAGTTCTCTAACGTTCGGGTGTTCCTTCAAGTAAAAAGCGATTCCAAAAGCACCTGCAACAAGACATAGGCGAAGGACGATTTTCCACTTCAAGAAAACAAACCTGTTTCTATTTTCGGCTAAAAACCCTGAAAAAAATTAACTTTGGTGCAGTAAAATCCGCACTTTTGCTTTTTTTACTTGGTTTTCACGATAAATACCAGGTGGCAATTGCAGAGCTTCTTCTAAAAGCTCTTCGGCATGGTGCAAAGAGACATCTTCTTTTGCCTCGCCCCCTTCTGTGAGAACACGGATATGATCGTTTTTTACCTCACAGAATCCACCATCGATAGCCAATGCCATGGTGTGTCCACCAGCGCTGTGCATTTTTAAAATGCCAAAGTCAAGCTGAGCTACAAGACTCGCATGCCCTGGAAGCACTCCAAAATACCCGACTGAACCCGGTAAAACCACAGAATCTGCCTTCCCTTGGTAGAGGATTCTGTCTGGTGATATGATCGTAAGTGTGAGCGATTTTTCCATTGTGATTAGGATGATTTGAGTTGTTTTGCGTTCTCTATCACTTCTTCAATCGGTCCAACCATGTAGAATGCTTGCTCTGGAAGAGAATCATACTTACCTTCAATGATTCCTTGGAAAGAACGAATGGTGTCTTCGAGCTTCACATATTTCCCTGGTCTGCCGGTAAATACTTCAGCAACAAAGAAAGGCTGAGAAAGGAATTTCTCGATTCGTCGTGCCCGAGCAACCAGAATCTTATCGTCCTCTGAAAGTTCGTCCATACCCAAAATGGCAATAATGTCTTGTAGGTCTTTGTATCTTTGGAGGATTCTCTGAACTTCCCGGGCGGTTTTGTAATGCGCCTCACCAACGATCTGTGGATTCATGATCCGGGATGTGGAGTCAAGAGGATCCACAGCAGGGTAAATCCCTTTTTCTGAAATGGATCTGGAAAGAACTGTAGTTGCATCTAAGTGCGTAAAAGCCGTTGCAGGTGCAGGATCCGTTAAGTCGTCCGCAGGAACGTAGATCGCCTGAACCGAAGTAATCGAACCTCGTGTAGTTGAAGTGATCCTCTCCTGGAGAGCATCCATTTCAGTAGATAACGTTGGTTGATAACCCACTGCCGATGGCATACGACCCAAAAGAGCCGAAACCTCAGAACCAGCTTGAGAAAATCGGAAGATATTATCTACGAAAAGAAGAATGTCACTTCCAGTAGAATCTCTGAAATACTCTGCCATAGTCAAAGCAGAAAGAGCAACCCGCAAACGAGCACCAGGTGGCTCATTCATCTGTCCAAAACAGAGAACTGTTTTGTCGATAACTCCCGACTCTTTCATTTCTCTCCAAAGGTCGTTTCCTTCTCGTGTTCTTTCTCCCACACCAGCAAACACCGAGAATCCCCCGTGTTGTTTAGCGATGTTGTTGATCAATTCTTGAATCAAAACGGTTTTTCCAACCCCAGCACCACCGAAGAGTCCTGTCTTTCCACCTTTGATGTAAGGGGCGAGTAGATCGATCACTTTGAT
>JAIXRB010000140.1 GCA_027485405.1 Leptospiraceae bacterium | reverse complement strand
CTGAAGAGTCCAGGAAGACTACCTGGTTGATAGGTCATAGGTGTAAGCAGGGTTAACCTGTTCAGCCGAGTGATACTAATCGCTCGATTGACTTGACCATATTACGTTAGTTACGTATTCTATCTCTACAATGTCGTTTGGTTGCCAATACGAAAGCAAGCCTTTGGTCGTAAGATCGGAGGCTTTTTTTATGCTTCCCTTCCCCCAAAACTCGCTTACTTTCTTGCTATCCCCATGGAATTCTTAAAATCAATCGATCTACCTTCTGGACTGACGAAAGCGGAAGTAGCAAAGCAAAGGAAAATAGACGGTCCCAATTCCTTGCCACAGGCAGAGAATCGGTGGATCGGGCATATTCTTTGGAGCATCCTCACCGAGCCCATGGTCTTTCTTTTGGTCGGCTGTGGTGCCATCTATTTTTTCTTGGGGGATCCCGCGGAAGCCCTGATGCTTTTGGGTTTTCTGGTTTTGATTTTAGGAATCACAGTCTACCAAGAACAAAAAGCCGAGAATGCTCTGCAAGCCTTGCGGGACATTTCCAGTCCTCGCGCCTTGGTTGTAAGAGAAGGAAAAAAACTCCGAATCTCCGGAACCGATGTGGTGCGAGGAGACATCGTTTTTCTCAACGAAGGTGATAGGGTTTCGGCGGACTTGGAACTTCTGTCAACACAAAATCTTATGTTAGATGAATCCCTTTTGACGGGGGAGTCCGAACCAGTGACAAAATGGATCACTCCAGACAAACCTAGCAATGCTTACTCTGGTACTACGGTTGTGCGAGGGTTTGGTCTAGGTAAAGTCATTGCCACAGGAGAAAGAACCGAACTCGGAAAGATTGGCAAAGCACTCCAAGAAAATGAAAGAGAACCCACACATCTAGAATCAGAATCTCGTCGGATCGTAAAAATCATCGCAATCTTTGCTGGCGTTCTTTGTTTGGTTGTAGTATTCTCCTATGCGTTTCTGAAACAGGATTGGGTCGGTGGAATTTTAGCAGGGCTTACCCTTGCCATGGGAATCCTGCCGAACGAACTGCCCGCTGTCCTTGCGATTTTTCTTGCCTTGGGTTCTTGGCGACTTTCCAAACACCGTGTTTTGACGAGGAGAAGTGCTGTAATAGAGGCTTTAGGAGCCGCTACAGTGCTCTGCGTTGATAAAACAGGAACCCTTACAGAAAATCGAATGACAGTACGCAAACTTTGGAATTTAAACGGCTCTCATACCTTCACTGATTTTGAAACAGATTTCCTTCCCGAAGATTACCATGAATTGATCGAATATGGTATCTTAGCTGGAGAGAAAGAACCACTAGATCCAATGGACAAAGCCTTCCAAACTGTCGGTCTCCAGTTTCTTATGAAGACGGAGCACCTGCACCCTTCTTGGACCTTGGTGCAACAGTATCCTCTCACTTCGGAGCTTTTGGCGCTTACCCATGCTTGGAAATCATTAGAGGAACCTTTTCTCCCTGTGGCCTCCAAAGGTGCCCCGGAAGCCATTGTAGATTTGTGTCATTTGGATCCTAACGAACAAGACCTGGTATTCCAACAAGTCAAAGAAATGGCAAGTGCGGGATATCGGGTATTAGGTGTGGCTAGAGGTCGGGCAGACGAGACAAGCCTTCCAGAGCTGCAACATGACTTGGATTTTGTGTTTCTCGGACTTGTGGGATTGCAAGATCCCATACGTAAGGAAGTTCCCCTTGCCATCGAACAATGCCATACGGCTGGAATCCGAGTCGTAATGATTACTGGCGACCATCCCGATACTGCTAAAAGCATTGCCCGTGAGATTGGACTCACTCATCCCGACGAAGTTTTGATAGGGGCAGAATTGCAAACGCTTTCCGATGAGGAACTTCAGTCTCGGCTCTCAAAGACTAGCATCTGTGCTCGAATGGTACCCGAGCAAAAGCTTCGCCTCATCCAGGCCTTAAAAGCAATGGGAGAAGTGGTCGCTATGACAGGAGACGGAGTCAATGATGCCCCAGCTTTGCGAAACGCGCATATTGGGATAGCCATGGGAAAACGGGGCACCGATGTCGCAAGAGAGTCCGCCTCCTTGGTGCTGTTGGACGATGACTTTTGTTCTATTGTAACGGCAGTTCGTCATGGTAGACGAATCTTTGACAATCTAGTTCATACTTCTTCCTATTTGCTGGCGGTTCATATACCTATCGCGAGCATTTCGGTATTTCCCATCCTCTTTGACCTTCCTCTTGTTTTACTTCCTATTCACATTGCATTTTTGCATCTTATCATTGAACCTGCAAGCTCCATAGCCTTTGAAGCAGATCCTGAATCTTCGAAGATCATGAGTCAACCACCTCGGGGTCTCCAGGAATCTGTATTTTCATCTCGCCGAATGATTCCTGTTATTGGAAAGGGATTGGCTACTTTTATATTACTTTTTTTAGTTTTGCTAGGGTCTATTTGGATGGGTTTGGGGGAACCTGAGGCAAGGACGATCACTTTTGCTAGTTTGCTATTGTCACATATTGCTTTGTTGTATTCCGAACGAGGATCATCGATGGGCAAACACAATCCTTTGTTCTTTTGGATTTCTTTGGGTAGCCTCGGGTTACTTTGTGCTGTGATTGGGAATTTAACCCTGCGAACACTTTTTCATTTTTCGCCTATTTCTCTTATGGGATTCGGTATCATTTCAGGAGCCAGTATTTTGTGTGTTATAGTTTACTTGTTCCTTGGTAAAACGAGAAAGACCGAAAGCTGAAAAAGTGAATCCAAAAGGATTGTTTCTATCCACCCCCACCCCGTTTCTTATACACCGATTGGTGAGGCAATTCTGAAAAACATCGAATTCGTAAACAAGCTAATAAGTCTTGCAAATGGGCATCCAAAACAGAGTCATAATGATCTTCTCTGTATCCTCCGAACAATGAAATAACTGTAGGAAACTTTTTATTACCTTTGTCCAGCTTTAGAAGTTCCTCATAAATCCAGGACTTAGCCTCTAACCATTCTTCAAAGGATTGATGTTAGCGCGAATAGCTTTGTCCATAAACCCTTTCCCGAAATTTTCATCTACAAATTCACGGCTATCTTCTATTGAGTTTCCAAAATGGCCATCTAAATCTACGTAGGCGCCAATCCAACCAAAAGCAAGGTAAGCCTTCAGTGAGGCAATGACTTGACCCGAAAAACTACAAAATCCTCTGCCAGACGATGGAGTGGCATGGTGAAAACCTGATGTAGGAGAAAAAGTTATCTGCCCATCTCGAACGGCTGAAACGATTGCATGATACAGAGACGAACTAGTGTAGCGAACTGTTTCTGCAAATTCGGGTGACCAAGTCAAGCCGTTGGATGAAGCGGCCGGCTCTATTCCATTAAAGAAAGAATCTACATAAGAGACGTTATGAGCTAATAGAAAATCTTCTATCTTGAATGGCTCAAAACTCCTTTTTATCGGGAAATATGATGAGTAGCCCAATTCTGAAATTTTTTCCATCAGCAAACGAGGTTTTTGGGGACTCTGTGAGTAACCGACTCGGTAGTCGGGAACCATTTTCTCGGTATAGAAGGTTAAAATTTTATTTGTTTTCATTCTGGAAATTTTAAACTATTGTCATCTTTTTTTCTGAAGAATTTCATCCGATTTTCATTGACAAAGCGTACGCTAAAATCAAGTATTTCCATCTTATGGGTCGATTTCTATTATTCTTGATAATAACAATTTCTGGTTTTGTTGTGGGTTCTGTCGCTAACTTTGCAACCCTTTTGATAGGTAATTCTATAATCCTTTTACCAGATGGAATTAATCCGAACGATATGGAGAGCTTGAAAGCAAATCTTCATTTGTTTGAACCCAAACACTTTTTTGTTCCATTTCTCGCCCATGCTTTGGGTACGATTATTGGAAGTTTTATTGCAACCTTGGCTGCCGCCATCGTATTTAAAGAAAAATCGCGCATTCCCGCTTCAATAATATCAGTCTTGTTTCTGCTTGGTGGTGCTGCGAATGTGTATTTGTTACCATCGCCATTATGGTTTAGTATAGCAGATTTGCTTATTGCTTACTTGCCAATGGGTTTTGTTGGATATTCAGTAGGAATTTTGTTAGTGGTTCACTATTTACGTTTTGAGCTGAAAAGCTGACTTTTTCATTTTGAAGGCCGCTATCAGGTAGATTTTGGTGTTACTCTATTCGCCTTTACTTTGTTTCTCCGTTCAGAACGGCTTTTATTGAGTATTCTATTAAGATACTCCAAGGCAAAGAACTACTCCCGATTCGAACTGGGATAAAAATTCGAGCATTTGTCCCATCGACTTCTCGAAGGCTTTCTCCTTTAGCTACAGATTCAATCGCAACTTGACTCAAGTTCGCCTTTGTTAAGATAAGATGTGTATTAGGATTTGCCGCAAAAATTCCTCCGTTTGACAAAAGACTGGTTGTTCCAATACCAAAAATAGATTTCGGTGCAATGTCCACTTGAAGCTGGTTTAAAGAAAAATCGGCGCCTAAAATGCCAGAAAATTCTCCGTTAATGAAAAGATTTGTCATATAACTTGTCATAGCAACTTTTTTGCCTTCAATTGGGTAGATGTAAGGTTCCATCATTATATCTACCCCAAGGCGTTTAGGCAACTCATACCACTCATTCTCATTTGGATCATCATAACCTTGCAAAGATTCTATTTTGATTTTGCCAGTATGCCTATTGCAATAAGGGACAAACCGTCCTTCTGGGGAATGGCCTTGCGAATTTCTGAAATCTTCGTCTTTATCAATGATGTTTGGGGTAAAACAACACGCGTAGGCTAATTGTTGCGGATACTGTTCGAGATACTCAGAAAGAAATGAAAGTATATGGCTCCGCCGAATGGAAGTCCGAGATTCAATTAGGCTCTGAATTAAAAACTTTAATCCATGCAGGGATGTTACCATTACAGAACACTTCGATTCTAGTTCCTTAGCCAATGCCGCGCCCCATAGCTCTGAAAAGTCTAAAATCATTTGCGTTTCAAAATGTGTCGTCTCATGAGAAGCCGTTTTAGTCTCTGAATTCATTCTGCTTAGAATGTTCGTTATCTTTTTAGTTGCTTCCGAAGTTTTCTGGGCGAGTTTAGTCACTTCAGAGGCAACTACTTCAAAGCCTCGACCATGTTCTCCGGCTCTAGCCGCTTCAATTCCTGCGTTCAATGCTAAGAGGTTGGTTTGTTTCGCGATTTGTTGAATAGAGGATGAAACAGTTTGGATTTCTTGCGACCTTTCTTCAAAAGTTGAAATCAATTTTTTCAATTGAACCATACTCTGGTTCAGGTAGGCTTCATTCATTTAGGTTCTAAGATTTCATTCATAGACTGAATCAATAAAAAATACTTTAAAAAAGATTCTAGATACACTAAAAAACAACTAAAACAATTCCTTAGTCGAGGGATTCGACAGAAAACCTGCGCTTTCCTGGTCATTTTAGAAAAAAAGAGTGACAAAAAAGAAAGAATTATGTCTCATGAGCCAGTATGGGTGACGGTTCCCTCTCTCAAGATGAAATAGACGCGCTCCTCCAAGGGGCTGGGGATACCTTTGACATTTCGTCCATGCAGGGCGGGGGTTCTTCAGGGTCAGACTCACTTTCACCCATCGACAAAGACATTATTTCCGACACTTTGGGGTCTGCTTTCCAGATAGCGGGAAATACTCTAGGCACAATTCTCGCAAAAAGCACTCGTTTCATGAATCCAATGACTGAATCAAGCAGTTCTTCTGATATTCAGAAAGAATTCGGAAACAAAACAGTCTGTATTTTTTCTAATTTATCTGGTGCCATCAATGGTGTTGTCTCACTGGTGTTAGCTTCTGAGAATGCGTCCAAGATAGCAGGAGTCATGATGGGTGGAGTCGCTCAGTCTGGTGAGATGGATACAGCACTTCTCCAAACCTTAAAGGATTCCCTTTCACCTATCATGGGAACGGTTACAGCTCAGATAGGGCTTAAGCTGGGTGGGTCTTTATCCGGATCTCCCAGTGAAATAGTGAGTGTTAACTCGGGACGCGATTTGCGTTTGCCTGACGATTCTACAATTGTAAAAACTACTTTTTCTTTGAATATAGATGGAGTTGGTTCATTTAAGGCATATTATTTGATCGGCCTAAACATGGCAACTAGCCTTTTGGACTATCAGAAAAATGGTGGTCCGAAATCCCAGGGTGGGGGAATGAATGTCGCGATGTCTGGCGGAGGAATGAATTCTCCTCAGATGGGCATGGGTCAGCCGAACGTAGGGATCAAGGGAGTAAATTTCCCATCGTTAGCTACAGCTGGAGCTAACCAAGGCCAAACCAATCTTAACTTACTTATGGATGTGCAAATGGCTCTCACTGTTGAGCTAGGACGCACAAAAATGTATATCAAAGACATTTTGGGATTAGGTGAAGGATCTATCATTGAGTTGGACAAGCTAGCTGGTGAGCCAGTAGATCTTTTGGTCAATGGAAAATTGATTGCGAAAGGCGAAGTTGTGGTAATTGACGAGAATTTTGGTGTTCGCGTCACAGACATTGTAAGTCCTACTGATCGATTAAAAGGGGAAAAATGATCCCAAAATACATTCCTTTTCTCAATCTCAACGCTCGAGGAATGTACTCAAAGGCACTTCTATTTTTTGTCTCAATAGTTTTTCTTTTACTTTCTCCAATCTCAATGAATGCTCAATCGGGGACCGATGCAAAGGAATTAGATCGTCTTTTGAGAGAAGAATTGGGTGTTCCATCGGTTGATAAAAATAAGGCGAATGATGATTCAAATAAATCGTCCGAAAAAGAATCAAATCCGGTCCAAGAGCGTTATTTGGAAAAAGATTCTGATTCTCCTTCTGCTACTTGGATCTTAGTCAAGATACTCTTTGTTCTTGGGATTTTGATGGGATCGGGCTATTTTTTGGTTTTGCGTTTGAACAAATCAAAACAGTCTCGGTTCCCTTTGAAAGGATTTATGCGGGTTCTTTCTTCTATTTCCTTGAGCCCTGGGCAGAACTTGCAAATCGTAGAAGTTGGAAATAGATTTTTTGTTTTGGGTCTTGCTGATGGAGGAGTCAGTTTAGTTTCTGAAATCACTGATCCGGAAGAAAAATCACGAATCAAAAAAAGCAGTGAAGATGCAGATCCGTATCAACCTAACTTTATTGAAGTAGCTTTAGAGGCATTAGCGGCTACTCGTAAAAAAATTAGAGTAGATAAAACCAAATTGGAAATACAAGCAGGCGAGTCCTTAACTGAATGGAAAAAGAAGTCCCAGGACACACTCGAAAGACTAAAAAAACAAAGAAAAGCAATAGAAGATGGCGGGTCCTAAATGATCCCATTTTCATATCAAAGTAGACTTAAAAAGTTTTTTCTTATTTCGACATTGATTTTTAGTTTGTCGGGATCGTCCATTGCTATAGCCCAAGAATCTAACAAAGGCTCTCGAATCCCGATTCCTAACCTTTCATTCAATGTAAACGAAACAAAATCACCAAAAGAGACTAGTCTTTCTTTGATGTTGCTCTTTTTGCTAACCATTCTTTCGCTTGCGCCTGCAATCGTAATGTCCGTTACTTCTTTTACGAAAATAGTCATTGTGCTAGATTTTGTTCGAAGAGCTCTATCTTTACAAAATTTACCACCGAACCAAGTCATGATGGGGCTAGCTTTGTTTGTTACTTTTTTTATCATGGCGCCCACTTTAGGGAAAGTGAACGATGAAGCTCTTCAGCCCTATTTATCAGGAAAAATAGACCAGTCATTGTTTTTTGATAATTCCATGAAGCATTTACGATCCTTTATGATTCGGCAGATTGGAAAGGATGGAACAAAGGACGTAGCTTTATTTTTAAGAATCGGTAAAGTTCAAAATGTTAAATCCTTTGAGGACGTTCCTTCCTACGTATTGGTTCCGAGTTTTATGCTCTCAGAAATCAAAAAGGCATTTATCATTGGGATTTATATATTTATTCCATTCATAGTCATAGATATGGTCGTCGCTTCCGCTTTGCTAGCCATGGGTTTTATGATGCTTCCACCGGTAATGATTTCTTTACCTCTAAAGCTAATCTTGTTCATTTTAATCGATGGATGGAATTTGCTAATCTTCGAACTGGTTAGGAGTTACAAATGACAGAATTAGATGTTGTAAACCTAATCCGAGAAGCATTCATTGTCACCCTAAAGCTTTCTAGTCCAATTTTAATCACTGCGTTAGTAGTTGGTTTGATTATTGGGATTTTGCAAACTACGACTTCTATCCAAGAACCGACTCTGGCTTTCGTTCCGAAATTGGTCTCAATTTTTGCAGTTATCATCTTGTTCTCGGCTTGGATGGTCAGAGTAATAACGGATTATACTCGAGAGATTTTTTTCATGATAGAGAAAATTTGAAATGGACTCTTTTCTCAACAATTTTCAATCTTTCTTGTTCGTACTTGCTAGGTTATTGGGACTATTCTTAGTAGCTCCTTTTTTTTCGTCGGATAGCATATCCTTTTCTTTGCGGGTAATTTTCTCATTTTTGATCACATTGATTCTTTTTCCAATCATTGGATCATTTACACCAAAAATACCGGAGAACATGATTAATTATGGTCTTATTGTTCTCTCCGAATTATTAGTTGGTGTTATACTCGGCTTTCTAGTATCAATTGTCTTTGCATCTTTTCAAATGGCAGGTGAATTTTTTAATTCGCAAATTGGATTTGGATACAGTGAGATTTTAGATCCAGTTTCACAAACTTCACTGCCCGTGATTAGCACTTTAAAAAACTTAATGGCAACCGCAATTTTCTTAGTCATTGGAGCTCATCGATTTTTGATCGAAACTCTAGCTTACTCTTTTCAGCGAATTTCTATTCTTCAATTTAGCCCAGAAATCAATTCGGGATTAATGGGGACTTTCAAAGATGCGATAGGTGCTATGTTTGTTGTTTCTTTTAAAATTGCCTTGCCAGTTATGGGGATTCTATTTCTTGTTAGTCTCGCGGAAGGTCTTATGGGGAAGGCGGCTCAGCAAATGAATGTTATGTCCCTGTCATTCCCTCTCAAAGTCTTTATAGGTGTGTTCACTCTTATAGCAACCCTTACTTTCATATCAGCCCAAATGACACAGGGTATTCAGCTATCTTTGGATAAGGCTACAAATCTTTTAAGGCAGTGGCCACAGTGAAATCAAAGATCGATTACTTCGAAGAGCTTTTTCTAGATGAGAGCATATTACTCCACCTTCAACTATTTGCGGCTGAAGATGAAGGTAGAACTGAACCACCCAGTGAAAGACGACGAAGAGAAGAAAGAGAAAAAGGGAATGTTCCAAAGTCAAATGAAGTTTCTTCTGTTTTAGTTCTAATTGGTGCAGTGATCGTCCTTTATCTTGTAGGTGATAGTTTCTTGAGGGATACTGGCGCGTTTATTCGTAAATATTTGTCAAAAGGTGTAGAACAGGAACATTTTGGGAACGAAGAGTTTCGTGTTCTCTTGGGAGGGGTGGTTCGTGATTTCTTTTCACTCCTTTGGCCGGTATTTGGTATTACAATGGTTTTTGCCATTGCTGGGAATATTGTTCAGACTGGGTTTATCTTTGCTCCAAAGGCTCTTGCTTTTCGCTTTGATCGAATCAGTCCAAACCTTAAAAAAATCCTTCCGAACAAGCAAACAATGTTCAACCTAATAAAGTCATTGGCTAAGGTCATTGTAATTGGGTTTATCAGCTATCTTTTGATTCGTGGCGACTTCTTAAAGATTTTGCTCACTGGAAGTATGAGTATTAAACAGGCTGTATCTCTAGTTGGGTATTCTGGGTTTAAGATTATGATGTCCGTTGGAATTTTCCTTTTGGCTATAGCATTTGCAGACTTTCTTTTCCAGAAGTCCGAATTTGAAGATTCCTTAAAACAATCTCCTTCGGAAGCTAAGCGAGAAATGAAAGAAGACGGTGGTGATCCAGGAGTAAAGAGCCGCCGAATGCAAATAGCTCGGGACATGATGCAGAGAAATATGCTCAAATCTGTTCCTAACGCTGATGTCGTGATTACAAACCCCACTCATTTCTCTGTCGCATTGCAGTACAATTACGGAGTTGATACTGCCCCGAGAGTGATTGCAAAAGGAGAGGATGCCATGGCACTTGCTATTCGAAGAATCGCAAAGGAAAATGATATTCCAATCGTTGAAAATCCTCCGCTCGCAAGGGTTTTATATTCTCAGGTAGAAATAGACCAAGAAATACCGAATGAATTTTTTAAAGCAGTTTCAACAATTTTAATCTCGTTAGAAAAATTCAAAAGAAAGATAGCCAGGTGATTGAGATATGAATTTAAAAGATCTTTGGAAACAATCCGATTTAGTTTTAGGCTTAGGAACTCTCCTCATCTTGGGAATGTTAATTGTTCCCTTGCCAGGTTTTATTCTAGATCTTTTGATTATGGTGAGTATTGGAATTGGACTGTTGATACTCTTAACTTCTTTATCAGTTACAGAACCGAGTGAATTCTCAATTTTTCCTAGTATACTCTTAATCACCACACTCTTCCGCTTAGCTTTGAACGTTTCTACGACTAGGCAGATTCTTTCAAAAGGTCCTGCCATGAATTCAAATGTAATCGAAGCATTCGGTTCGTTTGTCGTGGGTGGAGAAGCAGGGCTCGGGAAATACGTGGTCGGTTTAATTTTGTTCATAATAATTATGATCGTACAGGTGATTGTAATCACTAGAGGTGCGACTCGAATCTCCGAAGTAGCCGCTAGGTTTACATTAGATGCGATGCCTCAAAAGCAATTGGGTATCGATATGGAACTAAACAATGGTTCGATTACAGAAGCCGAAGCCAAAGAGCTTCGCAAGAAAGTAAAAAGAGAAGTAGATTTCTATGGGGCTATGGATGGAGCTTCCAAGTTCGTACAAGGGGATGTAAGGGCAGGGCTTATCATAACCGCTATCAATTTGGTTGGTGGGATCATCATTGGATCATCTATTCGAGGTGAATCTTTTATTACTGCCATCGAAACTTACGGTAAATTAACGATTGGTGACGGACTTGTTTCTGCTATTCCTGGTCTGCTTTCCACAACTGCAACTGGTATCATTGTGACTCGTTCGAGTTCTGAAAAGAAACTCACTTTAGAGATTAAAGATCAGTTATTTGGAAATGCAAAGACTCTCTATGTCGTTTCTGGCGCTTTGGCATTGGCAAGTTTGATTCCTGGGCTACCTTTTATTTCTTTAATCTTGCTTTCTTCGGCTGTTGCCTATTTAGGTTACTCGATTGAACAAATAGCGAAAGAAGAAATTAAAAAAATTGAAACTGCGTCCTTCGAAAAGACTCCTGAACGAAAGCCTGAAAATTATATCAAAGAAATAAATGTGGAAGCAATCCAAGTTGAGTTAGGCAGGGATTTGTTAAGCCTTGTTGATTCAAGTGCAGGTGGACATCTTTTAGAGCAAATTGCAAGTACTCGCAAAAAATTTGCAACAGATGTGGGCTTGGTCATCCCAGCAATACGAATTGTCGATAACCTGGAAATACCGCCTGATCAGTATGCGATACGAATCAATGGCGTTGTGGTAGGGCAAGCGGCAATTAAGGCTGATAAGCTAATGGTCATGAACAATCAAAAAGGACAGCTGGAACCTATTGCTGGAGAAAATTTCATTGAACCAGCATTTTCAATGCCAGCGATTTGGATTGATCCTGCTTTGAAAATGGAAGCCGAAAACAAGGGCTATTCGGTCGTTGATCCCTCTACTGTAATAATTACTCATTTGAAAGAAATCATTTCTAATCATGCTTCTCAGCTTCTTGGAAGGGAAGAAGTAAAGAATCTTTTGGATCATCTAGGTCAATCTCATCCAACGTTAGTAAAAGAATTGAATTTTGAATCGCAAGGACGATTGGCTGCAATTCAGCAAACATTGCAAAATCTATTGATGGAGGGACTTTCAATTAAAAACCTTCCAAAGATAATGGAGTCGATTGCCAATAATTTTGCTAAATACCAAAGCCCTCAGCCTTCCTTTCTATCGGAATCCGTTCGACAAGCTATCTCCCGTCAAATTGTGAACGACTATCTGTCAGCTGATGGAAAACTTCATGTTGTGACTGTCGAAGGAAAGATTGCAAACGTCTTAATCAAATCATTGATGGAAAATGAGGAAAAGGACAGTGTTCTAGTTCTGGAAAACACGATTCGAATCAAATTTTTGGATGCGATTGCCAATGAGTATAAAAAATCTATGGAAGAGGGAAGATTTTTGATCTTCATCGTTTCAAAGATTTTAAGACAACCATTTGCATTCTTTCTAGCAAAAGAAATTCCACCTAGAAATTTCGCAGTGCTTTCAATAGAAGAAGTTCAAAGAGGAATTCCGACCTCAATAGCTTCAACGCTCACATTCTCAATTCGAGATGAACAGCCACAAAACAACTAATGTCATCAGTAAAACCTTACTATCTTTTGTCGGTAGCTCCGATGATGGATTGGACAGATCGTTTTTATCGCAGTTTTATGCGGATTTTGACCAAAAAGACTCTGCTTTACACGGAAATGATCCATGTGAATGCAATTTTAAAAGGAGATCAAAATCGCTTTCTAAAATTTCATCCCAGAGAGTTGCCTTTGGCACTTCAGTTGGGTGGAGACTCACCTAAAGATTTAGCCGAAGCGGCTCGGATCGGAGAAGACCTCGGTTATTCGGAAATCAATCTAAATGTTGGTTGCCCTTCCGATCGAGTTACATCGGGGAACTTTGGGGCTTGCCTTATGGCGGATCCGTCTCATGTAGCGAACATAGTTTCTAAACTGAAGGAAGCAGTCCAAATCCCTGTCACAGTCAAGCATCGAATCGGAATTCCTGGAAAAGAGACCTTAGAAGATCTCTTAAACTTTGTTTCCCATTTGAATAGGGCAGGGGTATCAGCACTCTCAATACATGCAAGGATTGCTGTATTAGGCGGACTTAGTCCTGCAGAAAATAGGACCATTCCACCGCTTCGATATTCTGACGTATTTGAAGTTAAGAAGAAATTCCCGAATATGCCAATCATTTTGAATGGAGGAATCAAAGATTTGGAATCAGCAAAAGACCACCTGACAAAAACAGATGGAGTCATGATTGGTAGAATGGCGTATGAATCTCCGTTTGCTTTTGCGACAGTTGATGCAGAGATTTGGGGAGAAGAAGAAAAATCTGTTTTGACTCGAAAAGAGGTTCTAAGAGGTTTAAAGGAAATTCTTGCAGAGTATCAATCAGAGGGAATAAAACCGCACCAAGTTCTTCGTCATACACTCGGCTTATTCCATGGAGTTAGAGGAGGGCGGTATTATAGAAGATATATTTCAGAGAACATGCATAAAGTTTCTGATGGGACTCCTATCTTAGATCACCTAATAGAAAAAAGCGCAGAGTGGGTTTGATTCAATTTCTTTCGCTGAAAACTAGGAAAAAGAATGAATTGACACCGACGCCCTTCTTTCCAGCCTAGTTAAAACCGAGGACATATATACATGAGTAAACCACTGATCGTTCAAAGCGACAAAACCATGCTTTTAGAAGTCGATAATTCCGAATTTGAGGCTTGTAGAGACCTGGTTTCTAAGTTCGCAGAATTAGAAAAAAGTCCTGAATACCTCCATACCTATCGAATTTCCCCCTTATCTCTTTGGAATGCCGCTTCAATTAAAATGTCCGCAGAAGAGATTGTGGAAGGTTTGGAGAAATTTGCACGTTATTCGGTTCCTAAAAACGTAATCAACGAAATCAAAGAGCAAATCTCTCGATACGGAAAGGTAAAGCTCGTAAAAGAAGAAACTGGTGAACTCTATATCATTTCCAACGAAAAAGGATTTATTACAGAAATCTCTAACCACAGAGCCGTTCAGCCGTTCATTGACGGAATGGAAGGTGATAAAATCCGAATCAAGAAAGAATATCGCGGACATATCAAACAAGCATTGATCAAAATTGGTTTCCCAGTTGAAGATTTAGCAGGCTACGATGAAGGAAACAAGTACCCATTTAACTTAAGAGCAACCACAAAAGGTGGCATCAAGTTTGGAATGAGAGATTACCAAAGAGCCTCCGTCGAAGCATTTCATGCTGGTGGCAGAAACGAAGGCGGATCAGGCGTTGTCGTTTTACCTTGCGGTGCTGGTAAGACTATCGTCGGTATGGGTGTTATGCAAATCGTTGGAGCAGAAACACTTATTTTAGTAACGAATACACTTTCTATCCGTCAGTGGAGAAACGAAATCCTAGACAAAACTGATATCTCTGAGGCGGACATAGGTGAATACTCTGGTGAATTAAAGGAAATTAAGCCTATAACAATTGCTACTTACAATATTCTCACACATAGAAAAAAGAAAGGTGGAGATTTCACTCATTTTCATATTTTCAGTGCAAATAACTGGGGCTTAATTGTTTACGATGAGGTGCACTTATTGCCCGCACCTGTTTTTCGGATGACTTCCGAACTTCAAGCTAAGCGTAGGTTGGGACTTACAGCAACATTAGTCCGTGAAGACGGTCTAGAAGAAGACGTTTTTTCTTTGATTGGACCTAAGAAATATGATGTACCTTGGAAAGAACTGGAAGCTAAGTCTTGGATCGCAGAAGCAAAATGTGTGGAGATCCGCGTTCCAATGGAAGATGATTTGCGTATGCGATATTCTGTAGCAGATGACAGAGAAAAATTCCGACTCGCTTCCGAAAATCCTGAGAAAATGCAGGGAATTGATACCGTGTTAAAAAGGTATCCAAACTCAAACATCTTAGTCATTGGTCAGTACATCAATCAATTGGAAGAAATCTCCCAAAAATTTAAGATCCCATTGATCACTGGTAAAACGCCTTTGCCAGAAAGACAAGAGTTGTACCAAGCATTCAGAAATGGTAAAATCAAACAATTGGTAGTTTCTAAAGTTGCCAACTTCTCTATCGATTTACCAGATGCAAACATCGCCATTCAGGTGTCTGGAACTTTTGGATCCAGACAAGAAGAAGCTCAGCGTCTCGGTCGAATTCTGCGACCAAAGTCAAACGACAACACAGCTATTTTCTTCTCGCTCATATCTCGTGATACAAACGAAGAAAGATTTGGTCAAAACCGACAACTTTTTCTAACTGAGCAAGGTTACGAGTACGAAATCTATACACTCGACCAGTTCAAAGAAGGAATGCGAGAAGAGGCTTTAGCTAAATAAAAGGATTTGTTATGAAGTTAGTTGCAAAAAGATTAGATGTAGTGGAGCCAAGCCCAACTCTCGCAATCACAGCGAAAGCAAACCGACTAAAGGCTAGCGGTGTAGACGTTGTAGGATTTGGAGCTGGTGAACCCGACTTTGATACGCCCGAGCATATTAAGCTCGCGGCAAAAAAAGCAATGGAACAGGGAAAAACGAAATACACTCCTGTTTCTGGAACCGCTAGCTTAAAGAAGGCAATTGTTCAAAAATTCAAAAACGAAAATGGTTTGGTTTATGATGAAAGCCAGATCATTGTCGGAACTGGTGGTAAACAAGTTATTTATAACTTCTTCATGGCGACATTGAATCCGGGAGACGAAGTGATCATACCAGCTCCATACTGGGTGAGCTATGCAGATATTGTTCGTTTAGCGGAAGGTGTCCCCATTATTGTTCCCACGTCTATTTCGAGTGACTTTAAGATTTCGCCACTCCAGCTTGAAAACGCAATAACAGATAAAACCAAGGTTTTCTTGTTCAATTCACCATCAAATCCTACTGGTTCAACCTACACGAGAAAAGAAGTTGAGGCATTGGTGAATGTTCTCTTACACCATGAGGTTCTTTGTCTGTCGGACGATATTTACGAGAAGATCACTTATGATAATTTGACTTTTACAAACCCGGCTATGATTTCTGAGGCGATGAAAGAGCGCACGTTCATCGTGAACGGAGTTTCTAAGGCTTACTCTATGACTGGATGGAGAATCGGTTACGGGGCAGGACATCCCGATATCATCAAAAACATGGACACTATGCAGGGGCAATCAACTTCAAATGCCTCATCGATTTCGCAGTATGGGGCAGAAGCCGCCTTACTTGGTGACCAAGGTGAAGTCGAACAAATGCGACTGGCATTTTTAAAGAGACGAGACTTGATTGTTGGTCTTTTGAATGAAATCAAAGGCATAAAATGTCCAAAACCTACCGGGGCGTTCTATGTATTTCCTTATGTAACAGGTATTTATCAAACTCCTGGCTTTAAGAAGCTAATCCAAAGCAATCCAGGAAAGTCCCTTTCTAAGATATTTTGCGACCATCTCTTGGACAATTATCAGGTGGCAGTTGTACCCGGAGTTGCCTTTGGAGACGACCAAGCAATTCGACTTTCATATGCGTTAAGCGATGCAGACATCACTAAAGGAGTGAGCCGGATTCAAAAAATGGTCCAAGACCTTTCTAGTTGAGAACTAGATGAAATCCATTGGTTTTCTTTCCATTGCTGTCATATGGCTTTTTGCCAGTATTAAGGGAAACCTGTTTGCTGGTAAAATCCCTAAGGAGTCTCAACTCTTTTTCGTAAGCGAATACGAGACTATCCTCTATTTGTTTCCAGATCGAAAGAAAGAGGCAATTGCAAACCTTAGAATTTTGGACACGGTTGAAAGACAGCAAAGCCCGATCGAACTACCCTCGTCCGAATGGATTTATGTTAAAACCAAATCTGAATTAGCGGGCTATGCCTTGCGGAAAAATCTGCTAGCCATTCAAAAAACCCCCTTTCAAAGTCTGAATCAGATTTTCGGCAACCAAATCAACAGAAAATCCTTAGCTCTTATTTATAAAATGAATTTGACAGACGCTTTGTTTGATTTAACAGAAAATGGTGAATTTTGGAAAGACGATTTTCTTTATGTCCGGGCGCTTGGAGCAGTAGCTCTTGGGGAAGCGATCGGACAAATGAATGAGGAAAAAATCAAACCGAACCAAACTACAGAGATCCAAGGTTTTTTAAAAAGACATGAATCTAAATTGCTCTACGATTTTAATAGAAACGTTTTTTATGTGGATTCCAATTTCTTTTGGAAGCTGATTGAATCCTCTCCTAGCACAAAGCATGCTGACTATTTGGCATTTCAAGCGGTAGAGGCAATGCCAAAGATCAATTGTGAGAAAAACTTGTTCTGTGAGTTAGAATCCGTCAGAAAAGGAAAACTAAAGTTCCTTTATTTTTTTCCCCAATCCAAGTATTCAAAACCTTACTTTGCTTCAGTAAAGAATACCCTTCAAAATTTGACTTTAGAACCAGAGAGTATTGCCTGTTTTGAAGATGCTGATGCCTCTATCCCATCTGAAATTCGAATGATCAGCCGATATGTAGAAAGTCTTCCCAGCCAATACAAATCGAAACTAAATCCCTACCTTCATATTCTAAAATCAGAGTGTCTCAAGGAATGAACTCACTTGCATTTCGTTCTTATCCAGAAATCCGAGAAACAAATCGCCAATCAATCGTTATACTTCATGGGTTGTTCGGTTCTTCAAAGAACTGGATTTCAATTTGTAAGGCACTTGCTGAAAAGTATCAAGTTTTTGCTTTAGATTTGAGAAACCATGGAGACTCTTTTCACTCAAGCGAACACTCAATTCCTGCAATGTCTAGAGACTTGGGTCAATTCTTAAGTGACCAAAAAATAGAAAATCCCATACTCATAGGCCATTCAATGGGTGGCATTGTCTCTATGTATTTTACACTCAACCATCCGCAGTTAGTTTCTAGTTTGATAGTAGAAGACATTGCCCCTAAATCCTATCCGTTTGAGTATCAAAATGAAGTATCAGCCTTATCAATTGATGTTGCCCATTGCAAAACTCGAACAGAAGTCGATCATCTTATGGAACATTTTGTTCCAGATACGTTTCTACGCCAATTTCTACAAATGAACTTAGAAAGAAAAGAGAGTGGTGGTTACTATTGGAAGCTCAATGTTTCCGCACTACAGAACAGTGATCGGCTTTTTGATAGTTACTTTAAAGAAGGATTAAATTCAACTAACCCCACTTTGTTTATTTTGGGAGGAAATTCAACCTATGTAAAAGAAGAAGACAAGCAAACTATCCAAAATTTTTTCCCAAACGCTCAAATTGAAGTGATCGAAGGGGGAGGACACTTTGTTCACTATTCACATTCTGCCCAGTTTTTAACTTTGGTTTTCGATTTTCTATCTAGTCTTTCGCTCTAGTCAATTCAAGGACATTTTAATTGGTAAAGATTCATTTGCTTTCCTAAAAAGAATTGCTTTTGGACAACCTTACCTCCACTTTCTTCGATTTTTTTAGCCAGTTCTTCAATGCCTTCGCGGTTAACAATGGGCAAGGGTGGTACGTCTCGAGAAAGCATAGCAAAACCAATCCCTCTCGAATTGCAACCTAATTTGGTTAGGGGATGCAGATTCATTTTGGAGGATGCAAAAATTGAAATGTTTTGTTGGCAAAACACAGGAGAATCCATTGTTTCTTGCCAGATAGGTAGTGATGGCATAGAATCCTCAACTACTCTCATTGGAAAATCTCTATCCAAAGAATTGCGATAAAACGCCAAGCCAAGAAATATCAACAAATACATATATTTCGAGGATACTTTTTCATTCTCAAAAATTGCCATAAAAGCAAATGGCAAGATAGTATAAGAATAATAAGAGTAAACCTCATTGTACCAAGGTCTATCAGAAATCAAATGAAGACAAAGAAGAGCGTAGACGGAAAAAACAAAAGCGTTCTTCCGAAAGAAAAACAATCCAAATCCTAAACTAACATCAACGATTATATTCTTTCTCTTCTCCCAATCCAGTGGATTGGAAATCGTTTCTGAATAGTCTTTGTTCCATTCTGAAATCCAGAATTCTAAACTACTATTACCTGAAAGGAAATGCAATGTCCCTTGTGCAATGACAGTATACAACACGGTAGAGAAGAGCAAAGCTTTTGCTTCTCGGAGTCTATCTTTTTCGAAGAGAGCAAGAAACACTCCCAAGACTAACAAATACAGAGCAATATCTTCTTTTATACTTAGAAAGCAAAGTAGCGAAAGCATCTTCAGAACTATTCCGCCTTCTCTCTTGTAAAACCAAAAATAGAAAAAGAAAAGTGAGAACGGTAGAACCAAAACCTCAAAGTGATACGATACACCTAATCGGTACAGATAAATGGAATGCAAAAGAATCAACAATCCAACAAATCTTCGTTCTTTTATAAACAATATAGCCCATCCAATGATTCCGGCTATGAAAACAGTGAAGACTCCAATTGCATAGTTAAACTGACCATAAGGAAGAAATTCAAATGGTGATAACAATGCAATCCCTGGAGCAAAATGATGGAATAAATACGAATTCCCTCCTTCGTAATAGGGACTAGCAAAGCTTTCACCGGTTGCTATGTTTTTAATCAGAACCCGCAAACCAATATAGTCCAAGTCCCAAATCGAAAAATTTAAAATCAATGTTTTTGTTAAATGAAATGCATGGTTAGCAAACCCAAAAACAAAAAGCGAAAGAGGGAAGATCCAAAAACAAATTGGCAATGGTTTCCATTCCAATTTCTCTTCAGTCCGAAAATAACTGAAGAATCCAATTAGAACTAATATAAAAGCAACGCACTTAAGTAAAACCGCTGAAAAAGAAGGTTGAAATAAGAATAGAAAGCCTGGTAGAAAAGCTAAAACAAAACAGAGTCGTTCCAATCAACGAATAAAATAGAGAACTTTTCGTTCACCAATTCGTTCGCGATTGATTTCAACCCTATTTCTATAATAAAAGGATTTTTCGGGGAAGATTTTCCCGAAGTACTCATACATATCCATTTCAAAAACGAGCATACATTCTGCGACGTCTTGGGCTCCAATTTCCATGGAACGAGTAGTATCTACCATTACGTGTCGTGAATTTATAAAATCTGGAGCGATTTCATTGGCAATTTCTTCAAAGTTTGACTTTGTAATAGTTCCACCTAAAGAAGTTTTTTTGTTACGCGCCCGAGCTTCCTTCACAATGTTCTTTGAAACTCGAGTCACTTCTTTGTCGTCTGGATGACGATCCATTGAGGCTGAGAGATCAGAACGAGCGGCTGTCACTTGGTCCAATTCCTTAAAGGAAACAGAGTCAAAAATATCCATTAAATTTCTGTATCCAGTGATTGTTTCTAAATTGATAGCTTTGCGTACTTTTGGATATTCGGTCGGATTGTACAAGTTCCGCATGGTACCTATAAAATTTCGGAGAGCATATTCTGATTCTATCATCGGAGCTGAAACACCAGAAACACCTAATCTTTGACATATGCGAATGTCATTTCGAGCCTCTGGACCGCCAATCTTAACACTCAAAGGTAAGATGCCTTGGCAGACAGTGGAAAGCAAAGCTAGCTCAGTTTCTCCCATATCTTCCGTTTCGGTCCCTGATTTTAAAGAGACAAAGGCATATTTATCCTTCATTTCGGAGAGGTTTTTTCGCAATCTAAGAATCACTGCTTCCATGGGTTCTCTGGTAGGTATCGGGGAAGGGGAAAAAAAGTACAACCTCTTTCCTTCTTTTTTCCATAGGTTGACAGATTTTTCTATAAAATTAGCCTCTCTTTTATGGGTTTTTTCTCCAAAAAACAAGAACCAATCTCAGAACCAAACCCTGAAAAGAGAGAGCAAGCTAAGGATGGTCTTTTGGGATCCACGTTATCTTTTATTTCCATCATCCTCTTGGTTTTTGCTTTCAAATCTTCCATTTTAGATGCAAACAACATCCCTTCTGGATCGATGATTCCCACTCTGAAGATTGGTGACTTCTTGTTTGTAAACAAAATGCGATATTCAATTCGTATGCCATTTACGGAGAAGGAGATCTTTCGATTTGATGAGCCCAAACGCGGAGACATTGTAACTTTCATTCCACCTTCCACAGCTCTTGGACATGACGACGTAAGGTCTGGACTTTTCGCCAAAAGGTTTGTTAAGCGGGTAGTTGGTCTACCCGGAGACAGTATCCGAATAACAAGAAAGTACATTTCCACAAAAGAGCGGGGCAGAGTTCATTTTGCCTTTATCGAATTCAAAGAAAAAGGCAAACTAGAATTCGATTCTTACCATCCTGAAGAAGTTCCTATCGGTAAAGAGCTTTCCGATTTAG
The DNA here is from genome assembly GCA_027485405.1 of Leptospiraceae bacterium. Lineage (GTDB taxonomy): Bacteria > Spirochaetota > Leptospiria > Leptospirales > Leptospiraceae > Leptospira_A. The sequence goes on along the minus strand of JAIXRB010000140.1, from coordinate 6,956 downwards.
ACAATTTGGACGCGACGCAAAGAGCCCTGTTTCGGGAAACCAAACCAGGGTTTACTCATTTGCTTTTGGAAGGAATCGAAGACGATCGCAGGTCTCAATACTTTGATTGCGACTTTTCGGTTGGTTGCGAGATCCCACCAAACCATTATATGGTCATGGGAGACAATCGAGATGATTCACACGATTCTAGGGCATGGGGATTTGTTTCTAGGGAAGACATTCTTGGTAAGGCTCTGATCATTTATTTTTCAATCGATTGGAAAGACTTCACTTGCGAATACAAAGACGGGCAAGAGCTTGCTGAAAAAGGATTCGACCTTGCCAAGCGTTACGAGGGAGACGAACTTCTCAGTCGTTGCCACTATTCGGAGTCTTTTGCTTCTGGACCTGCTCATTATAGCCAAGAAGAGTCCCGGTTTACTTGGTTCGAAAGAACTTTCAAGTATCGCCTTTGGCGATTGCAAGTGCGTTGGGATAGGATTGGTCGCATTTTACAATAATGGAGAAAAAGCCACCTGAAGACCCATCGCCTTTTGCTATGGCGGGAGTCGGTCTCGAACTGGCGATTACTGTTGGTTTCTTTGTCTATGCGGGAACCTACCTGGATGAGTATTTTCAAAAATCCAGTCTATTCACTTTGCTCGGATTATTTTTCGGGTTCGGTCTTGGATTTTATTCTTTAATTATGAAAGTAAGGAATCTAAAGTAACAACTATGGCAGAAGATATTTATTCAATCAAAGTCAAAAGGGGAAGCGAAGAAGTTCCCCTTTCTCAATTCAAAGGCAAAGCTTTGCTAATTGTCAACACGGCTAGTCAGTGTGGGTTCACTCCGCAGTACAAGGGTTTGCAAGAAACCTATGTCAAATACAAAGACCAAGGATTAGAAGTTTTAGCATTCCCTTGCAATCAGTTCGGGGAACAAGAGCCAGGTGGCGATTCTGAGATAAAGCTCTTCTGTGAAAGAACATTTCAGACGACATTCCCCATTTTTTCAAAAATAGAAGTAAACGGGCCGAACACAGATCCACTTTACGAACACCTAAAGTCCAAAAGCTCAGGGTTTTTAGGCTTAAAAAACATCAAATGGAACTTCACAAAGTTCCTTGTTGACAAAAACGGTAAGGTAATCAAGCGTTATGCTCCCATGACCAAACCAGAAGACATTCAAGCGGACATAGAAAAGATTCTCTAATCTCTATTTGGATTTTCTAAAAGCTCACCGCGGAAAACTACTTTTCTTTTATCTCCTCCCAAGTCTAGTTTTGGGAGGGGTTTTTGCTTTTCTGATCCGATTTCATTCAAGTGCTTTTCCTTGGCTTGGCCAATTTTCCATTGGTGCAACGGCGAGTCTCTTGTGGCAGTTAGGCGTGCTATGCCTTAGAATTTTCTCAAGAAATCTACCTCCAAGCCTGGTCACAACTGTTTCTATGGTAAGTGTTCTAGTCAGTTTCTTAGGTAATTTAGGTCTTTTAGCTTTTTTAGTCTGGCGGCAACAGTCTGAAACCATGATTTTTGGTTTTTTAATTGCCTATATTTTCCATTTAGTGCTATTGGTATTTGCGAGTTATTGCAGTGCTTCCAAAGATCCATAGATTCAAAACGATCCTTTTTCTAGCAATCTGCCTTCTTTCTAGCCCTACTTGGGCGAACGAGGCTACCGATGCACCTTTCAATTTCAGTGAAGTCATTTCGCACCACTTGGCTGACGCACCCATTTTCCCATTGAACTTTGGTGGGCAAAAGGTTTACCAAGGCACCCCTGGCTATGATCCGGAACACCATGCTGTCTTCCTAGAGGGAGACAAATCCTATCACTTCTTGGGTGGCATTGATCTACATATTACAAAACGAGTCACAATGATGTGGATCGCTTGCTTTTTCCTTCTAGTAGTCTTTATTCCTGCGGCAAACCTCATTTCCAAAGACCCAACAAAAGTACATTCCAAATTCACTTCCACAGTCGAAGTCTTTGTTACTTTCTTAAAAGAGAAAGTGGTAGATGAATCGCTAGGCCACCATGGGCATTCCTACTATCACTATATTTTTACTGTCTTTTTCTTTATACTCTTCTGCAACTTGCTCGGGCTCATCCCCCCTATCGGAGAGCTTGCCTCTTTAGCAACGGGAGTCCATTTGCTCGGAGAGATTTGGTCTGGAATCACTGTCACAGGAGACATCAGTGTTACAGTTACTTTAGCTGGATTGACCCTGATTTTGATTTACGGAACTGCTTTTTCTTACCAAGGTATTGCTTTCGTTGCTCACGCTGTTCCAAAAGGAGTGCCAGCTCCACTTTGGCCATTGATGTGGATTTTGGAGTTTTTCATTACCCACCTAGCGCGTTGTTTTGCATTGACCATGAGGTTACTTGCAAACATGACTGCAGGACACGTTTTGCTCTTAACACTCTTCGGTTTCATTTTCATGAGCCAAAGCTACCTGATTGCTCCAGTCTCTATTTTGAGCACGGTAGCTATTTACTTTCTCGAACTACTCGTTGCCTTTTTACAGGCATTTATATTTTCCTTGCTAACATCGGTTTTTATAGGAACCGTAATGCATAGGCATTGACGCTGGTTTTATTTATTAAAACAATTATACAGGAGTGAATAGAAACACATGGAAATTGGTCTAGGATACATTGGAGTAGGTCTTGCCGCTGGTCTAGCTATGCTAGGCGCTGGAATTGGAATTGGAAGAATTGGTGGTTCAGTAGCTGAGAGCATCAGCCGACAACCAGAAGCTTCTGGAAAGATTCAACTGGTACTTTACGTAGCCGCAGGTATGATCGAAGGTGCCGCACTTTTCGCTATCGTAATCGCATTCTTAATTTCAGGTACGCTAAACGACGCTGTTAAAGCGAAGCCAAGCGCTCCAACCGCTACTGTAGAACAAGGAAAGTAATCCGTGTTTCTCGCTTCCTCGGGTTTGAACCTGCTACAAGTCAATCCGGGTCTAGTTATCTGGACCCTGGTCACTTTTTCCATCGTAGTGATCATCCTCAAGCGCTTTGCTTGGGACAAGATATTGCATGCCCTGGAAGAACGCGCGAACAAGATCCAGGGAGACATTGAGAAGGCGGACTCTTTACGAAAGTCAGCTGAAGCCGCTCTTAAAACCTACGAAGACAAACTGCATGCTGCTACTGAAGAAGTGCACAAAATTGTTGAAGAAGGAAAGAAGGATGCGGTTCATCTCCGACAAAAGATGTTGGAAGACGCCCAAGCCGAAGTAAAAAGTTTGAAAGATCAGTCCGTTCGGGACATCGAGCAGGCTAAAACGAAAGCTATTGCGGAAATGCAACACCAGATTGTCGAACTTTCTGTGTTAATCGCTGGCGAAATTCTCGAGAAACAGCTTAAGAAAGATGATTTTTCAGCCTTCGTTGAAAAAGAAATATCCAAGCTTGAAAAACTTAAGGTAAAATGAGCCAAGAGCGAATCGCAAAAGTCTACGCCCAAGCACTGTTACAGCTTTCTCAGGAAAACAAAGAAACAGAAGCCATAGAAGAAGAATTTTCGGGGGTAGTCTCCATGTTCCAGACAGAGACCAGCCTTTGGCAGTTTTTTCTCTCTCCGCTGGTAAAGACAGACGACAAAGAAAAAACCTTAGTCAAGGCTTTGAAGACTGCCGTTTCAGCAACTTTCTTACAATTTGTTGGTGTTTTGGTTCGTAAAAACCGATTTTCTCAATTGTTTGAGATTTACGAGCAATTCAAATTGGAATTAGACATTTTGAAAAACAGAGGCTATCTAAGGATCGTCTCCTCAGAACCTCTTTCAGCAGCCGAAAAAACTAAAATTGTCGACTCTATTACAAAAAAATTTGGTAAAGAGCTACGCATTCAAGAGGAGATAGATTCTTCTCTTATTGGAGGGTTTCGACTCTATGTCGATGATTACCTAGTCGATGCCTCCATTCGCCATAAATTAGATCAAATCGAAGAGAACCTCCTCCAGAAGAGATTCTCCACCGGAGCAATGTATGAAAATTAAAACAGATGAAGTCGTCTCGGTATTAAAGCAAGAAATCAAGAATTTCAACAAAGACCTCCAAGTAGATGAGGTCGGAACTGTTCTGGAAGTAGGGGACGGAATCGCTCGAGTTTACGGGCTATCCAACGTAATGTCTGGAGAGTTAGTCGAATTCCAAAACGGAGTTCGAGGACAAGCTTTCAACCTGGAAGAAAACTCGGTTGGGGTCGTTATCTTTGGAGATTATATAAAAATCGAAGAGGGCTTCAGTGTCAAACGAGTTGGAAAGATTTTTGAAGTCCCAGTCGGTCCTGAATTGCTTGGACGCGTGGTCAACCCATTAGGTGAGCCAATTGACGGCAAAGGCCCAATCAACGCAAAAAAAACTCGTCCCGTAGAATCTCCAGCACCTGGGATTGCCATGAGAAAACCTGTTGGAGAGCCAATGCAAACAGGAATCAAAGCAATTGATGCTATGATTCCAATTGGAAGAGGGCAGAGAGAGTTGATCATCGGTGACCGAGGAACTGGAAAGACATCCATCGCAATCGACACCATCATCAACCAAAAAGGCAAAGGCGTTATTTGCGTTTACGTTGCTATCGGACAAAAAGCATCTACCGTTGCTGGAACCATTGAATTGTTGAGAGAAAAAGGAGCTTTGGAATACACAATAGTTGTATCAGCGAACGCTTCTGAGCCTGCTCCAATGCTTTACATTGCTCCTTACTCTGGGGTTACTTTTGCAGAATACTTTATGTACGATGAAGGCAAAGCAACTCTTGTTGTCTATGATGACCTTTCAAAACAAGCTGTTGCCTATCGCCAAATGTCTCTTTTACTCCGCCGACCTCCAGGTCGCGAAGCTTACCCTGGAGACGTTTTCTATCTCCATTCTAGACTTCTCGAAAGAGCCGCTAAACTGGATGACAAATACGGTGGAGGATCTTTGACAGCTCTTCCCATCATTGAAACCCAAGAAGGGGAAGTATCCGCATACATTCCAACAAATGTAATTTCGATCACCGACGGACAGATTTACTTACAGTCCAACCTTTTCGCATCTGGTTTGCGACCGGCAGTGGACGTTGGTATTTCGGTTTCTCGAGTTGGTTCTGCCGCTCAAATCAAGGCGATGAAAAAAGTCGCAGGAACTATGAAATCAGATTTAGCACAGTTTAGAGACCTTGAGGCTTTTGCTCAATTGGGAACTGAATTGGATCCTGTCACGCAATCACAGTTAGACCGTGGTTACAGAACCTTAGAAGTATTGAAACAACCGAACAACTCTCCGAGTCCAGTCGAAGAGCAAGTTTTGTCGATTTTCGCTGTTACAAAGGGTTTTATGGATCCTATTCCTGTTCCAAAGGTTCGGGAATTCGAAGCATTTTTGATCCAAACAATCAAAGAGCAACATCCTGAGATTCTAGCTGAGATCCGAGATGCAAAAGAAATCAAAGGCGAAGCCGCCTTACAAAAAGTTGTAAAAGGCATAGTAGATCTTTTTCTAAAGAAATTGGGTTAAGAGGAAACTGGTTTGGCAACTCCACGAGAGATAAAAAAGCGGATCACCTCGGTAAAGAACACCCGAAAGATCACTCGAACCATGGAAATGGTTTCGACTGCAAAGGCTAAGAAAGCCACAAACAAGGTCAATGCGGCAAAGCCTTATGCAATGCTAACGGCTGAGTTAGTGGCATCGCTTTCTGGGCTTGCCGATTTAATCCAAAGCCCTTACTTGCGCCATCCTTCAAAGATTCGCAAAGTGGCGATTCTAGCTATTACAGCGAACCGCGGTCTATGTGGGGGATTTAATTCCAACCTACTTAGAATGGTTCGAAACAGAGTGGAGGAATGGAAGACAAAAGGCGTTGAAGTTGAAATTCATGCCGGTGGAAAAAAAGCCATTTCTTATTTCAAGTTTATGAAAATGGAAACAGTATCCAGCCATACCAACTTAGATGACAAAGCTGGGGCTAAAGAAGCAATCGCATTAGCTAACTATTTTATGGGTCGTTTTGCAAATGAAACGGTGGATGCTGTCGAAATCATCTCAACCCATTATTTATCAGCGGCTAGCCAAAGACCAGAAATCTATCAAGTGCTACCTATTGAAATGAAAGCCTCAGGTACTAGTTCATCGGGTGTAGAAGTTCTTTATGAACCCGATCCAAAAACCATTTTAGAAAATCTTCTGCCGCTTGTAATTCGAACGGCTTTTACTAGAATTATTTTTGAATCTGCCGCATCTGAGCATATCGCTCGAAGAGTTGCCATGAAATCTGCAACGGATGCCGCGGGGGAAATGATCAAATTGCTGACCAGGGGTTACAACCGAGTTCGTCAGGCTAAAATTACACAAGAAATTTCGGAAATCGTGGGTGGCGCTGAAGCCATCTCATAACAGAGTCCAAGGGGAAAAAAGGAATGAATAAGGGAAAAATTAAACAAATCATCGGTTCGGTCTTAGACATTACATTTGAAAACGGGCAGTTACCTGAGATCTACCACGCTCTTCAGATTTTCACTAAAGTGAATGGAAAAGATGTTATCATTACATCCGAAGTACAACAGCATATTGGAGACAACACAATCCGAGCTATTTCTCTTCAATCCACAGATGGTTTGAAAAGAGGAATGGAGGTTGTGGACACAGGAGCACCGATATCGGTTCCTGTAGGACCAAAAACTTTGGGGCGTATCTTTAACGTGCTAGGCGAAACTGTCGATGAAATGGGAGAAACTCCTAAAGATATCGAAAGAAGACCAATCCATGCAAACGCTCCATCTTACGAAGACATCAAACCAAAAACGGAAATCTTTGAAACAGGCATCAAAGTTATCGATCTACTCGCCCCTTACATCAAAGGAGGAAAGACGGGACTCTTCGGTGGTGCTGGGGTTGGAAAAACAGTTTTAATTCAAGAATTGATCAACAACATCGCAAAGCAACACGGGGGATTCTCGGTGTTTGCTGGTG
>JAIXRB010000179.1 GCA_027485405.1 Leptospiraceae bacterium | reverse complement strand
TTGGTTTTTGGGTTGTATTGGTATTTTGGTTGCAACTTTTAAAGCATGGACATTGCGCTGGCTATGTGACGATTCTTTTTTCTCTTTTATTTATGCTCGTAACCTTGCTGAAGGCAATGGTTTTGTTTTTAATGTGGGGGAGCGAGTAGAGGCAATAACAAATCCACTCTGGACATTACTTTTATTTGTCACAAAAATTTGTGTTCCTAGCTTAAATCTTGGAGAAGCTTCTATTTTTCTGGGTTTGGTGTTCTTTGCAATTCTATTAACAAGCATTTTACTAATTGAACGAAATATCTTTCCAAATTCAAGTTTACCGATTTTTACATTAAGCATTTCTTCATTTTATCACTTGTCTGTTTTTGCTACATCGGGCTTGGAGACTATAGCATTTTCTACATTTCTTTTTTTAGGTGTAGTTGCTTCATCATTTCCTGGAAAAAGAAGCATTTTCATATCTTTGGTTATTTTAAGTCTTTCGGGATTTTTGCGTCCAGAAGGGTTTCTTTTTTATTTTCTCTCATTCATCGCAAATCGGAAACGACTGTCATATACATCCGTGCTAGTTCCGTTTTTGATTTTAGGTTTGGGTTTTGGATTACGATTTTATTATTTTGGGTCTCTTTTACCAAACACATTTTATGCGAAATCGGGCATTTTTCCTTCAGAAGGACTTCTGTATTTTTTACAATTGTTTAGAAACTATCCGCTTTTGATTTTTCCTTTTTCTTTGGCAATAGTTTCATTCAAAAAACAGGAATGGCAGACCTGGGCTATTTTGATCTTCATAGCCTATGTAGTTTTGATAGGTGGTGATTTTATGATCCAAAGATTCTGGATTCCAATTTTGCCAATTCTGTTTTGGAAGGGATTTGTTTTCCTGAAAAATTATTTAGACAGTTTGCAAATTGAATCAAATCAAACCAATACTTGGACAAAATTTTTAGCGAGAAACACTTCGGTTTGTTACCTTTTGTTTCTTTCTAGTTTTGCAATCTATTTCCCTTTTCAATGGAAAGCTAAAGAAGATTTTTCACATATAAAATTTGTGGAGGAAAGGGATTTATACAAAGCCGAACTGTTGGATTTTCAAAACTATGATCTGGATAGTTTAAAAGATTTGAGAGTCGCTTTTTTTGGAGCACAGGCTCATTTTATTTACGCTATGCGACCTGATTTTGCCTTGGAATCAGAAACTGGACTTACCAGTGTCGAAGTTGCAAAGCGCCCAAATCAAAAGAATGCCAGAGCAGGGCATCGAAAGCCTTTATCCGAAGCCGAGTTAAGAAAGTTCAATCTGGATCTTATACTGGACAATCGTTTCCCGAATTCATCGGAACCTAGAATTTTTCATTTTTGGAGAGGACAAACTCTCACATTCATAGTATCGAATGTGGAAAAAGTGGAACGGGCTCTTTGCAATCGCAAAGATTGGGATTGTTCCTTGCTTTACAGAAAATAAGGAACGGTTTTCATTTCCAATATGCGTGAAGATGAAAGAATCCTCGAGACCTCTTATGGAAGGGTCACTAGTTTTACTTTAGGTAAAAAAGCCTGGGAAAATGAATTCAAAGGTGTCAGTTTTCCCACAGAGGCTTCTGGCTGGATATCTGCGAGCAATATCCTTGTCTCAAAAATCACAGGATTCCCTACCTCTCAAATCATATCTCTCAACCAAAACCATGGCAGAGAAATTGTGTTCTTCCAAGGAGGAGCAAATCCTTTCAAAAGAATCCCAGATCCTCCTGAAATCAAAGATCCAATACCTGCTACCTTCACTGGAGAAGAAGGGGATGGATTAGTCACCTTCGAGAAAAAAATCGCATTAGTGGTCAGGTCCGCAGATTGTGTGCCGATTTTCGTTTATAGCAAAAACAATCCAATGGTTGCGGTCTTACATTCTGGTTGGAAAGGAACCCTATCTGGGATTGCAGAAAAACTTATCTTTTGGCTTTTAGCGGAAGGATTTCCAGAAAACGATCTTCATGTTCTCTTTGGTCCAGCCATCGCTAGAAACAACTATGAGGTTCAGTGGGGACTTGCCAAAGAGTTTTTATCAATGCCGCCTGGCGTCGTTCAAGAATCTCCAACAGGTGGTTATTTGTTAGGTTTGCGAGAAGCGATATCAGTTCGATTGCGAAGACGATTTAAGTCTTTAAACATTGATCCCCATTCTTTTAACAACTATGTGACTCATGAGTTCTATAGTCACAGAGCCAACGAGAAAGGTAGAAATTTCAATGTTATATTTTGGGAATCTTAGCAAGAGTTTCCTTGATTTTCTCTAGGATTTTTTCTCGTTTGATCGGTTTGATTACGTACTCCATGGCTCCGTTGTCCAAAAGACTTCTAATGACCGTAGGAGTGTTTTCTTCTGAGATAAACATGATCCTTGGAAGTACTCCCATATCCTTCATTTCCCAGAAAGCCGCATAACCGTCTATTTCTGGTAAAAAAACTTCAACGGTGATAAGGTCCACAAGTTGTCTGTTTGCTTTGTAAAGCTCTAGGAGTTCTTTTCCGTTTTCGGCGACTCCAATGATCTTAAATCCCTCCGATTCGAGGATCTGTTGTAGTTGTTTTGCCTGGAATTTAGAATTCTCTGCAATGATGATGTTGTAAGGTCTCCCTGTTGGAGCGATTCCCATTTGCATAATTATACCATAATTTCCTTAGCTATTTCTTGTCCCATTTCTTTTGTTCCTATGACCTTGGCTCCGGGCTCTGCAATATCGCCCGTTCTGAGTCCCTTTTTCAAGACAGAACGAATTGCAGTTTCTATTTCCAATGCTTCTTTTTCTAGACCAAAGGAATACCGAAGCATTAGAGCACCCGATAGAATCTGGGCGATAGGATTAGCAATTCCCTTTCCTGCTATGTCGGGTGCTGAACCTCCACTTGGTTCATACAATCCAAAGCCGCTCTCAGATAAGGAAGCAGAAGGCAGCATACCGATGGACCCTGTGATCATGGATGCTTCGTCCGAAAGAATGTCCCCAAACATGTTTTCACAAAGCATAACATCAAATTGTTTCGGTTTCACGACAAGTTGCATTGCGGCATTGTCCACATACAAATGTTCCAAAGCACAATCACTAAATTCTGTTTTATGAAGATGAACCACGACTTCTCGCCAAAAAACAGAAGTTGTTAGAACATTGGCTTTGTCAATACTGGTTACTTTTTTCTTTCTCTTTCTCGCCGCTTCAAATGCTTTTCTTGCGATTCTTTCGATTTCCCTTCTTGAATATCTCATTGTATCGTACGCAAATTCTTCGGCGCCAGATCCCTCTCTTCCTTTCGGCTTTCCGAAGTAAATGCCAGAAGTTAGCTCGCGAAGAATCAGAATATCCAGCCCGTCTCCTACAATATCAGCTCGCAGAGGAGAGGCATTCTTTAGTTCAGGATAAATGATAGCCGGACGCAAGTTTGCAAATAGATCAAAGTGTTTGCGGAGCGGAAGCAATGCCCCACGTTCCGGCTGTTTGTCGGGCGGTAGACTTTCCCATTTTGGTCCTCCCACTGAACCAAAAAAAATGGCACTGCTTTCTTCGCAGAGCTTCAATGTTTCAGGTGGAAGTGGACTGTCTTTTGCATCGATTGCCGCACCACCCACAAGAGCTTCTTTGAATTCGAATTGCTTTGGAGGAAGAGCTTTGTTTAAAACCGTTAGGGCAACTTCCATGACCTCGGGGCCAATTCCATCTCCTGCCAATACAGCTATTTGTTTCATACTAAATCCTTGATTACTGATTCTAAAATGTCTAAGCCTTCTGAAGATCGTTCCAAAGAAATCGACAGTGGAGGCATAATTCGCAAAACCGTATTTGCAGTGCTATTGATTACCAACCCCTTCGCCAAGCAAGCCTCAGCTACAGGCCGAGAAGGAACTGTAAGTTCTACGCCAATGTGCATGCCCCGTCCTCGAATATCTTTGATGACAGG
>JAIXRB010000121.1 GCA_027485405.1 Leptospiraceae bacterium | reverse complement strand
GGGGGGGGGGGGGGGGGGGGGGGGGGGGGGGGGGGGGGGGGGGGGGGGGGGGGGGGGGGGACTTCTAAAAATCGATTCTCCATTAAGCGCTTGTATATTCATAGTGATCGTGATTCCCAGTAGGGAGATCCCAAGTAGCCGAATGGATGTTGGAGTGAATTCCGTAACCTTCCTTTTGGCATCGAGTCCGAAAATAAGGATGCCAACAACGGAAAAATACTGCAAACCATGCATTCCGAAAAAATGAGGGACTCTCATATCACCTGCTATCGTGCTCCATCCAAAAAAAGATATCCCAGGTCCGCCATCTTCCGCTCCGAAAGTATGTCCTCCGCTCATTTTAAGAACGCCTTGTTGCATAAGTTCGAGTTGTTCGGGCCTGGGGACAGTCATAAAAAAGCCAATGATCATGCCGTATGCGGAAATAAACAGCCCCCAAAGAAGACATTCCTTTAGAAGTGAATTGAGATTAGTTGTCCGCAATATTTTATACGCAAACATAAGGTGAGCGATCCAAAATACAGAAATGCTTATCCCCATTAATGAAAATAGAAAACTGTTAAATGGCGAAGTAATGTTAAAATGGCTTGACTCTCCTCGATACGCTTGCAACCAGATTGCAATACTTTCAATCAAGAGTGTGATAGTCATGACCCATGAAATGATTTTAATAACCAAAAGTCGATTGTCTACAAACTGCAAAAGCCAAAGGAAAGTAATCGCATAAATTCCGATGGAAACTGCAAATTTGATTGGCTTAATCCAGACAAATGCGCCCGTTACTATTCTCGTATCGAAAAAGGCGAGAGGTAGCATTACTACAATTGAAAATATCATCAAGTATAAGCTCCAAAGTATTGGGCCTCTTGGTTGAGAGAAAGTGTAGTTCATGGCTTTGCTTTGTTAAAGAACCAACATTTGAAAAGGGTAAAATCTAAATAAGGCAACAAAAAAAAGTTTGTTCGTTTGGGAACGAAACGAACAAATACATTCATGACAATTCTTCTCATCCTACTTTTCTTTTGTCAAACCCAATTTCTATTTTCTGATTCCATACCGAGTCGGCCCGCGGGCTACATAACAGACTTATCGAACACTTTGAACTCGGATTCTCTTGGAAATTTATCAAAGAATGCCAAGCAATTGGAAGAAAAACATGGGCATGCCGTATATGCCCTCATAGCCAAATCTTTGGAAGGGAAAGTACTAGAGGACGAGACAATTAGGATCGCAGAACAATGGAAAATTGGCAGAAAAGGAAAAGACGACGGAATCATCATTTTCCTCTTTTTAGAAGATCGCAAGGTGAGAATCGAAGTAGGCTACGGGCTCGAGGGAACAATCACCGATATCAAAGCGAAACAAATTATCAGAGAAGTGATTGTCCCTAGAATGAAGTTGAACGATTTGGAGTCGGCAATCGCCAATTCGTATTTGGTTTTGGATGAGATTTTTTCAGGAGAGGATAACCTTGATACAGCGATCGCGAGAATTCAATCTCCGAATCAGAATTCTACTTTTGAATTCTTCGATTGGAAATTAGTAGTCGCTGGAATTTGGTGCTTAGGGTTCGCAGTTTGGTTTGCAAAGAGAAAATTTGGTTCATCAAGCCAAATCAGTGCGACAAATCTAGAATCAATGAAAATAGAAATTCAAAAAGCATTTGAATTCTTAGATGAAAAAAATCCATTTTGGGCGCAGAACCAGAAAATTTACGATAAAGATGCTGTTGAATCTAAAAGGCTAGAACTCTTACAAAAAGGAGATCAATTCAAGGAGTATTGGAGACTCAGTTCTTTGGAAGAATCGAAATATCAATTTTGGATTTCGGACATAGAGAAAGTTCAAAAAAGACCAAAGGAATGTTTTCCTTTGGGATCCCAAGCTCTAGTAGAACGATTACAAAGTGCTTGGAAGGAGCTATCTTGGGATTCATGGAAGTCTTCATTTTCTAAAGAATCAATTCTAGAGGCAAAAAAAGAATGGGAGTTTAAAAAAGAGGAACTCCTGAAATCTGGGAATGCTAAAGATACCGAAAAATTCATAGAGTTACTAAAACAAGTTAAACGCGAACCTCAGCTGTACTTATACCCAGAATTAACCAGTATTGTTGAAGATACAGAGGGCTGGGTTCGCGATGAACAGGTGTGGAATTCTTACAAAAAACAATTTCCAAAAAAAATTGTAGAAAATCACCAAGACTTTGTTTTGAAGAAACTCAAAGAATGGCAAACATCTCCACCAAGCACATACATTGAAAAAAGAAAGGTAAATCGCATTTGGCTTGCCAATGTTGTTTCAGTCAGAACATCGCCAAATAAGTATTTTACTGAAAAGACTAACCCCCGACCTTGGCTTGGGAACGCGAGCGAGCCAGTTCATCAAGAAGATTCGGATTTCGGCTCTGACAATTCAACTTGGTCAAATTCCTCTACAGATTCTTATTCTAGTTCTAGAAGCTCATCTTCTTCCAGCGGTGGCGGGACTTTCGGGGGCGGAGGTGCGAGCGGAGGCTGGTAGAAAAAAGGACATTTTCAATTACTTTGCAATTTCAGAGAGACAAGTTTCTGGATTTTTGCAAAGATCTTGTCTTTAGAATAAAGTATGCCGTCTAAATCCAACGCACATTGGCATATATGAGCATCAGGAGTTGAAATAGTGAAACCCTTGTTTCGTAGATCGTTCCGCAGTATTCCAACTCGGAACCAATGTTCAATGGATGTTTCGCAATAAGCCAGATCGGACAGAAAGTCCTGCATTTTCAATCGATGTTTTTTATCTTTGATTCCAGAAATCAATTCACTCGCAACTAATGGCGGGAGGTGGACTCTGCCTGATTTAAGCGCTTCTTCTACAGTTGTGTTTCCAATGTGGAAGTATTCTATCCAAATTGAAGTATCAATTATAAGAGCGCTCACGACTGACCTTTAAATTTAAATCAATTTGAACCTTTCCTTGCAGAGCTTTGCCTTTTTCGTAGGCGCGAGATCTTCGAATCAACTCTAAACCATGAACCAATGTTTCGGTAATCCCTTTGCCCGTAGCTTTTTGCGCTTCTTCAAGCAAAGTCCTCGGGAGATTTGCAGTAATTCTCTTTTCTAAACTTAAATTCATACCAGCATATTGATCATGATATGGTCACTCGTCAATACGAAAAGACGCGACACTATTTTTCTGCGGATGACCTTCATTTACCTTTGAAGGAGATGCAATTTCGAAAAAAATGAATTGATTCTGCAGAAATAAATGTTACAATTCGGCACCAAGCGAGGGGCATCCCAATTCAATGATTACAAAATTTCTCCAGTCCATTAAGCAAAAATTCACATACTTTGTGGACATGTTTGCCTATCCTCTGCGCCTTTCCCATTATCTAGAACTCATCAACCCTCTTTGGACAAAACATACTCTTCAGGCTCGGGTAGAGTCAGTTTGGGATGAAACAAAAGATTCACGAACTTTGACCCTTCGTCCAGGAAGAGGCTGGAGAACACATAGGGCAGGGCAATACGTAAGGGTCGGTGTTCCCATCGGTGGAATGCGTCACACCCGCACCTATTCGATATCTTCAGCGCCTGAAAGAGAAGATGGATGTCTTACAATCACTGTGAAGGCAATTGATGGGGGTCGAGTTTCTCATCATTTGGTTAGAAATGTAAAACCCGGCACATATCTTCCGATCGGTGAGCCGCAGGGTGAGTTTGTGCTACCTGATGCCATTCCAGTCCATCCACTTTTCATTACAGCAGGAAGCGGTATAACCCCAGTTATGAGTATGTTACGAGCTTACCTTACTGAGTTCAAACATTTGCCTGACATAGTTCATATGCATTATGCTCCTCATTCCTATGATGTTATCTTTGGAAGCGAATTGACCAAGCTAGCAAAAACACAGAAACATTATAAATACAATCCCATCTTTACTCGAGAAATTGGAGAGAGTTCTTATACTAAGCTTCATTTTAGCTTGGAGCAGTTAGAAAAACTATGCCCTGATTGGCGAGAGAGGGAAGTTTGGGCATGTGGACCGGCTAGCTTACTTGATTCTTTAGAGAGCCATTGGGCAAATGCTGGGCTTTCTCGCAAGCTCCATCTGGAAAGATTTCGAGCAAAGCTTGCTTCGGTACCAACGGATGCAAAGGGTGGCAAAGTTAGTTTTACAACGAGCAAGATTGAGGCAAATACAGATGGTCTTTTGAACTTATTGCGAGTTGCGGAAGATGCAGGTCTAAATCCATCCCATGGCTGTCGAATGGGGATCTGCCATGGCTGTGATGCGACACTTTTGTCCGGCACGGTTCGTGATCTTCGGACAGGCGAAACCATTTCAGAGGCTGGTCTTAAAGTTCAAGTTTGCGTATGCACTGCTGTAGGAGATATTGAGGTAGAATTATGAAAAAAGAAACAACTTGGAAAGATATCCGCAAAGACAAAGAAAAACTGCCAGTGCTTTTAAACGAAGCCGAGATTCAGGAATTTGGACGCGAAGTAGAATTGATCCGTAACGAAGTTATGGATAGCCGGGGAGAGCGGG